>CALIUG010000205.1 GCA_938048755.1 uncultured Alphaproteobacteria bacterium
TCAGGCGACAGCATGGACCGGCAGGCCGCCCGCTATCAAGCGCGGCATGCGTGCGGATCAGGCATCCAGCAGGGCGGCGGATTTCAGACTGTCGGTCAGGGCCTGCGCCAACCAGTCCGCGGCCGGATTGCCAGAGCCACCGCGCCGTTTAAGTCCCACATCAACCGGAGCGATCGGAGGAAAGCCGACCGCGCCATCCAGGACCTTCATGCCGGGCACAACGGCGCTTTCCCCGATATGGGAAACCGCCAGCCCGGCCAGAACGAAGGACTGCAAGCTGAGGTAACTGCGCCCGATATAGGCAATGCGATAGGCGATGTCATAGGTGTCGAGAGCCATCAACGCGTTGCGGCGCATCTGGCAGTACGGCTCTGTGGTGGCCAGAGGCAGGGGAGCCTGTTCCTCGACAACATGATGGGCCGAGGTCACCCAGACCATGGGTTCGCGGTGAATGATCTCGCCGAAATCGGGAACCGCCGCACAACTAAGCAAGGCCAGGTCAAGCTCACCGTTTGCCAGGGATGCGTCCAGCACGACGCTGGGTTCTGTGCGTACCTCCAGCTCGACCTGGGGGTGCTGACCGCTGAACTCCGCCAGCACGCTGGGCAGGAATCGCGCGACATAGTCGTCGGGGATACCCAGACTCACGCGACCACTGAGTTCCGGCTGGGAAAACTGCGCCAGGGCGGTGTCGTTGAGCGCAATCATGCGCCTTGCATAGCCCACCAGCTTTTCGCCATCGCCGGAAAGCTGCATCTGGCGTCCGTCACGTACGAACAGCGGCTTGCCCAGAGTCTCCTCCAGACGTTTCATCTGCATGGATACCGCCGATTGTGTGCGTCCGACAAGGTCGGCCGCCCGGGTGAAGTTGCCGGTATCAACGATGGCCAGAAAACTGCGCAGGAGGTCGGTATCGAGATTCATTTCAATCATCAATATTCGTGATGATTACCATCTAATCTATTCGTTGGATAAATCAACCTGCCAGCAACATCTTGAGGTGACAGACACCAGGGAGATCAAGATGCACAGTACCGACACCTGCCGCCACAGCCATGCAAAACGTCACACGACGGGCCGTCATCTGCTGACTCGGTTCTGGCACCGCCTGCTTTGCTGGCAGGATCTGGCAAACCAGCGCCGGGAACTGGCGAATCTTGATGCACGCACGTTGCGCGATATCGGATTAAGCCGTGAAGATGTGTTGCGTGAAGCCAGCAGGCCGTTCTGGGACAGCCCGAAGCGTTGAGAGATCAGGCAGCCGCTTCGGCTTCAGCCTGTTCGCGGAGAATCTCGCTCTTGCGTTTCTTCACCGTGTCGGATTTCAGCTGACCGCAGGCTGCCAGAATGTCGCGACCGCGCGGGCGGCGAACCGGTGCCGAAAGCCCGCCATCGTTGACGATGCGTGCAAAGGCATGAATGCGGTTGTTCGACGAGCATTCATAGGCCACGCCCGGCCAGGGGTTGAACGGAATGAGGTTCACCTTGGCCGGAATACCCTTGAGCAACTGGACCAGAGCGCGCGCATCGGCATCGCTGTCGTTCACACCCTTGAGCATGACGTATTCAAACGTGATGCGCCGCGCATTGCTGGCGCCGGGGTAGGCCCGGCAGGCAGCCAGCAGTTGTTCGATCGGATACTTCTTGTTGAGCGGCACCAGCGTGTTGCGGATCTCGTCGGTCACCGCGTGAAGCGACACCGCCAGATCGACATTCAGCTCCTCGCCGCAGCGCTCCATCATGGGCACGACACCCGAGGTCGAGAGCGTAATGCGCCGACGCGAAAGGGCAATGCCCTCCTCGTCCATGACAATCTGCAGGGCAGCCTTCACGTTCTCGAAGTTGTAAAGCGGCTCGCCCATACCCATCATGACAATGTTGGAAAGCAGGCGGTTGCCATCGGTCGGCGACGGCCATTCGCCCAGCGTGTCGCGGGCCAGCATGAACTGGCCGACAATCTCTCCTGGCTCCAGGTTCCGCACCAGGCGCTGGGTGCCGGTGTGACAGAAAGTGCAGGTCAGCGTGCAGCCGACCTGTGAGGAGATGCAAAGTGCGCCGCGATCCTCTTCGGGAATGTGCACGCTTTCGATCAGATGCCCGCCATCGGTGCGCAGCAGCCACTTCTGGGTGCCGTCCTCACTCACCTGATGGCGTGCAACCTCAAGCCGGTCGACCACGAAATGTTCAGCCAGCGTTTCCTGGAAGGTACGGGCCAGCGTCGTCATCTGGGAAAAGTCGGTAACCCCGCGATGATAGATCCAATGCCACAGTTGCTTGACCCGGAATGGCTTTTCACCGAGCGCGGCAATTTCCTCGCCAAGCTGCGCACGGGTCAACCCGATCAGGTTCTTCTTAGGCGTGGTTTCGACGGTCGCATCCATAGGCCGGGATATAGTCCTCCCGGCCGCAAATGCCAACTCCGGCTGTCGGGCCTAGTTGGCGCAGGCCTGGCTGATCGCCTCATAGGCGGCGGTGAAGCCGAGCAGAGAGTGCTCGTCGGTCGTGTCGGTTCCTCGCCAGGAACGGCCGGCAACCTTCATGTCGATCCCGGCCTTCATGGCTGCAATCAGGGCACGATCATCGGCTTCAGAGTAGGCCCAGGCGGTATCCCCCTGGCTGAACAGGGTGAAGGTCTTGGTGCCGATGCTGATCAGGACCGGTGCGTTCTCTTCATAATTGTAACCCGCGATGACCGACACGACATCGCGGCCGCCACCGGGCGAGCGATGAGTCACCAGGATCCAGACGTCACCGCGCTGATCATAGTCACCGCTCGAATTGGTCGGCTCGGTCCCCATATAACAGACGCGCGTCGCGCCATCCTGATAGGCAAAGGCCGACCAGTCGCGATAGGTCCCCAGCGTCTGAGGGGTCTGGGCGGCGGCAGGCCAGGTCATGGCGATCAGCGCCAGGCAGCCGAGAAAGAAGCCAAAAGATCGAACGATGGTGGTCATGTCACAGGTCCTGGACTCGTCTTGACGGTCGGGTTGCGGGGTCTGGTTTGATTCGGACATGGTGACACTAACCAAATGAGCGCGGCGAAAACAGGGCAAAGCCTGTTCCAAGTGTCACGAAGCTGCATGAATTTTCCTACGTTGCCCGATCAGCCTTTGGCGTGCGCACGAACCGCCCGCCCCGGACATGGCGGCTCATCTCCTCTGCGCCGCCGTGGGGCGTCACCGGCCGGGAGAATTTTCCATGCATCCGCATGCGGTCATACATCACGATGGCACCGGCAATCGCGACGTTGACGCAGAACGATGTGGGAATTTTCACGACATGATCACAGCAGGCCAGCAGACCCGGCGAGAGGCTGCCCAGTTCCGGCCCCAGGACATAAGCCGCCGAATGGGGATGGTGGAAGGCCGGCAGATCAACCGCGTCGTCGGTGAGTTCAATGCCCACAAGCTGGCAGGCATGGGGCAGCCGGAAGTCGTCAAGGTCCGCGAAGTTGAAGAACGGGACGTTCTTGTAGGCTGACGAGGTATCGGTGCCGATCTTGACCTTGGGGTCGGGAGCAATCGTGAAGACAAAACCAGCGCCGAACGCGTGGGCGCTGCGGAACAGGTTGCCCATGTTGCCGGTCTTGGAAACACCCTCGATGCCGATGCCGAAGTACCCACGCATGGCGCGAACCTGCCAAGCCGTGAAGGCGCTGGCAAGCGATGATCGTTCACCCTTGACTGCCATTGACCCCGGCTGGGTCATGCCCTAGGCCGATGCGCAGAATTTTGAGCCTCGCATCAAGGAATCGCACGCATGACCGAACCCGCCCTTCCCGTTCTGATCGATGTCATCCGCGGCACCACCGTCGAGAGCCGCCATCGCGGTGCCGCCGTGGCGGTCGATTCCACAGGCAAGGTCATCTGGAGCCTGGGCGATCCTGAACTGGTCATGTTTCCGCGTTCGGCCATCAAGCCGATACAGGCCGCCCTGGTGATGGCGGAATCGGGTGCCATGGACGCCTTCGGCGTCAGCCAGAAGGAACTGGCGCTGGCCTGTGCCAGCCACAATGGCGAACCCATGCATGTCGAACCCGTTCTGGCATGGCTCGAGCGCCTGGGTCTTTCACCGGCCAACCTGGAATGCGGCCGTCAGGACCCCGGCATCGCCAGGGACCTCCATGAACTCTACCGCTCGGGCGGAGAGGCAGGACCGGAACACAACAACTGTTCGGGCAAACATTCCGGTTTCCTGACCATCTGCCGCCATATGGATGTGGACCCCAGGGGATATCTCGACCCCGACCATCCGGCTCAGGCCGCAGTCTGCCAGACCATGGCCGACATGTGTGGCGTGGACCTCGCCCGCGCCGATCTGGGCACCGACGGCTGCGGCATCCCCTCCATCGCTATGCCGCTTCACGCCCTGGCTCTGGGCATGGCGCGCCTGGCCGATCCCGAACGTCTTGCCGACAAGCGCGCCCAGGCCTGCCGTGCCATTGTCGAGGCCATGGCCGCCCACCCGCTGATGGTCGCGGGCACCGGGCGTTCCTGCGCTGCCCTGATGGAAGCCGGTCGGGGTGTCTATGTCGTCAAGGGTGGCGCCGAGGGCGTTTATGCCGGCGCATGGCCCGAAAAGGGCTACGGTATCGCGCTCAAGATCGAGGACGGCGCAGGCCGTGCTGCCGAAGTTGCCATGACCCACGTTATGCGCCGCATCGGCGCCATGGATGATCGCACCTGGAAGGAACTTTCCGACTGGTCAACGCGCCCGCAGCACAACTGGGCAGGCACGCATACCGGCGAAGTCAGAGCAGCCGAAGCGCTTCTCTGATGGCCAAATTGGCCATAGTTGGCTAAACTTGGCCATCAGCCAAAGGAAGCCACGATGCCCAATGTTTCCCTGACGCCCGCGATGGAAAAAGCCATTCAGGACGCCGTCACCGCGGGCGAGTACGCCAGCGTCTCCGAAGTCGTGCGCGAAGGTATCCGCCTGTGGCAGCAATCCCGCGACTTCGGCGATTGGACCGTTGAAGAACTGAGGGCAGAACTCAACCCTGCGATTGCGGAAGCCGACCGTGGAGAACTCGTTCCCCATGACATGGAGGACGTCATTGCACGTGCGAAGCTGCGAGCGAAGAAAGCTTCGTGAAGTTCCGTATTGCAAACACACTTCGCGCACAACGCGACCTGGATGAGATTGCGAGCTACACGATGGAAAGGTGGGGTAGCAGGCAAGCTGATCGGTACATGTATGACCTCGACGGCACCATCGCATCCCTTGCCGATTCTCCCGCCGCAAAGGGCATATCGGTGAACCGAGCTGGAGTCCGGAGATTGCGCCATCGCAACCACTACTTCGTCTTCTTTCGTATCGTCGGTGATCGTGTTGAAGTTCTCCGCATCCTGCACCAACGTCGCGATTGGCCCAAAATTCTCAACAACCGCTAACTCTGCAACGCCTCCAGCCCTTCGTAGAGCTTCAGCGCTTCGGGGTTGGCCAGGGCTTCGGTGTTCTTGACCTGACGGCCGTGCACGATGTCGCGCACGGCAAGTTCGCTGATCTTGTTCGAACGCGTGCGCGGGATGTCGGCCACGGCGATCACCTTGGCCGGCATATGGCGTGGTGATGCGTTGGTGCGGATCTTCTGGCGGATCGCCGCGATCAGATCGTCTGTGAGTTCATGGCCTGGACGCATGACGACGAACAGGACGACACGCACGTCATCGTCCCAGTCCTGGCCGATACACAGGCTCTCAAGGATCGCGTCGAACTGCTCGACCTGGCGGTAGATCTCGGCGGTGCCGATGCGCACGCCGCCGGGATTGAGCACGGCATCGGACCGGCCATAGATCACCATGCCGCCCGAGGGTGTCACCACCGACCAGTCACCATGGCGCCAGACATTCGGGAAGGTGTCGAAATAGGCCGCGTGGTACTTCGCACCATCGGGGTCGTTCCAGAATCCGACCGGCATGGAGGGAAACGGTCTGGTGCAGACCAGTTCGCCCTTTTCGCCCGCAGGCAGGGCCTTGCCGTCATCCCCGAAGACCTCGACCGCCATGCCCAGTCCACGTGACTGGATTTCGCCCTTGTGAACCGGAAGCACGGGATTACCCAGGACGAAGCAGGACACGATGTCGGTTCCCCCAGAGATCGAGGAGAGCTGAACATCCTCTTTCACATCGCGGTAAATGTAGTCGTAACTTTCGTGGGTCAGCGGCGAGCCGGTCGACATCAATAGCCGTACGGCGGAAAGGTCGTGGCTTTCGCGCGGCTTCACGCCGGCCTTCTCAATGGCCGAGAGATACTTGGCCGAGGTGCCGAAGACCGTGATCTTCTCCTTTTCGACGAAATCCCAAAGGATCTCGGGTCCCGGATGGGCAGGATTGCCTTCAAAGAGCATCAGCGTCGCACCGATCGCCAGGCCCGAGACCTGCCAGTTCCACATCATCCAGCCGCAGGTCGAGAAGTAGAACAGCCGATCGTCGGCGCTGAGATCACAATGCAGGCAGTGCTCCTTCAGATGTTGGAGCAAGGTTCCGCCGTGGCCATGCACGATGCATTTGGGCGCGCCGGTGGTACCCGACGAATACATGATGAAAAGCGGATGATCGAACGCGACCTGGGCAAAGGGAATATCGCCCGCAGGCGTCGCAGAGGTCGCCTCGCTCCAAGTTACGGCGTCGCGCAGGCTGGAGATATCCGGTGTTTTCTCGACATACGGCACCACGACGACCGCCTTGACGCTGGGCAGTTCCGCCAGGATCTCGGCCACGCGGGGCCGGCTGTCGAAGGTCTTGCCGCCATAGAAGTAACCGTCGGCGCAGATCAGCGCCTTGGGTTCGATCTGGCCGAACCGGTCGAGCACCCCGCGCGTGCCGAAATCGGGTGAACAGGAGGTCCACACCGCGCCAAGACTCGCCGTCGCCAGCATGGCCGCGATGGTCTCGGGCAGATTGGGCAGGAAACCGGCAACCCGATCGCCCTCGCCGATTCCCTTCGACTCAAGCCAGGCGCGCAACGCGGCGACGCTGTCATAGAGTTCAGCAAAGGTCATGACGCTGCGTGTGCCGTTTTCGCGCCAGCACACGATGGCTTCTGCATCATCACAGCGACGCAGCAGGTTTTCGGCATGGTTGAGCCGCGCGCCCGTGAACCATTTGGCGCCGGGCATGGCATCGCCGTTCACCAGCACCGCATCGGCATCCCGCGACGCCACAACCCCGCAGAACTCCCACAGGAGCGACCAGAAGGCAGCCCGGTCATCGATCGACCAGCGCCAGAGCGCTTCATAATCGGCAAGCTCCGCACCGCTGCGTTCGCTGGCGAGCTTGCGGAAGGCGGTCATCGCGGTTGCTGCGACTCGTTCAGGATCGGGCGTCCAAAGGGCGTTGCTCATGGCGTCGGGCTCTTGGCTGTGAAGTCGGTGCGCGTGATCTGGTAACACAGGTCTGCCATGCACAGGAACCGGCTGGCACGCCGCCAGGTGCGGGCGTAGGCTTGCGGCCTCATGGCATTTCCTCGGCTCAGCGAGAAGTTCTCTCCTCCGGTCTTTGCGGCCGGTCTTCTGATGGTTGCCTGCATCGGCTTTGCAGCGATGAACGCGATCATCCGCTATCTGGCGACCGACCTGGCCGTCGATCCGCTGATGATCGTCTTCTGCCGCAACTTCTTTGCCTTCCTGGCAATGGTGCCCTGGCTGATGAATCAGGGCATCGGGGTCATGAAGACCAACCGATTCCCGCTGATCTCCCTGCGCGTGCTGTTCGGGTTCGTCTCGATGGCCCTGTGGTTCTCTGCGCTTGCCATCGTGCCGCTGTCGAACGCGGTTGCGCTCTCCTTCACCGCCCCTCTGTTTGCCGCCATCGCGGCAGTCTTCATCCTGCGTGAAAAGATCCGTGCAAGGCGCATCACCGCGCTGCTGATCGGGTTCGCAGGCATGCTGGTCATCATGCGGCCAGGATCCGAGCCGATCGGCTGGGGCGAATTCATCGTGGTTGCCTCGGCGGCAACCATGGCGCTTTCCATCGTCATCATGAAGCTGCTGACCCGCACGGAACCCACGACCTGCCTCGTGGTCTGGCAGAACATGCTGCTGACGCCGGTTTCGCTGATCCCTGCTCTCTTCGTCTGGACCTGGCCCACGGCTGAGGGCTGGTTCTGGTTGATCGCCGTGGGCGTGATTGCCGCGATCTCCCACCTTTTCTTCACACGCGCGTTCTCGCTGGCCGACACGACCTATCTGATGCCGTTCGACTACATCCGCCTGCCCTTCGTGGCGATCATCGGCTGGTTCGCGTTTTCCGAGCCGACCGACATGTGGACCTGGATCGGCGGCGGCATCATTGCCGCCAGCACCATCTATGTCGCGCGCCGCGAAGCCATCATGCGTGCCGCCCGCGTCGCAAGCGAAGCCGCGCGGTCACCTCATTCGACCGGCCGGCCAAGACCACCAAGGGACGCCTGAGTTCTTCAGGCCCTGCGGCGGAAGTCGGGCTGATGGTTCAGCTTACTGATCACCTAGGTCGTGCCCCATTCGGGGTGCTGTTACGCAGGGCCAGTGTCATCGTTCCCATGCCGGCTACGGTCCAGACCGTGAAGACAAGACAGACCTGGCTGGTAGTGAGTCCGCCTTCCATCATGCTTCCCATGATGACGGGGCCAAGGGCGGATGCGAAGACGCCCAGCGAGGCAACGAGGCTCTTGATCGCACCGATATGGTCGGTGCCGTAGAGCTCGGCCCACATGGCCGAAACCGCGGCATGCGCGATGCCTGTGTTGATGCCGATGAAGATGAAGTACGGCCATACCCAGAACGGTGACTCGCCCCAGGCCATGATCACCAATCCAACGGCCAGGGGCGCAAGCATGTAGGGGATCAACCGCATGGCGCCCAGCCGGTCAATCAGCGAGCCGGTTACCAGCGAGGTCACCACCGTTGCGGCGGCATAGACGACGTAGTTGCCGGTGATCCATTCCGCGCTCCAACCCTTTTCCAGTGCCACGTTGAGGTGATGAAAGAACATGGCTGTCAGGATCAGGGACGGCGCAAAGAGGCCCGGCATGAGAAGCCAGAACCGTCGGTCGCGCAGCACCTGGGCACGGGTCCAGGAAGCCACGCCGGGTTTGCCGCTGGCCGCCGTCGCGGCGCGGTCAGCGACATGGCGGGTGTGACGTTCGCCATGTCCTTTCAGCAGCCATAAGGCCAAAGGCAGCAGGATCAGCAGCACCAGAATGCCGGAACCGCCATAGGCCCAGCGCCAGCCAACGCCGGCAATGGCCAGCACTGCGATGATCGGCAGCACCGCTTCGCCGAAGGAAAAGCCAAGCACGGCAATGGCGATGGCACGTCCGCGGCCAAGGTCGAAGTAACGCGCCATGGTCGTGACTGATGTGTGACTGGTCAGTCCCTGGCCGGACTGGCGCAGGAAGAAGATTGCCAGAACCAGCATCAACGGCCCCAGCGAGGAGGCGACGAAGAAACAGGCGAAGGTCAGAAACAGCCCGACCAGCAGGGTGTAGAGGCGCAGGTCAAGACCGTCGATCTGCTTGCCGGTCCAAGGCAGCAGCAGGGCGCTCGCCAGCGTGCCGACCATGTAGATCGAGCCCCAGACCGTATGCGAGAGGCCGAACTCCGCCTGAATGCTGGGTCCGAAAATGCCGATGAAATAGGTCTGGCCGAAGCTTGAGGCGAAGGCCATGAGGAACCCGAATCCGATCAGGCGCCGGTTGGCGTGCGCGAAGCGGAAATAGGAACCAAAGGACATCAGACATGATCCGGCGGGCGGGAGCGGCCAGCATTACTGTGCCGGGAGGTTAAACGCCAGCCTCTTGCCAGGCGTTGTTGGCGGCCTGCTCCGGGGCTCTGTCGTTCTGCGCCAAGGCTTCGCGGGCACGGTCATAGTGACGCGGCAGGATGTGCTTGCGTGCGGTTGCCACGGCATAAGCCAGCACCGTGGCGTCGTCCAGGAAGCCAGGGCCGATCAGGACGTCGGGCACCAGATCGGCCGGCACGATGAAGTAGGTCAGCGCGCCGACCAGCACCGCCTTAGCCGCAACCGGCGTTTTTGAGTCGAAGGCGACAAAATAGGCCGCGACAAGATCATCGGCGAAGGGCAAACGGCCAAGGTTGCGCCGCAGCTTGCGCCAGAAGCCTTCGCGCACGTGATCGCTTTCGGTCTCGTCGAAGTCTTCGGCGCGGCGCCAGGTCATGCGTTCGGCGACCTGCTTGACCGACGGCCAGACAGCAAGGCTCTTGGCACTGGCCGCCATGCGGTTAAGAATTTTCATGATGCCTTCACTCCGGATTTCTTCGCGGCGCGATCCATGAAGCGCGCCATGGCGAGGTCACGCGACGAGAGACCATCGACGTCATGGCTGGTCAGGGTGACATCGACGCGACCGTAAACGTTGAACCATTCGGGATGGTGGTCGACGACGTCGGCATAGACGGCAACGCGGCCCATGAATCCGAATGCGCTCATGAAGTCGCCAAACCGGTATGACTTAACAATCGCATCAGGGTTTTCCTGCAGCGTCCAGCCCTCCAGCCTTGCAACGGCCTCGTCACGTTCGAGTCCGGTCAGTTTGCCGCTCACGGCCTGCTCCTTGTCCTTGTCTCTCCAAGATGTGGCGATTGTCGGGCACAGTAGCAAGACACCCGATATCCTGCTGTAGTTCCAGGCAGATCAACCGGATGACCCTGCGATGCGCGTTTTCGACCTCCCGCCCAGTGCCGAAGAGATGGCGGCCATTGCCGAACAGGCGATGCTGGACATCCCCAAACACCTGGCGCGTCATGTCCGGGGCATTGCCATCCTGATCGAGGAGTTTCCCGAGGCCGAGGTTCTGCAGGAACTGGGCATCGATGACTGGTTCGGCCTGCTGGGCCTCTATCAGGGCGTTTCGATGGACCAGCAATCGGTCGGGGACATCCCCGGTGACCTGGACCGCATCTATCTCTACCGCCGCCCCCTGCTGGATGCCTGGGCGTCGGGCGAAGACAGTCTGGAAGACCTGATCGGCAATACCCTGATCCATGAGATCGGCCACCATTTCGGCCTGTCCGACGACGACATGGAGCGCCTGGAAGCAGACTGAAGGGGAGGGTCGCAGGCGAAACACGAACTCAACCCCATGCACCCCAAAACCTGCATTCACAGTTGTATCGTTTCATCCTTCAAGCCTTGTTCCCTGTTTGTATTTATGTGCCTTTTCAACGGAAACAGCAAGGTTCCCGGCCCGCTTGACCCGCTGGTTCGGCAGGTTCACCGTTGACCGGATCATCAACACACCGGACTGGAGCAGACGCATGACCCTGCAGGTTGTGGGAGCAGGATTGGGGCGCACAGGCACCAATTCGCTGAAGCTGGCGCTGGAACATCTTCTGGGCGGCACATGTCACCACATGTTCGAGGTCAAGACGCCCGAGCACATGGCTTTCTGGGAAAACGCCGCCAAGGGTGTGATGCCCGATTGGCACGACTTTCTGGCCGAGTTTACCGCACTGGTCGACTGGCCGGGCGCATCGTTCTGGCCGGAACTGAGCGAGGCCTTTCCCGACGCGCTGGTCCTGCTTTCCGTGCGCGAGGGCGAGAGCTGGTACAACAGCGCAATCGAGACGATTTTTGCCGAAGACGACGAGGACGACCTGTCCGAAGCCTTCGAGAATATGTGGCAGGCCATCACGGCAAACCGGTTCCCGGTCGATGTGAACGACAGGGCCGCAACCATCGCCGCCATGGAAGCCCACAACGCCGCCGTCATCGACGCCATTCCACCTGAACGGCTGCTGATCTGGCCCACCGGTGCCGGCTGGGAACCGATCTGCAAGGCGCTCGACCTGCCGGTGCCCGAAATTGAGTTTCCGCACAAGAACACAAAGAAGGAGTTTCTGGCGCGGGACAGTTAGGCCGCGTCAGGCGCCATCAGCAGGTTGGGCATTCGTCCGGGTTGAACATCTCAGAGCCGCTGGATCTGATTCCTTCCCCCCTTGAGGGGGAAGGTTAGGATGGGGGGTGTGCGGCATTAGCCGCATCGAAGCCCGGTGATAGAAGGCCGCTACGCGGTCCCACCACCCTGCCACTCCCCCTCAAGGGGGGAGGGAAAGTTTGGTCCGGACCGGCTACATCGCTGACAGATTTCCTTGATGGCAGGATAAAGCTTCGACCAGGCCACCCAAAAGCCGTGCTAACGCAGCGCGTACCGCTCCAGCTCGTTGTAGATGGCGCCGTCGCGGCCGCGGATGCTCTCGTAAAGACAGAAGGCATCGACCCGAAAGCGTTGGGACATCATGAGACTGTTGGCTTCCATGAAACGGCCGACGCGGTCGGCATTGCCACGCCGCATGCGCGCCAGAGTGACATGGGGCTGGTACTTGCATTCATCGGCCTTGATGCCGATGCGCTGGAGCGCAATCTCGATCTTGTCGCGCAGACGCTTGAGCGGTTCGCGTGGCTGAACACCGGCATAGACCACGTGCGCCTCTTTCCGGCTGCCGAAATGATCCACGCCGTCGATGGCGATCTCGAAGGGTGGCGCATCAATCCCGGAAAGACAGGCCGTAACGTCATCGGCCATCATGCCGTCGAGTTCGCCCAGATAACGCAGCGTGACATGCATGTTTTCCGCAGGGACCCAGCGTGCGCCGGGCACACCGCCGCCCAGAAGGGCGAGCCGTTCGGCGATGTCAGCAGGCAGGGGAACAGCGACAAAAAGCGGCAGGGTCAACGGTCGGCATAGACGCGGGCGGTGAGGATCAGGATCTCGTCCCAGATCGACTCGACGATCACCGCCACGCCTTCCCTGTTGGGGTGGATGCCGTCGGCCTGATTGAGGGCCGGGTCGGTTGCGACGCCTTCCAGGAAGAAGGGATAAAACAGAATGTCGTGCTCACGCGCGATGTCCCAATACATGGAGCCAAACGCTGCGGCGTATTCGTTGCCCAGATTGCGGGGAGCCAGCATACCGACGAGCAGAACCTCGATATCGCGGGCGATCAGTTCATCGACGATGGTTTCCAGATTTGCCCGGGAGGATTCGGGATCGACGCCCCGCAGAGCATCGTTGGCGCCCAGTTCAACGATGACGGCATCGGCACCCTCGGCCAGCGCCCAGTCCAGTCGTGCGAGTCCACCAGCCGTGGTATCGCCGGAAACCCCGGCGTCGATCACCACGGCATCGACGTTGGCGGCATCGAGTCTCGCCTGGAGTTGTGCGACAAACCCGTCCTCCTGGGGCAGGCCGTAACCTGCGGTCAGGCTGTCGCCCAGGGCAACAATACGGATCGGATCTGCCGCCTGGAGCGTAGAAGAGGTCGTCAACAACACCAGCAGGGTCGCAACAATTCCCTTGTGTGCACGGCCCAAGCTGGCAATACGCCCTGCCAA
This sequence comes from uncultured Alphaproteobacteria bacterium, assembly GCA_938048755.1. Lineage (GTDB taxonomy): Bacteria > Pseudomonadota > Alphaproteobacteria > SP197 > SP197 > SP197. The sequence goes on from CALIUG010000205.1 coordinate 13,335, forward strand.
CCCCCATTTTCGTGATGTCATGATCGATCCCATTGTTCGCCTTTCCGATATCACTCTGAGTCTTCGCAGTGCTGCGGGACTCGTCAACATTCTGCGCGGCGTGAGCCTGGAGGTAAACCGTGGCCAACACATGGCCGTGGTCGGACCCTCCGGTTCCGGCAAATCCTCCCTGCTCGCAATCACGGCGGGGCTGGAACGTCCCAGTTCCGGCCGGGTCGAAATCGCCGGTCAGGATCTGAGTGCGCTCAACGAGGACAGCCTCGCACAGTTTCGTGGCCGGTATGTGGGGATTGTCTTCCAGTCCTTCCACCTGGTTCCGACCATGACGGCACAGGAAAATGTTGCATTGCCCCTGGAACTGGCCGGAGAGGCCGGCGCCCTTGAGCGCGCCAGCGAGGCGCTGGCAACCGTCGGACTGGGCGCACGGACCGGTCATCTGCCCACGGAACTGTCGGGCGGCGAACAGCAACGCGTGGCGCTGGCCCGTGCCCTGATCGCCCGCCCGCCCCTGCTTCTGGCTGACGAACCCACCGGCAACCTGGACGGCAAGACCGGCGAGGGGATTGTCGACATGATGTTTGGGGCCGCCGAAGAAGCCGGTGCCACCCTGGTTATGGTGACCCACAACGATGAACTGGCGCAGCGATGTGCCCGGACCGTGGTCATGGATGACGGCAATCTGCGCGACGGGATTTCATGACGGGCCTGGCCTGGACCCTGGCACGGCGTGACCTGCGCGGCGGATGGAAGAGCTTCCGCCTGGCGCTGGTCGGGCTTGCCCTTGGCGTTGCCACCATTGCCGGTGTCGGAAGTTTCGGTGCCGGGCTGGTCGAGGGTCTGCGCGAGAACGGCCGGGTCATTCTGGGCGGTGATCTGGCGTTGCAGACGACCATGATCGAACTGACCGGGGAGCAGCAGGCCTGGCTGGAGGAACGCGGCGCTGTGTCACGCACCCGCGACCTCAATGCCATGGCGACGGGATCGGACAAGCCGCCACTGCTGGTGAGCCTGCGTGCGGTCGATCAGGTCTGGCCACTTTATGGCGCGCCGGCACTTGATCCTCCGGTCAGCCTGGATGACGCACTGACCGAAAACGGCGCACTGGTTGACCGCAGTTTCCTGGAACGCATGGGTCTGGAGGTCGGCGACGCCTTCATCATGGGTGACGGCACCTTCCGCATCACCGCCGAAATCCTGGACGAACCCGACCGGACCAGCGCACCGTTCCAGCTTGGGCCGCGGGTCATCATCTCCGATACCGCGCTTGCGGAAACCGGTTTGGCCGGGCCGGGCAGTCTGGTGCGCCATCTGACGCGCCTGCGTCTGGGCGACGGACAGAATGTGGGGCCGGTTATTGCCGACCTGCGCGAGACCTTTGTCGATGCCGGCTGGCGCATCCGCAACCACGAGGATGCCAACCCGCAACTGCGCCGCTTTCTGGAGCGGCTGCGCATGTTCATTACCCTGGTGGGCCTGGCTGCCCTGCTGATCGGCGGCATCGGCATCGCCAGCGCGGTTTCGACCTATCTGGACAAGAAAACCGGCACCGTGGCGATCCTGAAATCGCTGGGCGCGTCATCGCGCCTGATCTTTGCGACCTATCTGCTGGAAGTCGCCGCCATGGCGGGACTGGGCGTGGCGGCAGGCGTCATCGCTGGTGGTGTTTTGCCGCTACTGGTGGTTGAGGTCGTGCGTTCCGCCCTGCCCGTGCCGGTCGATGTGGGACTGTATCCCGCACCACTGCTGCTGGCTGCGGCCTATGGCCTGCTGACTGCCGTGGTTTTTGCTCTGTTGCCCCTGGCGCGAACCCGCGACATTCCACCCGCCGCCCTGTTCCGCGAGCGCACCGGCGAAACCGGTGGCAGTGCTCGTCTGACAGATCGCATTCTGGTCGCCGGCCTTGCAGCCATTTTGGCGGGACTGGCGGTTACCGCCTCCGATGACCGGATCCTGGCTGCCGTGTTCATTGCCGGTGCCGCCCTTGCCCTGCTGCTGTTCCGCCTGGCTGCCGTGGCAATCATGGCCGGCGCACGGCTTGCGGGCAGACCGCGCTTGCTTTCCCTGCGCATGGCGCTGGCCGGGCTCTACCGGCCCGGCGCCGCAACCCCGGCGGTGACCGTGGCTTTTGGCATTGGCCTGACCGTGCTGACTGCCGTCGCGGGTGTTCAGGCCAATCTGCGCCACGAGATCGGCCAGACCCTGCCCCAGGATGCGCCGGCCTTTTTCTTTATCGACATCCAGCCCGACCAGATCGATCCGTTCCGTGAACTGGCGGCACAGACAACCGGCGTCCACGAGGTACAATCCGTGCCCAGCCTGCGCGGGCGCATCACCGCCATCAACGGTGTGCCGGTCAACGAAGCGGTGATCAATCCCGATGTGCGCTGGGTCGTCGAAGGCGACCGGGGCGCGACCTATTCGGCCCTGCCGCCTGAAGGTTCGGAAGTGACGCAAGGAGACTGGTGGCCACAGGATTACGCCGGGCCGCCGCTGATTTCATTCGACGAGGAGATCGCCGCCGGTTTCGGCATCACGATCGGCGACACCCTGACGGTCAATCTTCTGGGCCGCGAGATCACAGCCGAGATTGCCAACCTGCGCCGGATCGACTGGACGACCATGGGCATCAATTTCGTCCTGGTCTATTCGCTGGGCATGCTGGAGGCAGCACCCCACACCCACATCGCGACGGTATATGCCGACCGTGAGGCCGAGACACCGCTGCGCACGGCTGTTGCCGAACAGTTCCCCAATGTCTCTGCCATCGGGGTGCGGGATGTTCTCTCGGACGTGTTGGCGATTCTGGGCCGGATCGACGCGGCGATCGGCGGAATTGCGGCCCTGGCACTGATCGCAGGCGTCGTCGTGCTGGCCGAATCCGTGGCTGCAGCCCAGCGGCGCAGGCTCTATGACGCCGTCATCATGAAGGTGCTGGGGGCGACACGGGGCCTGCTGGCGCGTGTCTTCACCCTGGAGCATCTGATGCTGGGCCTGGCCGCCTCCGCGCTTGCCCTGGGTGCGGGAACCGCCGCAGCCTGGGCCATCGTGCGTTTTGTGCTCCACACCAGCTGGACCATGCCCTGGGCCTCGATCCTGGCCATCGGCGCGGTGGCTCTGACGGTTTCCCTGATCGCCGGGCTGGTCGCCAGCTGGCGCGCCCTGTCACCACCAGCCGCGCCGGTGCTGCGTTCTGAGTAGGTTTCATGGCCCAGCCGGTGTCTGGCAGCCTTTGAGGGCTAAAAATCGGCACGAAACCGGGGCCGGAAGCACCGAATCCTCTTGAAACGGGCTGGATCAGCTTCCACTTAGAGACCTGAAATGGTACGGTTTAGAACGTACCGTCACAGGGCAACTCGCAACAGAGGACTTGAAAACCATGGCATTTGGTAATGCTAAAGAGCGCGTCGTTGGCCGCACGCAAACCTCCGCCATCTATGATGAGGGTCTGCGCGCCTACATGCTGCGCGTCTACAACTACATGGGCGTGGGTCTTGCCATCACGGGCATTGTCGCCTTTGTTGTGGCGCAGATGTCCGTTGAATTCGGCCCGTCGGGCGAAATCGTCGCGTTCACCCAGTTTGGCAACACGCTCTTCAACACCCCGCTGATTTGGGTTGTGGCACTTGCTCCGATTGGTCTGGTGTTCCTGTTTGCCGCGCGCATCAACAAGATGTCGGCCGCCAGTGCACAGATGGTGTTCTGGGCCTTTGCCGCGCTGATGGGCATGTCGCTCTCGTCGATCCTGATTGCCTATACGGCTGAAAGCGTGGCGCGGGTCTTCTTCATCACCGCAGCGACTTTCGGCGCCATGAGCCTCTACGGCTACACGACCAAGCGCTCGCTGGCGAACTGGGGTTCGTTCCTGTTCATGGGCCTGGTCGGCGTCGTCATCGCGATGGTGGTGAACATCTTCATGCAGAGCAGCGCTCTGGGCTTTGCGATCTCGGTGATCGGCGTCCTGGTCTTCACGGGTCTGACCGCCTATGACACGCAGAGGATCAAGGAGAGCTACAGCGAACACATGGACGGCGAGATGAGCAAGAAGACCGCCATTCACGGCGCACTTCGCCTCTATCTCGACTTCATCAACCTCTTCATCATGCTGATGCACCTTCTGGGCAACAATCGCTGAGAACGACGCATCGACTGATCAGGGGCCCGGCGGCAACGCCGGGCCCTTTTTCTTTTGAGCGCATTTCTCTCTTCTCGACTTGGCCCCACTTGGTGGGACCATCCATCCTGTGGAGTTGAACCCGGGCGATGCAGGTTGAGGCAACGTGCGATGCACCCGATCCTTCCGGACCGCTGCCGTCAGTGTGTGCTGAGAGGATCCGGGATGGATGGCCCGGTTAAGCCGGGCCAGGTCGGTGTTGAAGGGTGAGTCAGGGTGTGTTCGCGTAGAGCGTCAGGACGTCGCCGGAAACGCGGTAGCCGCCGATCTGGGAGAGGAAGGAGACGCCCAGGAGCGAGCGGTCCATGGGTGCCTGATTGACTGACGCACGCACGTTGCGCACCACGACGGGGCCGATGCGGATGGCATCAAGGCGGAGCGGCGCGCCCATGACCGTGCCGTTGGCGGTGTTGTAGGGGATGGAATAGTTGAGCGTCTCAGGATCGAAACCCAGCCTGCGAGCATCCTGGGCATTCAGGATGACATCGCTGGCGCCGGTATCGACCACCAGAAGCAGGTCCGCGCCGTCGACCTCGGCTTCGACCAGGAAATGGCCGTTGGGGCCTGCGCGAAAGCTGATCTCGGTTTCGGTCGCGCCATACCCCTGCTGGGGTGTCAGATCGCCCTGAACCCGGTCGAGGACATAGCGGGCTTCATCGCGGAAGCTGTAGCCGACAAAGATCACGCCGCCGATCAGCAGCCAGATGCCGGCATGGCGCAGGGTGCGGCCGATGGGCGCGCGTGCCAGGGCCCAGACCAGACCGGAGCCCACGAACAGACCAAGCAGTACGAGATAGACGAAACGCAGTTCTGCGCCTTCGGGTACCGCAGCCCAGAGAATGGCGGCGCTGATGACGCCAACAAGCAGAAAGACCGGCAGGACCCAGCGGCCCCGCCTGGTGCCCGGTCGTCTGTCGGGCGCTTCGTAATCGTCATCATCCAGCATGGTCGGTCCTGCGCGTTTCCATCCCGCCGCGATCTGCTCTAGAACGCCATTCATGATGCGTGAGCGGAGTTCCAGTGTCGCATGAATTGTTACGGATGTCGGCCATGCCCTGGCGTGTAGCGGCCGTGGCCCTGGCAGGGTTTGGCGTGTTTGCGGGCGGTCTGGTCGCAACGCAGCGCTCGATCATCTATCAGGCCGGCAGCGAAGCCCCGGATTTGGAACGCTCGGCCATTGACGGGTTCGAGGAATTCACGGTCACAACCGCCGACGGGCTGGACCTGATTGCCTGGTACCTGCCCGCACGGGACGGCAAACCCGTCATCGTCATGACCCACGGCAATGCAGGAAACATCGGTCACCGCACGGGCAAGCTGCAGCCGTTCGCAGAAGCCGGATATGGCCTCTTTCTGGTCGAGTACCGCGGTTACGCGGGAAATCCCGGCAAGCCCGATGAAGAAGGGCTCTACAACGATGCCCGTGCAGGCCTGGCCTGGCTGGCCGACAAGGGGATCAGCGGGCGCGATACCGTGCTTTATGGCGAATCCCTGGGCACCGGCGTGGCCGTCGCGATGGCAGCCGAAACCGAAAGCGCGGCCCTGATTCTGGAGACGCCATTCACCTCGCTCTCCGAACTGGCGGGCAACATGTACTGGTATGTTCCAATGGCCGGGCATGCGGTCTTTGACAAGTATCCCTCCGACGAACGTATCGCCGATATCGATATGCCGGTCCTGATGCTGCACGGCGAACGTGACACCACCATTCCGGATCGTTTTGCGCAGGCTTTGTTCGAGAAGGCGGTCGAACCCAAGGAACTCTGGCTGACGCCCGAAGCCGGCCACAACAATCTTTACGATTACGGCGCGGCCGATGTTGTCCTGAGGTTTCTGGACACCCATCTAGGCAAAAGCGATCCATCCTGAGAACGGACGTTTCTTGACCGCGACAACTCTCCCCTCCTGGCGTCAGCGCGTCCTCGGCTTTGTCGAAGACAAGCGGTTCACACGCACCATTACCGCGCTGATCGTGATCAACGCGATCCTGCTGGGTCTGGAAACCGTGCCGTCGGTCATGGCCGATTGGGGATATCTGATCCGGGGTGCCGACCGCGTCATCCTGGCCGTCTTCGTGGTCGAGATCCTTTTGCGCATCACGGCCCATGGCCGGGCCTTCTGGCGTGATCCCTGGAGCCTGTTCGACATTGCCGTCGTGGGTGTCGCCCTGTTTCCGGCAAGCGGCTCACTTTCGGTCCTGCGCGCCCTGCGCATCCTGCGGGTTCTTCGCCTCGTCTCGGTCGTGCCACGCCTGCGTCGGGTGGTGGAAACCCTGATGCGCTCCCTGCCCGGCATGGGATCGATCGCCCTGCTTCTGGTGATGCTGTTTTACGTTTTCGCGGTGATGGCAACCAAGCTGTTCGGAGCGAGTTTCCCAAACTGGTTCGGCAGCATCGGGGAATCCATGTATTCGCTGTTCCAGATCATGACGCTGGAAAGCTGGTCCATGGGCATCGTGCGGCCGGTGATGGCGGTGCATCCCTTTGCATGGGCATTCTTTGTGCCGTTCATCCTGATCGTCAGCTTTGCCGTGCTGAACCTCTTCATCGCGGTGGTCGTGGATTCCATGCAGCAGGTGCACAAGGAAGAAGCCGACGAACTGATGCGGGACGCCGAAGAGATCGCCCAGCGCGAGGCCGATGCGCTGCAGGAACAGCTGCGTGGCCTGAAAGAAGATATCGCGTTGCTGCGGAGCGAACTGAAGGCACGCGACAAGTCCTGAAGCCGCTGGTCTAGCTCTTGGTGGGTGTATGGCCCGGAGCGGCAAGGGCCTCCGAGGCAGCCTCTTCGAGGAAGGCCATGGCACGGCGCCAGGGGCCGGGACCATAGCTGATGCGCGCAACGCCCAGTTCGGCGAGACGCGACGATGACGGCGAGGCAGGGAAGATCAGCACGTTGACGGGAAGCGGACTGGCTTCGCACAAGCGCGCGATCAGATCTTCATCGACCAGACCCGGAGCAAAGCATCCCTTT
>CALIUG010000206.1 GCA_938048755.1 uncultured Alphaproteobacteria bacterium
GGCACAGGTACGGGCATTGGCGCGGTCCTGGACATTGCCGATGCCGAGGGGATGGAAATCACTACGCCCATCGCCGGCAACGCCGCCCCCAGCGGCTATGTGCAGGAAAGCGCCTATAACACCATGTGCGATGCCATCTGCGAGGCCATCGCGGCGGGTTGCGATGTCTGTTTCCTGGACCTGCACGGCGCCATGGTTGTGGAGACCACGCAGGACGGCGAAGGCACGCTGCTGAAACGCATCCGCGAGATGGCGCCGGACCTGCCGATTGCCATCAGCCTGGACCTGCATGCCAACATGACCAACGAGATCGTCGATAACTGCGACGTTCTGGTGGGCTACAAGACCTATCCCCACATCGACATGTACGAGGCCGGCGAACATGCAGGCCGGATCATGGTGCGCGCGCTGAAAGGCGAGGTGAAGCCGGTCATGGCCTGGGGCCAGCGCCCGATCCTGGCCCAGACCCTGCGCATGGGCCACCAGGATCACCCCATGAAGCCGATGCTGGCCATGGCGCGTGAAGCCGAAGCAGGCGGTCTGTTGGCTGCCAGCGTGTTCGGCGGATTTCCCTTGGCCGACATTCACAATGCCGGGTTGTCTGTTGTGACGGTCTCGGATGGCAACCGAGCCGAAGCCCAGGAACAGGCCGAGCGCATGCTGGTCGAGGCCTGGAAGGAAAAGGAAGAGTGGATCTTCCACTCCGAACCGCTCGATGAGACCGTGGCCAAGGCCAAGGCGATGACCCAAGGCCCGATCATTCTGCTGGACCACGCCGACAACTCCGCCTCAGGCGGCACCCAGGACACCACAGCCGTGCTGAAGGAAGTGCTGGATCAGGGCCTGGAAGACGTTGCCATGTTCGGCATCTGCGATCCCGAGGTCGTCGACGCCATGGAGAAGGCCGGCGTGGGTGCCGAAATCACGGTCGATCTGGGCGGCAAGGTCGACATGCCCGAGATCGGCAAGTCAGGCGAGCCGCTGCGCGTGACCGGCAAGGTGCGCTCCCTCACCGACGGCGACTTTGTCGTCACGGTGCCCATGGGACGGGGCACGACCATGTCGATGGGCAAATCCGGCGTGCTGGAGATCGGCAATGTGCAGGTCGTGGTAATCTCCCAGCACACCGAGCCCTACGATCTCGGCTGTTTCCGCAGCGTCGGGATCGAGCCCACCAACAAACGTTACCTGATCCTGAAATCACGCATCCATTTCCGCGCCGGATTCCAGGCCATTGCGACTGCCGAGATTCCCTGCAACGGTGTCGGCGTGACCTCCAGCGACAACAGCCTCTTCACGTTCTCCAAGGTCCGCCGCCCGGTCTACCCGCTGGACCCCGACTGCCCGGAACTGCCGAATTACGGTTAGCAGATTTGACAAGAAAGACAGGAAAAACAACTCCAACGGTTCAGAGATATCCCTTCGAGCCCAGTTCTTGGCCTCAATCGAGCAAACCGTCATCAGTCCACTTCAACACGATCTGGTTCTTTCTAATTGGCGCGAGTGCCATCTTCGCTTTCACGTTTGCCAGTTCCGATGAGCTGGACACAGCCGCGGGCCTGATCACCGTGTCACTTACGGGGCTGAACCTGGCGTACGTGAAGCGGCGCATGAATCACGATCTGATAGAGGGGGCTATCGTACTCACTGCCCTGCCAGCCATCATGGTCGTCTTGATCGCGTTTGACCGCCATCTGAACTGATTTCACGGTCATCGGCAGCCCTGATTGCAAGAGCGTGGATGCCTCCAGGGCCAACGCATGGACTCTTTGAACAAGTGAGAAGAACACTCCTCACATCACGGTCAACTCCCAATCAGTGCAAGGATCAAACTCTGAATGAGGAGCACGCCAAGCCAGTGGCCGCTGTCGATGAGGGTGAGCGAGCGTTTGGCGCCCTGGAAACCATGATTGACCGCCATCGAAGCAACAATCAGACCGACCCACAAGGTGATGGCGATGGAGATGCCCGCACCGATGCTCATGTCGCCCTGCCAGAGCATGACACGTGCCATGGTGTAGGCCATCACCAGTTGCGCGACGATGGCGACGACAAAGACCATGGGGTTGTTGTTGGCCTTGACCTCTGCCTCGGTTTTGCCGACGGCCGCCATCCAGGGCTTTGAAAGGCTCATGTAATAGGCCGCACCAAAGGCGAAGCTCGCCACGCCGGCAACCAAAACGGCAATCCAGTTCACACCTGATTCATCCATGATGATCTCTCCGCATAGGCCAAACCCGACAGGGCTTGATACACGTCAAACCGCGCCCTGCCCTCGCGTGCAAGTCTGGGGGCAACCAGACAAGGAGTCACGGATATGAATCATCGTCATCGCAAGGTGCTGCACGGAATCTTTGCCCACCCGGTCAGCGCCAACATCGCCATGAAGGATATCGAGGCGGTCGTGGGTGAACTGGGCGGCGACGTCGACACCAAACACCATCAGGGTGCGCGTGTGGGATTTGCCCTGAACGGACACAGCGCCGTGTTCCACGAGGCCGGCCATGCCGTGCCCAAGGAAGAGGTCCAGAAGATCCGCAAGTTCCTGGAAGAATGCGGCGTCGATCCGGAGCGCGATTATCCCCTGTAAGGAACCATTGTAGCCTCGCCTCCGCGCGGTAGGATACCACCTGATTCAATCAAGGGAGGCGCGACATGGCTCGCAAACAGAAGAAGGTCATCATCACCTGTGCCGTGACGGGCTCGATCCATACGCCCAGCATGTCACCGCATTTGCCGATCACGCCCGACGAGATCGCCGAGCAGTCGATTGCCGCGGCAGAAGCCGGTGCGTCAATCATCCATCTGCATGCGCGTAATCCCGAGGACGGCAGCCCGACGCCCGACCCTGAAGTCTTCATGGAGT
>CALIUG010000207.1 GCA_938048755.1 uncultured Alphaproteobacteria bacterium
CTTGTCGTTGAGCCGTTGCCTTCATAATTGGCGCTATGCCCTTGAAAGTAATGGATATCATGCGTCGTAATAGAATCACGAACGGCGCCGTTCGGCAAGTGGCTGCATGTCAGCCGCACAAGAAAGGATCAAAGTGGCCTCTTTAACCGACCCAATCAGCGTGGAACGCAAACAGGGAATCATGCCAAATCCTGGCATGGTGATCCGTGTTGGCGACGCAGCAGTTGCTGCACGCGGCATCGGACGGGGGCCATCCACCACCACGACGGCGACGGCGCGATACCATGGTATCGCCGGCTCGCGCGCCGTCGACCACGAATGGAACCCTGATGACAAAACGCATGTTGATCGACGCCGGCCACCGGGAAGAGACCCGGGTTGCCGTCGCGGACGGACGTGAACTTCACGAATTTGACGTAGAATCTGCACTTCGCTCGCAACTCAAGGGCAACATCTATCTGGCCAAGGTGACGCGCGTTGAACCGTCGCTTCAGGCCGCCTTTGTGGAATATGGCGGCAATCGTCATGGCTTCCTTGCGTTCAGCGAGATCCATCCCGACTACTTCCAGATTCCGGTTTCCGACCGCGAAAAACTCGCGGCTGAGCAGGCGCGCCTCGTGGAGGAAGCCCAGAAGCAGGACGAAGAAGACGAGGACGACGACGATGGTCCCAGCGATGACCACGTCGAGGACGACGACGAAGCCGGCAGCCAGGAAGACCACGCTGATGACGGCGATGATGATGCCGGAAGCGGTGATGATGATGAGATAGCAGCAGCCTCCGATGAAGACGTGCAGGATGCGTCTGATGAAGACAACACGGACGAGGATAACGAGTCCGACGCCCAGGAGGCCGATGCCGACGAGACGGACGCAGTCGAGGCAGAAGAAGATTCGTCAGACGATTCCGAAGGCGAAGCCGACGAAGAGAAAGCCTCGGCCAGCACGGAAGCTGCATCGCGTCCCCGCTCGAAGCGTCGTCGCCGCTCACGGCGCAGCGCCAGCGATGACGGCGAAGAGCATGCAGAAGCAGCCATGCACGCCGCCATCCTCAAGCGCGGCTATCGTATTCAGGAAGTCATCAAGCGCCGCCAGATCCTGCTGATCCAGGTCGTCAAGGAAGAGCGCGGCAACAAGGGCGCGGCACTGACCACGTTCCTTTCCATTGCAGGCCGCTACTGTGTCCTGATGCCCAACACGCCGCGCGGTGGTGGTATCTCGCGCAAGATTGCCGATGCCAAACAGCGTCGCCGCCTGAAGGACGTTGCCAAGGGTCTCGAAGTGCCCGAAGGCATGGGTCTGATCATCCGCACCGCCGGACAGGGCCGCACCAAGCTGGAGATCAAGCGCGACTTCAACAGCCTGTTGAAGCAGTGGGAGGAGATCCGCGAACACACGCTGGTCTCTTCGGCACCGTCGCTGATCTATGAAGAAGCCAACATCATCAAGCGTGCCATCCGCGATCTCTATGCCAAGGATATCGATGAGATCCTGGTCGAGGGCGACGATGGCTACAAGATGGCCAAGTCCTACATGAAGCTGCTCATGCCAAGCCATGCCGCGCGCGTGCAGCAGTACAAGGAAACGACGCCACTGTTCCATCGCTATGACGTGGAGCGCCAACTTGATGCCATGCACAGCCCGGTCGTCCAGTTGAAGTCAGGCGGCTACATCGTCATCAACCCGACCGAAGCGCTGGTTGCCATCGACGTCAACTCCGGACGTTCGACCAAGGAACGCAACATCGAGGAGACCGCGACCAAGACCAACCTCGAGGCCGCTGTCGAAATTGCGCGCCAATTGCGCCTGCGTGATCTGGCAGGTCTGATCGTCATCGATTTCATCGACATGGACGATCACCGCAACGACCGCAACGTCGAACGCAAGGTCAAGGATGCGGTCAAGACCGATCGCGCCCGTATCCAGATCGGTCGGATCAGCAGCTTTGGCCTGATGGAACTGTCGCGCCAGCGCCTGCGCCCGAGTTTCTCGGAGGCCCTGTCGGAGCCCTGCCCGCACTGCGGTGGTCTCGGACATGTCCGTTCCACCGAATCGACGGCGCTTCATGTGCTTCGCGGCATTGAAGATGAAGCTATCAAGGGTCGTGCTGCGGCAATGCGTGTGCTCGTGCCCACGGTCATCTCGCTCTACCTGCTCAATCAGAAGCGCCAGCCTCTGCTCGATCTCGAAGAGCGGCATGGCATTTCGGTTCTGGTCGAACGCAACGATGACCTGATCGCCCCGGACTTCAAAATTGAAGTCATTACGGCCAGAGACCGCTCGGGCGATGAGGAAGAGGCCGCTCCTGAAGCGCCGCGTCAGCGTGACGATTCGGGATCGGAACGCAACGAGTCCGAGGAGGATGGCGGCAAGCGCCGGAAACGCCGGCGCAGACGCCGTCGTGGCGGTGGCGATGACTCGGAATCGCGTAACAACGAAAGATCCGAAAACAACCAGGAAGACGATCAGGAATCATCCTCCGATACGGAAGAGAAATCCGATCGCTCCGGTGGCGAAACAGACGACGATGGCAATCGCAAGCGCAGACGCCGCGGCCGTCGCGGTGGACGTCGCCGTCGCGGTCGTGATGACAATGCCGAGACGGGTGAGAACGCAGAAGACAATGCAGAGGAGGCAGCACCCGCGGCGGACGAAGCCGGATCGGATGCTGCTCCCGAGGCGTCTGAGCCTGAATCAACGGCCCCTGCAGAAGAGCCTGCAGAGGAAGACGCGCCCAAGCCGCGCCGCCGACGCACGAAGGCAAAGTCCGACGAGGCAGAAGCAGCCCCGGAAGCAGAACCTGTCGAAAAGGATACCAAGGCCGACGAACCCGTTGCGGAACCCAGTGAACCTGCAACGGTTGCTCCCGGCGTCAAGACGACGGTGATTGCTGCTGACAATCCGGACCAACCGGTCGAGGCACCCGAACCCGCGCCACCGAAACGTGGTTGGTGGCAGAAAATCGTCAGCCCATCCTGAATCGCGCCTACCGCGCGGAGCCGGAAATCCTGCTCCGCGCGGTGGCCTCATCGGGTTATGTCTGTTCGCGGCAGCGCCGGACATCCTTCAGATGCGTCGGCGTTTTGCCATCCATGACTGCAGGCGGCTTGCTGCTTCAGCAATCTCGGCTGTTCCGCGCGAGAATGAGATGCGGGCTGTCTGTCCTCCACGGATCGGATCAAAATCCAGACCCGGCGTGATTGCCACACCGGTTTCGTCCAGCAATGCACGGCAGAACGCAGCACTGTCATCGGTCCATTCAGAGATATTCGCATAGATATAGAACGCGCCGTCGGCCTGACTGAGACGATCCAGTCCCGCGTCCGGCAGGGCAGTCAGCAACAGGTCGCGGTTTGCCGCGTAGACGGCAATGTTGCTCGCCAGTTCCTCATGACAATCAAAGGCCGCGACAGCAGCGTGTTGTGAAAGCGTCGGTGGCGAAATGAACATGTTCTGGGCAAGGCGCTCGATCGGCTTGATCAGGTCTTCGGGCACCACCATCCAGCCGATACGCCAGCCGGTCATGGAAAAGTACTTGGAAAAACTGTTGATCACGATACAGGCATCGTCGTGCCCAGCCGCACAAACCGGTGACATGCCATATCCGATGCCGTGATAGATTTCATCGGAGATCAGTCGAATACCGTTGGCTCGGCAATGGCCCGCCAGCGCGGCCATCTCGCCTTGCGAAACCATGGTTCCCGTCGGGTTGGACGGGCTTGCCAGGATCAGCCCATCAACCGGCTCCTCCAAACTTTCCAGCATCGCGACCGTTGGCTGATAGCGCGATCCGTGATCCACCGGCAGAGAAACCGGCGTCAGGCCCAGGGCCTGCAGGATGTTGCGATAACAGGGGTACCCCGGTTCGGCCAGCGCCACACGATCGCCGGGATCGAAGCAGGCCAGAAAGGAAAGCAGGAACCCCGCTGACGATCCCGTCGTCACCACAACCTGCTCGGCCGGTACATCCAGGTCGTAGGTGTCGCGATAGTGCTGCGCGATCGCCTCGCGCAACGGGTCAATTCCCAGAGCCACGGTATAGCCCAGCCGATCGGCATCAATCGCAGTCTTGGCCGCTTCCCGGACGCCACGTGGTGCTGGAGTACCGGGTTGACCGACCTCCATGTGCAGCACGTCCTTTCCGGTCGCAACACGGTCGGCGGCAGCCTGCATGACCTCCATCACCATGAAGGCAGGCACATGGCCACGGCGTGCAACCTTGAGCGTCATGTCGCTGCGACTATCCGCCCGCCGCCAGACCAAAGGCCCGCGGGTCGGTGGAAACGACACAGCTTTCACCACCATTGCGCAGCCCGTCTGGGCACAGGATCGCGTTCACACGACCCAGTTCCGGTGCAACGCGTACTTCATGGCCACGCGCAACCAGTTCCGCGACGACACCCTCGCCCACGGTGGGTTCGACAACCACGACATCAGGGTCGCCGGGGTGAAAGACGCGGGGCCGTTCTACGGCCTGTTCCAGGGATGCAGAGGTTTCAACCACCTCGGCAACGACCGATGCCATGATCGGGCCCGAGACGATGCCTCCTGAAACCGCGCCGGCAAACAGAACTTCCCGGGAAGTTTCGTTCACCGCAATCATCGGCAGCAGGGATAGCCCGTCGCCCCGGTTTTCTCCGGGTGCAGCCGCCAGGAGGACGCCGGTCCCCGGAGCCACAAGCCCATTTCCAAACAGGTTGTTCATCGTGAAGACGCACGAAACCGCATTGCCATAGGCGTCAACCGCAACAATGCTCGACGTCGCGGGACTTTCCAGCAGGATCGACGGCGGTGCGGGCAGCTCGAACAACGGGGTCGCGCGGTTGGGGGAGTAACTTGTCAGCAGCGTGCTGATCAGTGCGCTGTCTGGAACCAGACCCGGGTTCATGGTGCGCGCCACAGCGGTGCGCAGGGCCACTTCCGCAATCAGGTGATCGGCGACACCGGATTCGCGTGCGACGACCAGATCGCCATGATCCCGCAGCATCTCGAACGAAGCCAGGAAGGACGCGCCGGAATCAAAACCGCTGCCCGGCACATGCACGGTGGCTTCCGCACCATAAATCTTCTGAGACACGGTCGTTTGATAGGTATCGGACCAGTGAGGCGCATAGTTGCGAAGATCATCAAAGGTCAGTGGCACGCCGATCGATGCAACAGCCTCGGAGAACTGGCGCGCACCCACCCCGACATAGAAATCACCCGCGCCGCGCGTGCGGATCAACGAGAGCATGCCGCCCAGATCGAGTTGCACCAGATTGGCGCCTTCTGGCAGAACGCCGCCCTGGGGCGAGCCGAAGATCTGACGTGCCGCTTCGTCAACCAGCAAAGCGTCGCCAACCAACTGCAGGTCGCGGGACAGGGCACGAGAGACTGGAATTCCGAACCGGGCTGCACGCTCGGCCGGTGAAATGAGATCCTGCCAAAGCAGCGCGCCGGACCGCGCATGCAGGGCAAACATGCCGCGCACGGCACCTGGAACAGAGGTCGGGCGGGTCACAAATGCATTTGCACTCGGCACCGGCGCGTTGCGGAAGTCGAGCAACTGTGCGTGATTGTCGCCTTCATCATAGTTCATGCAGACGCCACCGGCCGCGAGCGATGACGTCGAGGGATAACTGACAGCCGCCATGAAGAAGTATGCAACCGCAGCATCTGCCGCCGCACCGCCACGGGCAAGCGTGGAACGTGCCGTCAGTACCGCGCGCGGATCGTCACCGGCAACACTGCCGAAGAATCCATCCGCAATGGCAACACCGCGTGTTGGGCCGGCATCAAACGCACTATCTATCGAATCACAACCGGCAAGGGTTGCGATAGCGGTCAAAGCCGCCGCAGACTGGCTCATCATGCGTTTCATCACGCCAGTCATTTTGAAGACGTTCCGCATCGGTCTCCCGGTATTCCTGTGTCTGAGTATTGGGATCATTGGACCGTGGACGACAATTGCCCAAGCCCAGTCGGGTGGTCAGCTATCGCTGTTCCGCGACGCCGAGATCGAAGATACCATTCGTCTCTACACCACGCCACTGTTCGAAGCGGCCAACCTCAATCCCGACAGCATCGAGATCCACCTGGTCGACCAGCCGGTCCTCAATGCCTTTGTCGCCAATGGCCGGCACATGTTCCTGTTCAGCGGCCTGCTGATGGAAAGCGAAGACCCCAACCTCGTGATCGGTGTGATTGCCCATGAGACCGGGCATCTCGAAGCCGGCCACCTCGCCCGCGTTCGCGGTGTCTATGAAAATGCTTCGGCCGGCGTGCTTTTGTCGACCATTCTGGGCCTTGCCGTTGCTCTGGCGGGCAGCCCGGGTGCCGGCGTTGCCGTTGCCGTTATCGGTGGCGAAGCGTCGGCGCGGTCAGCGATTCACTATACGCGCAGCCAGGAATCGGGAGCGGATCAGGCCGGAATGCGGCTTCTCGAGGAAACCGGGCAGAGTGCCGAAGGCCTGCGCGATCTCATGGAAACGCTTGCCGACAGCGAGTTGCTGCTCTCGGCAAACTCCGAAATTCCCTACTTCCTGACTCATCCGCTAAGCAGCGACCGTGTCCAGATACTCAACGCACACATCGAACGGTCCGCCTATTCGGGCCAGCCGACCGATCCTGAGCTTGTTGACCGGCAGAAACGTATGGTCGCAAAGCTATACGGCTTTCTGCGCCTGCCGCGGGTGACCTATCTGCGCTATCCGGATCGTGATGCCGACATTTACTCTCGTTATGCCTGGGCGATTGCGAAGTACATCGAGCGCGACATGCCCGAAGCCCTCGAACTGATCGATGGCCTGATCGCCGAGGAGCCGGAAAACCCCTATTTCTACGAGCTTCGTGGCCAGATGCTTTACGAAACAGGCAATATTCAGGAGTCGCTCCCTTCCTACTATCGTTCCGTGGAACTGGCACCGGGCGAACCTCTCCTGCGAATCGGCCTGTCGCGTGCGCTTCTGCAGAGCAGCGACCCGCTCGACTGGGAAGAAGCAAGGCTTCAACTCGAGGAGTCCCGCAGGGTTGACCCCGACAACCCCTCCACCTGGTTTCTGCTGGGCGATGTCTACGGCAAGCTCAATCTCATGCCCCAGTCCAATGTCTCCCGGGCTGAGTGGCACTTTCTGCGTGGTGATCTCACGACTGCCCGATCGTTTGCCGAGCGTGCGATCCAGGGCCTGGACTACGGCACGCCTGATTGGTTCCGCGCCGACGACATCATTGCAGCAGCGGACTCCGCACCTTCGCCGTGACACCTGCGTTGCCAGCCCCCTGCCCCGTGATATAACCGCATCAAGGCAATCACGGCGTCCAGAAGACGCAGTCACAGGGTTTCAGTCATGACCGCAACGGTCTTCATCCTCAACGGCCCCAATCTCAACCTGCTCGGTGAGCGGGAGCCCGAGATTTATGGTCATGAGACCCTGGCCGATATCGAAGCCAGGTCGCAGGCTCACGCTGCATCGCTCGGACTCGATATCGATTTTCGCCAGAGCAACCACGAAGGCGACATGATCGACGCAATTCATGAAGCGCGCGGGAAGGCCTGTGCCCTTATCGTGAATGCCGGCGGTCTGACCCACACCTCTGTGGCCCTGCACGACGCGCTCAATGCCTTCGATGGCCATGTCATCGAAGTCCATCTATCCAACATTCATCGTCGCGAGGCGTTTCGCCACCATTCCTATGTGGCGTCCGCTGCGACCGGTTCCATCTGCGGTTTCGGCAGTCATGGTTATGTCATGGCGCTCGATGCCGTCCACAACATGCGGGAGCAACAAACTGCATGAGCGGTGACAAATTTGACGTTGATGCGGATGCCATCCGCGAACTTGCCAGTCTGCTCGACGAAACCGGTCTGACCGAAATCGAGCTTGAGAATGGCGACCGGAAACTGAGAGTTGCCCGGGGAACGGTTGCCGTCCAGGCTCCCGCACCCGTTCAGGCCTCCTCGCCGTCGGCAGCGCCTGCTGAAAGCGCATCAGCTGCGAATGAAAGCTCCCACCCCGGTGCCGTGAATGCACCCATGGTCGGCACGGTCTTTCTGGCGCCTGAGCCCGGCGCGCCCAATTTCGTGAAGGTGGGCGACACGGTCTCTGAGGGTGACACACTCCTGATCATCGAGGCCATGAAGGTCATGAACCCGATCCGTGCACCCCATGGCGGCAAGGTCACGCGCATGCTGGTTGAAAATGGCGGCCCGGTCGAATACGGCCAGGCCATGATGGTCATCGAATAGACCATCATGTTTGACAAGGTACTCATCGCCAACCGCGGCGAAATCGCTCTGCGCATCCATCGCGCCTGCCGTGAGATGGGTATTCACACGGTCGCGGTGCACTCCGAAATCGACGCCAATGCCATGCATGTGCGCCTGGCCGATGAAAGTGTGTGCATCGGACCTGCCCTGGCGTCTGAGAGCTATCTCAACATTCCTGCCATTGTTTCGGCAGCCGAGATCACCGGCGCTGATGCCATTCATCCCGGCTACGGGTTTCTTTCCGAAAACGCCAGGTTTGCCGAGATCGTCGAAGAGCACGGCATCACCTTCATCGGTCCCAAGGCAGAGCACATCCGGTTGATGGGCGACAAGCTCGCCGCCCGTGATAAGGCGATCGAACTTGGCATCCCGATTGTTCCAGGCTCCAAGGGTGCCGTCGACAACATGGATGATGCTGCCGAGATCGCGGCCGAGATCGGCTATCCCGTCCTGCTCAAGGCAGCGGCCGGCGGCGGCGGTCGCGGCATTACGCTGGTGCGTAGCGAAGAAGACCTGCGGGGCGCCTTTGTGCGCACCCAGCGCGAGGCCGAGGTGAGCTTCAGTGACGGCTCTCTTTATGTCGAGAAGTTCCTGGAACGCCCGCGCCACATCGAAATCCAGATCGCCGGCGACCTGCATGGCAATGTCGTGCATCTGGGCGAACGCGATTGCTCGGTGCAGCGACGGCATCAGAAGGTTGTCGAGGAAGCGCCCAGCCCAGCCCTCAATGCAGAGCAGCGCGTCCAGATCGGCGAACGTGTTGCCGCAGCCATGAAGAAGATGGGCTACAGCAATCTGGGCACCGTCGAGTTCCTCTATGAAAACGGCGAATTCTACTTCATCGAAATGAACACCCGCCTGCAGGTCGAACATCCCGTGACCGAAATGACAACGGGAATCGATCTCGTGCGTGAACAGATCAAACTTGCCTCCGGCGCACCGTTGAGTTTCACCCAGGACGAGGTCGAACTGACCGGCCATGCCATCGAATGCCGCGTCACGGCCGAGAACGCGAAGACCTTTGCACCCTCACCGGGCAAGATCCGGACCTACCATTCCCCCGGCGGCATGAATGTGCGGGTCGATTCCGCGCTCTACGCCGGCTATTCCGTGCCGCCGAGCTATGACAGCCTGATCGCCAAGTTGATCGTGCATGGACGCAACCGCAAC
Source organism: uncultured Alphaproteobacteria bacterium (assembly GCA_938048755.1). Taxonomy (GTDB): domain Bacteria; phylum Pseudomonadota; class Alphaproteobacteria; order SP197; family SP197; genus SP197. Next base: position 9,415 of record CALIUG010000207.1, read on the forward strand.
GAATGTCTGATGCGTCTGCGCCGCGCCCTGGAGGAATTTGTCATCGACGGCATCGAGACGACCATTCCCCTGCACCAGGCCCTGCTTGCCAATCAGGATTTTGCCAACGGTGACTATGACGTGAAATGGCTGGAGCGCCTTCTGGAATCAGAATCCTGATCACTTCTGTCCTGATCCCGAGTACGCAACGGATCACTGATCGCCCATGACCGACCTGCCTCCTGAGCTGCTTCTCAGAGCCTATTCCATTGGTGTTTTTCCCATGGCCGAGGCCAGAGAAGACAACGAAGTTTTCTGGGTGGAACCGGATCACAGGGGGATTATTCCCCTGGATCGGTTTCATCTGTCACGCAGCCTGCGCAAGACCCTGAAACGTGGCACGTTCCGGGTAACTGCAGATCAGGCATTCGATCAGGTTATCGCGGCCTGCGCCCAGGCTGCACCCGACCGGGAAAACACCTGGATCAACCTCCAGATCGAACAGGCCTACGAAGCGCTCCACCGTCAGGGCAATGCGCACAGCATTGAAACCTGGCAGGGCGAGGAACTGGTAGGCGGGCTTTACGGCGTGCGTCTGGGCGGCGCCTTCTTCGGTGAAAGCATGTTTTCACGCGCCACCGACGCCAGCAAGGTTGCCCTGGTGCATCTGGTAGCACGCCTGATCTGTGGCGGCTTCAAGCTGCTCGACACCCAGTTCCTGACCGATCATCTCAAGCAGTTCGGCGCTGTCGAGATCCCGCGTGAGGACTACCGGCGCATGCTGAAAAACGCGCTCGTCGTTGATGCTGATTTCTATTCGTTGCCCGCCGAAGATGAGGCGGCATTCGTGCAGTCGATGACCCAGACGTCATAGACCGGGTGTTCCAGGGCCGAGACCCCGGGGCTTGAGGCAAACATCCAGCCCGAGAAAAACATCTCGCCCTCACCCTCCCGGTAATCCTTGATCTGCAGGAACGATGCGCTTTCCGGTGCCTCGTGGGGCGGCGTCTTCTGGCAGGATCTTGCCGTCACCTCCAGAGAGCCGAAGCCACCGGTCACACCGACCGGCAATTCCAGCTTGGAGAAATGCCCCGTCACCTTGTCCATGCTGCCCAGAACGGCAAAGGCATAGGGCTCGAAGGTCTGCTGTGCCGCTGCCTGGGTCAGTGACGCAATCAGAGCCACGCCGGCAAGAACAGCCCGCATCATGAGAACGGCTTCTCGAGCGAGGCAACCAGATCGGCCAGCACCTGACGCGTCTGGGCCTCATCGCAGCCCATGACCACGGCGTCTTCCAGCGCTTCCTGGGCCATTTCCTGCAGCTCGACCAGGTTCTCCTGGAGCAGCTTCAGTTTGTCGACACAGGAAACCGGTTCCCCATCGGGACCCAGCCAGACCTTGGGCAGGTAGGAGGTTTGATCACTCATGCTCTTCTATGTGCGACGCGAATGCGGCAATCGCAAGGCCTCACTCGGGACCATCTCCGTTCTAGTTGGAGACACCACCGAAGAGCGCGCGCGAGATCATGTCCATCAGGTCAACGGCACCCTGCGTGCGATCGAACACATAACCGTCCTCGGCAGGCGGGCCACCGCCGGGCTGCAGGGCAATGTAATTGCCGCCCAGCAGACTGGCCGAAGCGATCGAAACAAAGGTATCGGAGGTCAACGTGACCCCGGGACTGATGCTCATGCGCACCTTGGCAACATACCAGTCGGGATCAAGTTCCATATCGGTCACGGTGCCGACCTTGATGCCGGCAATCTTGACGTCATCGCCGGTCTTGAGCGCGCCGACATTGCTGAACTCGGCATAGACCGAGTAGCCCGAGACATCGGCGACATCGGCCTTGGTATAGGCAAACACGAAAAACGCGCAGGCCACCACCAGCACGGCGGCGCCGACCAGCGTTTCTAAGGATTTAGCCCCCATGTTCCTCTCCCCTCAGCTTCCCGGTCGCCAGGCTTCGTAGTCGCCCGTCGCCGGCGCACGCTGTCCGCCGCGCAGGACATGGCCCTGGGGCAGATACGCGGCCTTGGTGCCGGTCAGGTTGGGCAGGTGCTCCTTCTCCCAGGGCTGGGTTGGCAGCGGTGCCCGACTCGGTGCTTCGTCGATTGTGCGGTGCAGCCAGGCATGCCAGTCGGGCGGCACCTTCGAGGCTTCGGTCGAACCCTTGTAGATCACCCAGCGCTTGCGCAGCCGGTCATCGGTTTCACCTTTCAGCACATAATAGCGGTTTCCGAACTCGTCCTCGCCGACGCGTTCGCCGTGAAGCCACGTGTGAAGTCTGGTGCCAAGATTGGTCATGAAAGTCCGTTTGATGGTTCTGCCCGAAAGCGCGCGCATCTTGCCGTCATGGGCGCGCTCGCGTCCAGTGAAGAGTCGCTAACACAGGACATACGATTTTTTTCCAGGGATGTGAATTCCCGGCACAAGTCCGTTATCTGGAATCGATCAAATTTTGAGTCTCCCGGCACAAGCTGTTGAAATTTCTGACAGATTTTGAAGCCATCCACAGCCTGACCTCATCCAACGCGCGAACGCCATGAAATCGTCACAGAACCACACTATCTAGTATCCAAGGCCAGCCCGCCCCCAAAATCTGCTTGACAATTTTGGGCCCAAACCGTCACAGTCACAACCTGTAGCGGGCTGGGGTCTTTTGGCCACGATATGTTGATTCGGCGTGTTCTCGCCGCGATCTGCCGTCCATTCCGCCACATGCAGCGCAACACAGACGGCCTTTTCAAGGTCGCACAGGTAGATGGGATGTCGGGGCTATGCGGATCGCTCGTTTTTATACTTCTGAAGGCAAGGACGCTTACGAGAGTCTGGAGTTTCGTAAGGCGACCAGCGAGATTCGCAATCCCGATGGTTCGATCGTGTTCCAGCAGAAGGACATCGACGTCCCGAAATCCTGGTCCCAGGTCGCCTGCGATATCATCGCCCAGAAGTATTTCCGCAAGGCCGGCGTGCCCGACAAGCTGGTTCCTGTTCCGGAATCCGATGTTCCCGAATGGCTTTGGCGTCGCGATGCCGCCCCGGACGCAGAACTGGTGGGTGAAGAAGACTGCCGTCAGGTCTTTGACCGTCTTTCGGGCACCTGGACCTATTGGGGCTGGAAGGGCGGCTATTTCGACCAGGAAAGCGACGCCCGCGCGTTCTTCGATGAAATGCGCTACATGCTCGCGAGCCAGGGCGGCGCGCCCAATTCGCCGCAGTGGTTCAACACCGGCCTGCATTGGGCCTATGGCGTCGAGGGCCCGGCCCAGGGTCATTACTACGTCGATCACACGACTGGCGAGCTGACCCGCTCGACCAACGCCTACGAACATCCCCAGCCCCATGCCTGTTTCATCCAGAGCGTCGAGGACGATTTGGTCAACGAGAACGGCATCATGGACCTGTGGGTGCGCGAGGCGCGCCTGTTCAAGTTCGGTTCGGGCACCGGCTCCAACTTCTCCCAGCTTCGCGGTGAAGGCGAAACCCTTTCGGGCGGCGGCAAGTCCTCGGGCCTGATGAGCTTCCTGAAAGTCGGCGACCGCGCCGCGGGCTCCATCAAGTCAGGCGGCACCACCCGCCGTGCGGCCAAGATGGTCGTCGTCGACATCGATCATCCCGAT
>CALIUG010000208.1 GCA_938048755.1 uncultured Alphaproteobacteria bacterium
CCACGCCGTCGTTGAACAGGCTCTCTCCGGCAATCTTGGCTTCCAGTGAGGGCGGCACATGGACGCGCTTGAGGATGCCCAGCACCGCGACCGGATCGGTCGGCGCGATGAGCGAGCCGAAGATGAGACAGTAGATGACGGGCAGATCGACACCCAGAACCTGCACCAGCATCCAGATTCCGCCACCGATCAGGAAGGTCGAAAGCACCGTGCCCAAGGTCGCCATCAGCCCGATGACCCACTTGCGGCTGGCCAGCGCGGCAAGGTCGACATGCAGCGCGCCGGCAAAGAGCAGAAACGAGAGCAGGCCCTGCATCAGCGTCTCGGAAAAGTCGATGGACGCCATGACCCCGCGTACCTGCGTGCCCAGCTCCAGCGACGGCCGCGCAGCATCCAGCCCCAGCACCACCAGCGATACCGCCAGCGCAATCACGACCAGCCCGATCGTATGCGGCAACTTCAGGAAGCGATGGTTCAGATAACCAAAGATCGCCGCCAGGACGATGACGGCAGCAGCGATATCAAAGAATGCGCGCATATCAGGCTCCAGAAACGGCAACGGGCCGCATCCTTTCGGATGCGGCCCGCGCTTTAGGCACTGCTACGTGGAGATTACTCGAAGGTGATCTCGACGCGGCGGTTGTTAGGCTCACGGACACCGTCAGCCGTGGGAACCATCAGATCGTTCTGACCGAACCAGCGGATGTCCATCACGTTCTTGCTGACACCCTGGTCTGCGAGGTAGCCGGCCACATTCTCGGCGCGACGCTCGGACAGGATCTGGTTGTAAGCAGCCGAACCTGACGTATCGGTGTAACCGGCAACGCCGATCTTGCTGGGATTCTGGATCATGGCTTCAGCGGCCACATCATCCAGGAAGCTCTGCGCCAGCGGCGAGAGTTCAGCAACGTCCCAACCGAAGTACACGATGAACTCAGTAGCCATCGCTTCTTCCATCATGACGACTTCCTCGATGAAGAGGAGTTCTTCCATGGCGGTCAGGTACTCAGCGCGGCACTTGCCCATTTCACGGGGCTGATGCGCGGCAACGGGACCGAAGTGCTCAGGGCCTTCCTCGGCTTCCTCAACCCAGCAGTCGTACTTGGTCTGGGCAATGGCAGCGAGATCGGGGCGCTCGGAGCGGCCACCGTCGTTCAGGGCGGCCAGCAGACGCGGGCGCTCTGAGTTCAACTCGGCCAGCATGGCCTCGTCTTCAACATTCCAGTTGTTGGGATCTTCAGGCAGAACCACTTCACCCGAACCGGCCGCAGCGGCCTTATCGCGGAAGAAGCCCGCATCAACCCAGTCGTAGAAGCCGGCTTCCTTGTATGCCAGCTCGACATAACCAGCGTGCAGACCTTTGGTAAAGGCGCTGCCGCCTGTTTCCATCTCAGCCACGCGGTCGATGGAGCTGACCGTGGTACAAGCAGACAGCGCGAGAGCTGCGGCACCTGCAACAAGGGCTTTAATCGGCGAGTTCATCAGTTTATTCCCCTCCGGAACGCAGAACATTCTGATTCCGATTGTTTAACGACACCTTCAACACCGGTGCCTGATCATTGGTTCCACAAACGTGTGACCAAATTGTTGCCCTTCGCTCAAATACAAAAGGCACAGCACGGAACGTCTCCGATGCAACTGCATATATCTTGCTGAATTGTCTCAAGAAAACAAGGGGAATACGTAAACCCACAACAAATTATGCGCATGATCACACTGGTTTGGCGGCATGGGCATGGTAAATGTCAGAACAATTCGGGGCGTTCAGGGGTAGGCGATGATCGAAGTGCGCAATCTGCGCAAGTCCTTCAAGGACCTTGTGGCGGTTGAAAACGTGAGTTTTTCAGCCAAAGACGGCGAGATTACCGGGCTGATCGGCCCCAATGGCGCCGGCAAGACCACCACCATGCGTATCCTCTACACCATCATGCGGCCAGACAGCGGTCAGGCTCTGGTGGATGGATTCGATGCTGTTGCAGATCCGCAACAGGTGCAGCGCCGAATCGGTGTGCTGCCGGACAACCGAGGCCTCTATCCCCGCCTGACAGCCCGCGAACACGTCCGATATTACGGGCGACTCCACGGCATGAAGGGCGAAGCGCTCGAATCCTCCATCGAGGAAATGATCGATACGCTGGTCATGCGTGACGTTGCCGACCGCCGGACCAAGGGGTTTTCCAAAGGCCAGACCCTGAAGGTCGCCCTGGCACGCGCCCTGGTCCACAAACCCCACAACGTGATGCTGGACGAACCTACCAACGGTCTGGACGTCGATTCCAGCCGCGCGGTGCGCGACATGGTGCGACGTATCCGCGACGAGGGCCGCTGCGTGTTGTTTTCCAGCCACATCATGTCGGAGGTCCAGGCGCTGTGTGACCGGATCATCGTGATGGGGCACGGCCGGGTCGTTGCAGAGGGCACGCCCGACGACCTCGCGGACCTGACCGGACAGGCCGACCTGGAAGAGATCTTCGTTGCCATCGCGCGCGATGAAGAGGAATTGAAGAAGCGCACGGAACTGGAAGCCCTGAAGGAGACCCTGGATGTTTGACAAGGTCTGGATCATTGCCAGGAAGGAACTGACCGACAATCTGCGCGACCGACGCTCGACGATCCTCTCCCTGCTCTATCCCCTGATCGGCCCCGTGCTGCTGGGCGCGCTGGTGCTGTTTGTCGGCTCGACCCTGACCGCGCCCAAGGTGCAGGAGCATGTCGTGGTCGCCCAGGGCTCAAAGAGCGCACCGGAGTTTGTCGCGTTCGTGCGTGAACAGGGCGCAGACGTGGTCGAGACGGAGATCGAGGATGTCGCCGATGCCGTGCGCAAGGGCATGCACAGCTCGATCCTGGTGTTCCCCGAGAACTTTGCCGACACCTTTGGCGACGAGCGCAATGCGGAGATCCAGCTCTATATCGATTCCTCGAGGCTTTCCTCGATCATGTCGATCGGGCGCACGGTGGAACTGATCAACCGGTTCAATCGGGAGACCGCCGACACCCGGTTGGCCGCGCACGAGGTCGACCCCGAGATCGCCTATCCGCTTACCATGAAAAGCGTGAACGTCGCCGCCAGCCTTTCGATCAGCGGCATCTTCCTCAACATGATGGCGCCGTTTCTGATGTTCAACATCTTCATCGGTGGCGTCTATCTGGCGATTGATGCGACGGCAGGCGAGCGTGAACGTGGTTCACTCGAGCCCCTGCTGGCCAACCCCGTACCGCGCTGGCAGTTCATGCTGGGCAAGTACATCGCCTCGTTCCTGTTCACGGCCCTGGCGGTGCTGACGGCGATTGTTGCCTACAAGACCATCTTCTCGGGCCTGGGCATGCTGGGTGTGGGCATCAAGGTCAATCCCGGTCTGTCGGACTTCACCTTTGTCTTCATCCTGTGCATTCCCATCATGATGATGGCCGTGGCAATCCAGATGATCGTGGCGACTGTGTCCAAGAGCTTCAAGGAGACCCAGACCTATCTGGGTCTGCTGCCCCTTCTTCCGGCCCTGCCCGGCATGATCATGGTGTTTGTTCCGATCCAGCCCAGCGCCTGGGCCATGATGATCCCGACCTATGGCCAGACCATCCTGATCGGGCAGCTGGTGCGCGGCGAAACGCCCGATTACGGCTTCATGCTCCTGAGCTGCCTTGCGACAACGGCGGTGGCGCTGGTCCTGCTGTTCATGGCCGCGCGCTTCTACAACCGCGAGAACATGGCG
>CALIUG010000209.1 GCA_938048755.1 uncultured Alphaproteobacteria bacterium
CTGTGCCCTTGAACCGTCGATAGACCTCCGGTCCCACCGGAACCTCAGGCGAACCAAACCGGGAGAGGGGGGTGGGCACGGGCGAAAACGTGTTCGTCTCGTGCTCCATCATGGCAACGACGGCGCGCAAGGTCATGGTTCATTCCTCAAAAGGGTGATCAGTCGTAGATTTCGCCGACCGTGAGCGTCCAGCGCACCAGGTTCTTGAGAACCTTGCCCAGAGCATCGTCAAACGCCTTCACGATGGCATCCATGGAATCCGAGGCGGATGGCACGGATGCCTCAAAGCTCTCGTTCGCCACGATGGAACGATCGGGCATCTTGATCAGCTTGACGTTGATGCGGACATGGGCGGTCGGAATGGGAGCGTTGTCGAAGTACTCAGCCTGAAACTCGCGCACTTCCGGCAGCAGAATGAACGTGCTGCGCAGCCCCGATGACTGACGTCCGACGGACGAAATCATGCCGGAGTTTTCGAAGGACTCGACAATCAGGCCCTGCACCATGTCTGGCACCCGGTCTGTCCAGTTGGACCGCGCGTAATACTGCACCTGAATGGGGGTGTTCATCAGCGCAATGCGCTGGTTGTTCAGCGCGGCAGGGGCATAGGGCTGATCGACGGCCAACTGGAAGGACACCGGCAGAAGGTCGTCGCCAAAGGTACTCTTGGGCGTGAGCCAATAGAGGTTGGGCGGGTTCTCGGCCTGCGCGATGAGCTGCGTGCAGCCGCCCAGAAGGGATGTTGCAGCGATACCTGCGCAGCTTTTCAGAAACAAACGTCGTGTCATGATGATCTCTGCCTCACTGGGCCTGATAGCCCGATTGGTTGCCGCCGAACAGGAAGGCGGCCGGATCGCGTTCCAGCTGCGCGGCGATCTGCGTCAGGGATGCCACAAGCGAGCGGGCATCCACGATGAACTGGGTAAACTCATACAGTCCGTTCTGTGCGAATTCGTTGATCGGTTCTTCGTTGTTCTGGAGAAACTGTTGTGCAGCCGTTGCCGCACCCTTGATCGATGCTGCGGCTGCCCGCAGGTCGGTCAGGGTCGCCTGGATGTTGGGCTCGGCATTGGTGATCGTCGTATTGGCGCTGTTCAGGGTTGTGCGCAGGGTTTCCAGGGTCTTGCTGGCGTCGGCAATCAGCGGCTCGAGGTTTGCGCTCAGTTCCGAGGTGACCTTGCTGATATCGGCGGTGGTGTCCTGCACATTGGCCAGGGTTGCCTGGGCATCGGTGATCAGCGCGCCGATGGCATCCTTGTGGTGCGCGACCTCGCCCGTTACGGCGCTGACATTGGCCAGGATGTTGGTGACCGATGCCCGGTTGTCATCGCTCAGCATGGCAGAGGCGCGGTTCATCAGGGTAATTGCAGAATTGACCATTTCGGGAGCGGACGCGAAAACCTCCGCCAGGGCCGAGTTTTCTGCCGTGATCACGGCGACCTTCTGACCCGGCTGAGGTTCAAGGGGGGGCGCTGATTCGCTGCCGCCGGTCAACTGCACATAAGCCACGCCGGTGATGCCCTGCATTTCGATCGAGGCAACCGTATCGGTGCGCACCGGTGTTGTGGAATCAACCTGAATCGTGATCAGGATCTTGTCGATGTCGTCGGGCGAAATCTCGATGTCAGTGACGCTACCGACCGGAATGCCGCGATAGCGCACTGTCGCATCAGAACTCAAGCCTGTGACCGATCCGGCGAACAGGATGTGGTAATCGTCATACTTCACGTCGCTCGAGAACTTGGCCAGCCAGATCACGAAGCCTGCAAGAGCAAGCATCAGGATCAGGACAAAGGTGCCGACGAGAGTATAGCTAGCGCGAGTTTCCATGATTTCAGCTGCCAAAGGCGGCGCGCGCACGCGGTCCGCGGAAATATTCCTGAATCCAGGGATGATCGAGTTTCAGGAGCTCGGGGATAGTACCAACCACGACCTTCTTGTCGATAAGGACGGCAATACGGTCGCAAATCGCGATCAGGGAGTCCAGATCGTGGGTCACCATGACGACCGTCAGCCCCAGGCTCTGCTGCAGGCTGCGAATGAGCTGGTCAAAGTTTGCCGCACCGATGGGGTCGAGGCCCGCGGTCGGTTCGTCCAGAAAGACAATGGCTGGATCCATCGCCAGAGCCCGGGCGAGACCTGCGCGTTTACGCATGCCGCCTGACAACTGGCCCGGATACTTGGCGCCGGCTTCGACGGGCAGGCCGACCATGGTGACCTTCACCTTGGTGACTTCCTCCATCAGCCTGGGCGACAGGTTGGTGTATTCCTTGAGCGGAACCATGATGTTCTCAGCTACGGTCAGCGAACTGAAAAGCGCACCATCCTGGAACAGCACACCCCAGTGACTGCGCAGTTCCTTTGCCTCTGCATTATCAAGCGCGCGCGTGTCGCGTCCCAGAACCTCGATCGTGCCTGCTTGCGGCTCACGCAGACCGATGATGGTTCGCATCAAAACCGACTTTCCGGTTCCTGACCCGCCCACGACACCGAGCACCTCGCCACGACGCACATCCAGATCCACGCCATCATGGACGGTCTGTGTGCCGAACCGGTTCACGACACCACGCAACCGGATCACCGCGTTATCGTCGACGCGGGCCTCCAGGGTGGGTTCAAGTCGAGCTGGTTGCGCCATGATTGTCAGATTCCGATGAACGAGAAGATGACCGAAAAGATCGCGTCGATCACGATGACCAGAAAGATCGATTGCACCACCGCACGGGTCGTCATCCTGCCCACGCTTTCGGCGCTGCCTTCGACCTTCAGGCCGTTGTAACAACCCACCAGGGCAATGGCGAACGCGAAGACCGGCGCCTTGATGATGCCAACCCAGAACGACCACATCGGAACAGCGCCCTGAAGCTGAGTCAGGAACTGCCCGATGGAGAGATCGAGAGAGATAACCGCCATCAGTGCGCCGCCAACCAGACCTGACATGTCGGCATAGAAACCCAGCAGTGGCATGACCAGGATCAGGGCGATGGTGCGTGGCAGGACCAGCAGTTCGATCGGGTTGATGCCCAGCGCGCGCATGGCATCGACTTCTTCGTTGACCTTCATGGTGCCGATCTGTGCGGCAAAGGCACTGCCCGAGCGGCCTGCAATGATGATTGCGGTCATCAGAATGCCGGTCTCGCGCAGAAACGAGATACCCAGAAGGTTGACGGTGAAGATCTCGGCACCGAAACGCCGAAGCTGATCAGCACCCTGAAAGGTCAGGACGACGCCGACCAGGAAGGTCAGCAGGCCCACGATCGGCATGGCATTGATGCCGACCTGTTCCATGTGACTGACGATGGATGTGAACTTGAGCCTGCGCGGCCGCATCAGAGCCCCGGCTGCCGTCAGCATCATCTCGCCAAAGAAGGCGAGCATGGCCTTGGTTTCCAGCCACATCTGATAGCTTTGATAGCCGGTTCTGTCGGCCAGTCTCCGGAAGGGATGAAACTTCTGAAGATTCATCGGTGGCTGTTCTTCGCACTCGACGATGTGGTGGAACAGGCCTTCATGGCTACCACCGACATGGGCGAATTCAGCGGTAAAACCTTCGCTCTTCAGGCGTTCGCGAAGACGGAACAGGACCCAGGCTCCGGCCGTATCGAGCAGGCCGACATCCTGGAGGTCAATGGAAACGGTCTGACCGGATGACGGTGAGATTGCACGAACATCCTTGTCCAGCCCTCCGATCGTGGCGAGCGTCCACGTGCCACGGGCGGCAACAACAAGATTGTTGCCGTCAGGTCGTGTTTCGATGCTTCCGGTAAGATTCATCGGCGTGGAAAATCCCAGGGCTCGTTTTCGCGCGTCACCATAGAACAATGCGCGTGGTGTTTGCTAGCCCGGATACGAAGGACCCTATTGCTCATACAGCCCCCTGTAGTGCGAACTGGGAGCTTGACTGACCGCATCGCGTAGCCAGGTTTCATCGCAGGCGCGGGCTGCGAACCTGTCTGGTGCGTAGGGCAGGGGATCGAACTTGGGCGTTGCCGACTCCATCATGCCGTCGGCAATCACATGGCCGGCCAATGCGGAATAGGTCACACCGCCGGAGTTCATGGCGCTCGCGACATGGAGGCCATCAATGTTGCCATAGGGCCCTAAAAGCGGTTGGCCATCGGGTGTAAAGGTTTCCGGCCCGTTGACGAAATTGCGGATTGGCGCAGTTTTCAGGCTTGGGAAGATCCAGGCAGCCTGTTCTGCATAAGGTCCGAATTGATCCCAGTTTTCTTCCAGCAGGGAAAACGAGAAGTCGTCTGGCGGTGCGCCGTGCTCGCCTTCGAGCGTGATGGCGTTGTCATCAAAGCAACCGAACAACAGATCGCCGACCTCTTCGCGCCCATAGATCGCTGCGTCGGGCGAGACAAAGGATGGGGTGTTGCGATCCAGCTTCTGTTCGGCACGCGCAATGACATAGAAATGCTGGCACCCCCATTGTGGCAGAAGCAGTCCCAGTTTGGCGAGCAGGCGGCGTGACCAGAGACCGCAACAGATGACGACGTCGTCTACAGCCATTTCGCCGTCGGTCGTCTTCAGGCTGGCAACCCGGCTGTTCCGCAATTCTATGTCGGTGACCGAACAACCTTCGCTGATGGTAACGCCGCGCCGTCGCGCCGCCTTGGCATAGGCTGCTGTGATGTCGGCCGGGTTGAGCCTGCCCGACATGCCATTCAGCCACGCACCGGCCAGAGCGTCTGGGTCGATGAGCGGATGACGCTCCGCGGCGGCCTTGGGGTCAAGCAGGGCATGTTCGAAGCACATGGCCTCTGCGGCGTCTGCCATGGCTCGGAAGGTATTGAAGGTCTCGTCTTTGCTTGCCAGAAATAGCCGCCCCGTTCGGAGCCAACCGGTTTCCTGATCCGATTCCCGCTCTACGGTCGCGATTGTTTCCATCATGGTCAGGATAGCGTCGTGCCCGGGAATCCAGTTGATGTTGCCGGCTGAATGCCAGGTCGTGCCTGATCCCAGCCGGTCACGCTCCAGTAGCACGATCTCGCCAGCATCACGGCAGGCCAGATGCCATGCGACGCTGGTGCCGATCACACCGCCGCCGATCACCGCGATTTTACGTTTCATGCACGTCTCCCTTGCCACCGAGAAGAATCAACATTTCCGTGCGTGTTGCAATCCTCCTTGCAGACGGGCTGCGCCTTGTGCAGCATCGCCACCGTTGGCCAGGGAGCCTGAAGTGCGGGAACGAAGCGAGCGACGCGGGCGCAGCCTGCCGGCAACCTTGCGCATTTGCGTGACCTGCCGATGGCAGGGCCAGGATGTTCTGGATGACGAACTGATCCGTCCGGGCCAGCGTCTCCATGATCTGGTCAAGGCCGAGGCCGGACCGGACAAGGCTGATCGGATCCAGGAAATCGTCTGCCTGACCCACTGCATGAACGCCTGCAATGCTGTCGCCATGCAGCGCGGCAAGACCCCCATGCTCATGACGCGCATGGCGCCAACTCTGGAAACCGCGCGGGCGATGCTGGAAATGCTTGATCGCTTCGACGCGTCGGAGGACGGCACTGTGCCTGACGATCAGGTGCCCGATGCAATTCCTCAGGCCCGTCCGTTGATTCCTGCCGGGGCCATGCGCTCCAGGAACCGATCATGACCGGTCAGGGACCCGGTACACGTGCCTTGCGAAAGGAAGACCGGCGGTTTCTGACCGGGCGGGGAAACTATGTCGGCGATCTGGCGGTCCCAGGCATGCTGCACATGCTGGTGGTGCGATCCGATCATGCCCATGGTCACCTTCGAGGTGTCGACCTGTCCCAGGCACGCGACATCCCCGGTGTCGTTGCCCTGCATGATGGTGCCTCGCTCAAGGCCATGGGGATCGGTGATCTGCCATGCCTGCGCATGATCAAGGGACGTGATGGCGCATCATTGGTTCCCCTGCCACGGGCGCCGTTGGCCGTGGATCGTGTGCGTTATGTCGGCGAACCGATTGCCGTGGTGATCGCGCGGTCAATGGAGGACGCTGAAAAGGCTGCCGATCTGATCGTGGCCGATATTGATTCGATGCCTGCGGTTACAAGTTTGCGCGCTGCGCTTCGGGATGATGCCCCGATCTTGTGGGATGAACTCCCAACGAACAGCTACTTCACCTTTGATTGGGGGGATGCCGAAGCAACCGAGCACGCCTTTGCGCAGGCCGATCATGTCGTCAGCCTGGATCTTGTGAACCCCAGGGTCATCCCCAATCCCATCGAACCGCGCGTCTGTGTCGCCTTGCCCGAAGGCAACCGGCTCACCCTGCACGCCAGCCATCAGAAGCCCCATGATCTGGTCAAGATGATGGCGCCTGTGATCGGTCTGGATCCCGCCGCCATGCGCGTGATTTCGCCCGACCTCGGAGGCGGCTTCGGCGCCAAGCTGTTTCTCTATCCCGAAGAGACCGTTGCGGCATTCCTGGCGATGCACCTGCAGCAACCGGTTCGCTGGGCCGGCAGCCGCAGTGACGCGATGCTGGGTGATGCCCATGCCCGGAACCATGAAACCCATGCTGAACTTGCCCTCGACAAGGACGGCCGGTTCCTTGCTGTGCGTGCCGATGTGCTTGCCGGAATGGGTGGCGCGGTCAGTTCCTTTGCGCCGGCCATTCCAACGCAGTATTTCGCGCCGGCCTGTTCCGGCGTTTACAAGATTCAGGCCATGTCGATTTCCGTGCAGGGGGTCTTTTCCAACACGGCACCTGTGGATGCCTATCTCGGCGCCGGCCGTCCGGAAGCGTCTTACCTGATCGAGCGGCTGGTCGACATTGCAGCGGCCAGGCTTGGTCTGGATCGCGCCGAAATCCGACGTCGCAACATGATTGGTCCCCAGGACATGCCGTTCATCACGGCGGGACGTCTCAAGCTTGACACCGGCGACTTCCCCCATGCCCTGGAATCCGCACTCGAGCATAGCGACTATGCTTCGTTTGGTGCGCGCAGAGCGGCCAGCCAGGCCAGAGGCAGGTTGCGCGGCCTGGGGAGTGCCTCAGGGTTCGAACCCAGCGCCGGCGGACGCCCGGTCAACCCGGATGGGTCCGGCGGCGGGCAGGGTGGTCATGAATATGCGCGGCTGCGCGTGCACCCCGATGGAACGGCAACACTGCAGGTCGGCACCCACAACCATGGTCAGGGGCACGAAACGACCTATGCCCAGATCGTTGCTGCCCGGCTTGGCGTGCCGCTCGATTCAGTCAACGTGCGCAATGGCGACACCGAAGAAGTGAGCTACGGTGAGGGCTCCTTCGGGTCGCGCGGCATACACCTTGCCGGCAACGCCGCGGCGGCAGCGGCCGACAAGGTGATCGTGAAGGGCCGCAAGATCGCCGCGCAGATGCTGGAAGCCTCCTTTGAGGACATCGAACTGGTCGACGGCACCTTCAGCGTTATCGGCACGGATCGCAGTCTGTCGTTCCAACAGGTGGCCCGGTCTGCCTATGGCGGATTGCCGGCAACGGACGAGGCGTTGGAGCCGGGCCTCGATGAACATGCCTTTTATGTCGGCCACGGCTCGACCTTTCCCGGCGGCTGCCATCTTGCCGAGGTCGAGATCGATCCCGAGACCGGCGTCCTGGAGCTGGAACGTTATGTCGTTGCCGACGATGTCGGTGTTGCCGTCAATCCTACCGTTGTCGAAGGCCAGATCCATGGCGGTGTGACCCAGGGGTTGGGCCAGGTCATGCTGGAAGCCACGCATTATGATGAAAGCGGTCAGCTGCTGACGGCTTCGTTCATGGATTACACCATGCCGCGCGCTGAAGACCTTCCGACCTTCGACCTCAAGCTCTTCGAGACACCCTGCACGACCAATCCGCTGGGCGTGAAGGGGGCCGGTGAAGCCGGCTGTGTCCCCGCTCCCTGTGTCATCATCAGCGCGGTGGCTGATGCGCTTGGGGTTGAGCACATCGACATGCCTGTGACCTCTCAGACTCTCTGGCGCGCATTGCGTCGCAACGCGGCTTAGCCGGCCATGGGCCCTCTTGCCGCCGCGCTTGCCCTTTCGGCGGCGGTCCTTCACGCATCGTGGAACACCCTGCTCAAGGCCAATCCGGACCGGTTCGCCACCCTTGCGATGATGGGTGCATTCGGGCTGATCGGCGGCCCCGTGCTGATCGCCATCGGCGGTCAGCCTTCGGCCGACGCGATACCGTTTCTGGCGCTCTCCTTTGTCATTCACATTGGCTACAACACGTTCCTGCTGTTTGCCTATCGTGTGGCCGATCTCAGCCATGCCTATCCGCTGGCACGCGGTTCTGCGCCTTTGTTGGCGACCCTGGGCGGCGTCTTTCTGGCGGGCGATCACATCACTGCCATGTCGGCGGCGGGCATTCTGGTGATCTGCTTTGGTATCGTGGCGATCTCCATGCAGTTCAACGTGCGCGAACTGGGCTGGAGCGGCCTTGGCTGGCCCCTGGCAACGGGCCTGATGATCTCGGGCTATACGGTCGTCGACGGCATGGGTGTCCGTGCTGCCGGCAGTCCGCTGGGTTACATCGGCTGGCTTTTCATCATCGATGGTCTGCCCTTTGTCATCTGGTGTCTGGTGCGTGAGCGTGGCCTGGGCGTGCGACGGCTGGCCAGGGTCTGGAAGGTCGGCGTTGTTGGCGGGTTCATGAGTATGTTGGCCTATGGCCTGGTCATCTATGCCATGAGCCTGGCCGCCATTGGCGCCGTCGCGGCGATGCGCGAGACTAGCGTGATCCTGGCTGCCCTGTTCGGCACCTATCTGTTGAAGGAACCGTTCGGTGGGCGGCGTGTCGCGGCCTCGGCCGTGGTGGTGGGGGGCGTGGCCTTGCTCTATTTGGGGCGGTAGTGCTCTTGAGTTTGCAATTGCGAACTATTCGCATGAATACTTGATGGATTGGCCTCTACCATTTCCCGAACCTTGTCCTTATCATGAGGGTCAACCGCAAGATCAGCGGACAAGGGGAGGGCAAACATGCACAAGTCACTATCGATCGATCCGGGCAAATGCACCGGATGTCTGCAATGCGAGATCGCGTGCTCGCTGGACAACGAGGGTACCTTCAATCCCTCGAAATCACGCATCAAGGTTTTCACCTTCGAGGCCAAGGGGCGGTTCGTTCCCTATACCTGCACGCAGTGTGCCGAGGCATGGTGCCTGGAAGCGTGCCCGACGCACGCCATCACCATCGACCGGGCGACCGGCGCGAAGGTTGTGAGCGATACGCTTTGTGTCGGCTGCAAGGTCTGCACGATCGCCTGCCCCTTCGGCACGATCAACTTCAACCAGGACACCGGTAAGGTCGTCAAATGCGACCTGTGCGAGGGCGAACCCGAATGCGCCAAGGCGTGTCCGACGGAAGCCATCACCTATGTCGATGCCGACTGGACCGGCCTCGACAAGATGCGCGCCTCGGCAGGTGCCGCCGACGCCGCTGCGCAAGCGTAAGGGAGAGAAATCATGGCATGGGCTGGAAAAATTCTGCGGGTCAACCTCACCGAGGGCACCTGCAAATCTGAACCGCTGAACATGGAATGGGCCAACGCCTATCTGGGACAGCGTGGTCTGGCGACCAAGTACCTGACCGAGGAGATTGATCCCAAGGTCGATCCGCTGTCGCCCGAGAACAAGATGATCATGACGACCGGTCCGCTGACCGGTACCTGCGCCTCGACGGCCGGACGCTATTCGGTCGTGACCAAGGGTGCGCTGACCGGCGCGATCGCCTGTTCCAACTCCGGTGGTTTCTTCGGCAACGAAATGAAGAACGCTGGCTGGGATCAGATCATCTTCGAGGGCAAGTCGCCCAAGCCGGTCTATCTCTTCATCGAAAACGACAAGGCCGAGCTTCTGGATGCATCAGCGCATTGGGGCACCTCGGTCTGGGATACCGAAGAAGCCATCAAGCACAATCACGGCGACCCGCAGATCCGTGTCGCTTCGATAGGTATCTCCGGCGAGAAGGGCGTGAAGTACGCCTGCGTCGTCAACGACATGCATCGCGCAGCCGGGCGTTCGGGTGTCGGCACGGTGATGGGTTCCAAGAACCTGAAGGCCGTTGCCATTCGCGGCACCAAAGGCGTCAGCGTCAAGGATCCCAAACGTTTCGTGCAGGCAACCAACGATGCCAAGAAGGTGCTGGCCGAAAACGCCGTCACTGGCGAGGGCCTGCCCGCCATGGGCACCCAGGTGCTGATGAATGTGATTAACGAGGTCGGCGCCCTGCCGACCCGCAATCATCGCGACAGCCAGTTCGAAGGTGCCAACGACATCGGCGCCGAAGCGATGCTGAAAGAGCGCGAGAGCGATGGCAAACCCAACCTGGTGACAAACGCGGCCTGTTTCGGCTGCACCATTGCCTGCGGTCGTATCTCTGAGATCGACCGCACGCATTTCTCCGTCGCCGAGCGGCCGGAATATCAGATCATCTCCGGT
Source organism: uncultured Alphaproteobacteria bacterium (assembly GCA_938048755.1). Taxonomy (GTDB): domain Bacteria; phylum Pseudomonadota; class Alphaproteobacteria; order SP197; family SP197; genus SP197. The sequence goes on from CALIUG010000209.1 coordinate 10,390, forward strand.
GGTCTTGAGTATGAAGCGGCATGGGCGCTGGGTGCGGCAACGGGCATCAACGATATCGAAGCCCTAACCTTTGCCAACTTCATCTGCAACGAGCAGGGCCTTGATCCCATCTCGTTCGGTGCCACGGTCGGTGCCGCGATGGAGATGTTCGAGGACGGCGTGCTCACGACCAAGGAGACCGGCGGTATCGAGCTTACCTTCGGCAATGCCAAGGCGCTGTGCGACATCGCCGAGCTGACCGGCAGGGGCGAAGGTTTCGGTGCCGAGATCGGCCTGGGTTCCAAGCTGCTTTGCGAAAAGTATGGCCGTCCGGAACTCTCCATGACGGTCAAGGGCCAGGAATTCCCGGCCTATGACGGTCGCGGCATTCAGGGCATGGGCCTGACCTATGCCACGTCGAACCGTGGTGCCTGTCATCTGCGCAGCTACACGGTGGCGTCGGAGATCCTTGGTATACCCGAGAAGACCGATCCGCTCGAGTCCGACGGCAAGGCCGGTCTGGTGCGTGCGTTCCAGGATGCGACCGCGGTGGTCGACTCTTCTGGCATGTGCGTCTTCACCACCTTTGCCTGGACGCTGGAAGACTTTGCTCCGCAGATCGATGCGGCCTGTGAAGGCGAATGGACGGTCGAGCGCCTGCTGGAAATTGGCGAGCGCATCTGGAATCTGGAGCGTCAGTTCAACCTGGCTGCCGGTTTCACGGGCAAGGACGACAATCTGCCCGCACGCCTGATGAAGGACGCGGCCAAGACCGGTCCGGCCGAAGGCAAGACCAGCGGCCTCGACACGATGCTGCCCGAGTACTACGAAATCCGTGGCTGGACGCCCGAAGGTGTTCCCAGCAACGAAACGCTCTCGCGCCTGGGCGTCTGAGCAACCTGATTTCGGCCTGATCTTTGGGGCGGCTGTGTGATGCAGTCGCCCCATTGTTATCCACCTCCGGGGATCACGACTCTGTTATGCAGATGACACTCAAGCTCTTCGCGTCTCTGGCGCCCTTCATGCCCGAAGGCGCGAAGGACAATGCGGTTCAGATCGAGGTCGACGAGGGCACGACGATCAACCAGGTCTTCGACCGCTATCAGGTGCCCCACAAGATGGCGCATCTGGTGTTGATCAACGGCATCTACATCGCCCCGGCCGACCGTGCGACCCGCGCTCTGGTCGAAGGCGACGCCGTGGCCGCCTGGCCGCCGGTTGCCGGCGGATGACCTCCGGACCGGTCACGGTCGTCAAGGACATGGCGATCACCCTGTCCAGCTTCTTCCGCCTGCTGCCCCGCGCCCTGACCGGCAGCGATCACGTGATCGATGGGCAGAACATCCAGGTCGGCACAGCCGAACGCGGCGTCATGATCACCATCGAAGAAGCCGAACCGCGCCGCATTGCGCTGGTCGTCATCGAACGCTGCATCGTGACACTGACGTTCACAGGCTACGACGAAGCCGAACGCGAGGCGTTTCTGATCCTCTTTGACCGCGCCTATCAGCGTGGTGGTGGCTAGACCATCCTACCTGTATCCCGGCTCAAGGCCGGGATGACACATGCCCTAAACGATCCGCCCCAGTCTTACCGCGGTTTTGCCTTTCTGGGGGTCGCGGGCGGGCATGATCATGACGCAGTTGTCGTAAGGAGTGTGGACCGGTTTGGTGTCGTCATGGCCGATCAGGGTGCCTTTTTCGGGCACGACTTCGAAGCCTTCGAAGATGCGGTCGAAGACGAAGTTGTCGGTCTCGATGGTGACGGGGCCTGAGACCTCGATGAACATCTGATCGACGTTGTCAGGTTCTTTCAGGTGTTCGGCCAGGAAGGCGGGATCGATGGCGTCGTAGTGGCGCAGGAACCGCAGGCTGGTTTCGATTGCGATGTCGGCTGCTTCTTCAAAGAAGTGATAGCCGCATTCGACAAGACACGCGGAACTATCGCGGGCGGGATCGTCGAACTGGGCATAGTCGCGGATGCGTTTGCCCGCGGCATGGCCGGCATCGATCACGACATGGGCGGGCTTGCCGATGGCAGCCGAAAGGGCGTGGCCCTTGGCTCTGGGACCGGCGAGCAGCATGGGTGGCTGGGGCAGTTCGACCGAATGGATGTCGAGCATGTGGTCGATCTGGTCGACGACCGGGCGCATGGCACGGGCGCGGCTGAGCTCCTGGCTCTGGCGCGGACCGTCGAGCGTTTCCTCGTTCCAGACGCGGTTGAAATCCTCATCCACGAACCGCGACTCATAGGGTGCTTCTTCCTCGAAGCTCTCATAGGCCGCGACATTGGCGAAGGAAAGCGTGAGCTTGCCGCGTGTGGGGCGGACATCGTGATCGAACAGGAAGCGCAGGGCATGGGCGCCGCAGACCTCGTTACCGTGGGTGACGGCATTGATCATCAGATGCGGACCGGCAACGCCGCTGTCGAAGGTCGTGATGTAATCGACCCCGGTGTTGCCCGCCTTGTAGACGCTGATGTCGATGGGGAAGAGGTGGACGCCGTCAGAGGCGGGCGCGCGTTCGGTCATGGGTTCTCCGGGTGGGATCGGGTGAAGATGCTCGCTCAGGTCAGGTTGCGAACTGTTCCTTGAGGATGCGCTCCTCCAGGTCGTGTTCGCGGTCAAACAGCAGGTTGACGGCGCAGTCCTCGTCGGCACAGATCGAGACATGGACGACGTCGCGGATTTCGGTGAAGTCGGCCACCGCGCTGACCGGCCGTTTGGCCGAATCGAGGACGTCGAACACCACATTGGCGCCTTCGGGCAGCAGTGCCCCGCGCCAGCGGCGTGGACGGAACGCGCTGATCG
>CALIUG010000210.1 GCA_938048755.1 uncultured Alphaproteobacteria bacterium
CAGGCGCTGAAACGCATGGTTGATGAGGCTGTGGAACTCGAACCCCTGGCATACCATCAGGATGGCCGGCGCAATGCCTATTTCACCAGGGACGACCCATACCTGCCTCCCGATGATCCCAGGCGACGGTTCTGGCATTACCGGATGCACCAGGTCGCCGGAGACGTGATCCCCGATTCACACGCCATCAGGGTTCTTTTCGCATGGGATGGCCTTACCGATTTTTTCAGGCGCGTTCTTGGCTTCAGACATCTCTACCGGATGGCTGACCCTTTCCAGAACCTCAACGTGATCAGCCTGCACGAAGGCCACCACCAGCCCTGGCATTACGACCAGGGTGAGTTTGCCGTCACACTGCTTCTGCAGGCGCCGACGGGCGGCGGCCATTTCGAATTCGTACCCCGTGCACGCAGCGAAACGGACGAGAACCTGGAACGTGTGGCAGCGATCATGGATGAGCGTGATTTGTTCGTGCAACGGCCAACTCGAGAAGCCGGCACGCTCACCATTTTTCGGGGCATGTATGCACTCCACCGCGTAACCGAGGTGACCGGCCCCACCCCCCGAATCACGGCAGTCCTGAGTTATGACAGCATTCCCGACCGGTATTCTACCGATGCCGAAAACGCCCACATCTATGGCCCACGCGTCGCAGCCATCCTCAGCGCCCGTCGTGCGTCCGAACAAAGCCTTTGAAAAAGAAGGCGGGGCGCGATAACCCGGCACCCATGACACACGATCCCGCCCTGCTCGACCTCGAGCCTGAAGACATGCGCAAGTTGGGTTACCGAATGGTCGACATGGTCGTCGACAATTGGGCCAACATGTCCGACAAGCCAGCCGCCGTGGATATGGAGGTCGCCGACATTCGTCCGCGCCTGCGTGAACCCCTGCCGCAGAAAGGCGGAAGCTGGGAAACCGCGCTGGAGAAGGCGCGTGTGGATGTCTTCGAATCCATGGGCCAGATTGCCCATCCACGCTTTCTGGCGTTTGTCCCCGGCCCCTCCAACCCGGTGGCCGCCCTCGCCGACATCATGACCTCGGGTTACAACACCGCCGCCAGTCTGTGGCGCGAGACACCCGGTCCGGTCGAGCTGGAACTCACGACGCTGGAATGGGTGAAGGAACTGGTCGGCCTGCAGAACCACGCCGACGGTGCCTTCACCAGCGGCGGCTCGGTCGCCAACATGGTCGGCCTCGCGGTCGGGCGCGATGCCAAACTCGGCAACGACATGACCGGTGCCGTGATCTACTGCACCGACCAGACCCACAGCTGCGTGGCTCGCGGCCTGCGCATCCTTGGTTTTGCACCCGATCAACTGCACGCCATCGGGGTCGATGCCGAACACAGCATGGATCTCGAAGCGCTGAAGGCTGCCATCGCCGCTGACCGCGCGAAAGGCCTGCGTCCGTTTTGCATCGTCGCCAATGCCGGCACGACCAACACCGGTTCGGTCGACGATCTCAACGCCATTGCCGATCTCGCCGCAGAACAGGACCTCTGGGTCCATGTCGACGGGGCCTATGGCGGCGCAGGAACGCTGGCCGAGGAAGGCAGACGCCTGATGGCCGGCATGGAGCGCGCCGACTCCGTGGTCATCGACCCGCACAAGTGGCTTTTCCAACCCTATGAGGCCGGCATCTGCTTCGTGCGTGAACCTGGCCTCATGCACCATGCCTTTGCCAGCAACCCGGAATATCTTCAGGACGTTGCCCAGGGCGAAGACGAGGTGAACTTTTCCGAGCGCGGCATCCAGCTTTCGCGCGGCCTGCGCGCGTTCAAACTCTGGCTTTCGCTCAAGGTGTTCGGTGCCGAGGCTTACCGTGCCGCGGTAGAACGCGGCTGCCAGATCGCACGCGACGCCGAAGCCATGCTGCGCGAGTCGGGCCGTTTCGAGATCGTCACACCCGCCAAGCTCGCGGTGGTCACCTTCCGGCTGACCCGCGAAGGCCTGGACGACGAAGCCACGAACCGGATGCACCGCATCGTGGTCGATAAACTGCTGAAGGACGGCTTTGCCTTTGTCACCTCAACCGAACTCAACGGGCAAACCTGCCTGCGCTTCTGCACCATCAACCCCCGCATCACGCAAGCTGATCTTGCCGGCACGATCGAGCGGATCGTGCGCTTCGGTGACGCAGCGAATGTGAATGTGTAGTGCCGCATTGCGAGCCCGCGCCGTCTAACCCATAAGGAGCCAACCTTGGCCGACAAAGCACTCGATCTCGATTTTGTACGCGCGTTCTATCCAGCTCTGAACGACGGCTGGGCGTTCATGGAAAACGCCGGCGGCAGCCTTGTGCCACACACCGTGATCGACCGGGTCCGGGACTACATGACGGAATGCCAGGTTCAGCCCGGCAACAATTCCCCGATCGCCCGTGATGCTCAGGCGCGCATGAAGAAAGGCCACGAGACCGTTGCGGCCATGCTCAATGCCGAGCCCGAAGAAATCGTGGTCGGCCCTTCGACCACGCGCAACGTGATCACCCTTGCTGCTGCGCTACGCGACTGGTTCAAGCCTGGTGAGGAAATGATCGTCACCAACCTGGATCATGAAGCCAACAACGGCCACTGGCGACGCCTGGAAGAATTCGGCATCACCGTGCGTGAATGGCAGGTCAACCCCCAGACGGCCGAGCTTGAACCCGAAACCCTGGCCAGCATGCTTTCGGACAAGACCCGCCTGGTCTGTTTCTCCCATTGCTCCAACATCACCGGCGGACCAAACCCGGTGAAGGAGATTGCCAGGATGGTGCATGACGTCGGCGGCATGGTCTGTGTCGACGGCGTGGCCTACGCGCCCCACGGAAGCGTTGACGTGAAGGATCTCGACGTCGATTTCTACCTCTTCAGTCTCTACAAGACCTATGGGCCCCATCTGGGCGTGCTCTATGGCAAGAAGGAGCATCTGCTTAAAGCCAAGGGGCAGTACTTCTACTTCCATGGCGAAGACAACCTGCCGCTCAAGATGAACCCCGGCGCACCCAACCACGAACTGACCGCAGGCACCGTTGGCGTGGGCGAGTACTTCGAGGCCCTTGCGTCCCACCATCTGGAAGAACCGGCCAACGACATGCACGGGCGCATGCGCCAGATGTTCGAGATCATCGCGCATCACGAAGAGAACCTCTCGGCCCGCTTCCTGGAGTTCGCCGCCAACCACCCCAAGATCCGCCTGATCGGGCGCAGCGAGGCCGATCACGACCGGCGCGCGCCAACCTTCAGCTTCACCATTGAAGGTGTGAAGTCCCAGGATGTCCCGCCCATGCTGGAAAAACACGGCATTGCAGCCAATGCCGGTGATTTCTATGCCCCGCGGGTTCTCGAAGCTCTGGGCATCGACCCCGATGACGGCGCCGTGCGCTGCTCATTCGTGCACTACAACACGCTTGATGAGGTTGATCGCCTGATTACGGCACTCAAGGCGATTGCAGAGGCTTGATCCCGCAAAGGTTGCCAAACGGGACCGAAGGGGATTAGTTGGAGCAACGCAAGATCGTCATCAAGACGGCGCGCGGGGAGAGACAAAGTATGGCCGAGGCCAATCTGGCTGCCGACAGGCAGCCGGCGCTTGTAGCGACAGATGTGCACAAATCCTTCGGGTCCCTCGAGGTCCTCAAGGGCGTCTCACTGACCGCGCATGAAGGCGATGTCATCGCCATGCTGGGCGCCAGCGGATCGGGCAAGAGCACCTTTCTGCGCTGCATCAATCTTTTGGAAACGCCCAATTCCGGCGACGTCTATGTCGGCGGCGAACTGATTCGCATGAAGAAGAGCCGGCGCGGCGAATCCGTCCCCGAGGACAGCAAGCAGGTCGACCGCATCCGCGCGCGACTGGGCATGGTGTTCCAGCAGTTCAATCTGTGGTCGCATATGACGGTGCTGCAGAATGTCATCGAAGCGCCGATCCACGTGCAGCGGCGCGCGAAGGACGAGGTCATGGAGACCGCACGCAAGGTGCTCGAGAAGGTCGGCCTTGGTGATCGCCTGTCGGATTATCCGGCACACCTGTCCGGCGGCCAGCAGCAGCGCGCAGCCATTGCACGCGCGCTCGCCATGGAGCCTGACGTTCTGCTCTTTGACGAGCCGACCTCGGCGCTGGATCCCGAGCTGGTCGGCGAAGTGCTGCGTGTCATGCGTCAGCTGGCCGAAGAGGGCCGCACCATGATTGTCGTCACCCATGAAATGGGTTTCGCGCGCGACGTCTCCAACAAGGTCATCTACCTGCACGAAGGCAGGATTGAAGCACAGGGTTCACCGAACGAGATGTTCGGCGACACAACATCGGAACGGTTCCGGCAGTTTCTGGCGGGCGCCCACACGCCCGACACGCCGGACGTTGCGATCACTTGAGGGCGCGAGGTCGCGCCTTAAAAACCACCAAGGGAGTAAAGAGCATGAAGAAGATTCTGAGTGCCGTTGCGGCGGTTGCCGCCATCGGACTTACCGTTCCGTCCTTTGCCGATGACCACGTGGTCCTGATCGGCACGGAGGGCGCCTATCCTCCGTTCAACTCGATCGATTCCGATGGCAATCTGGTCGGTTTCGACATCGACATCGCCAACGCGCTTTGTGATGCCGCCGGTTACGAGTGCGAATTCGTCGTTCAGGATTGGGACGGCATCATCCCCGGCCTGCTGGCCAAGAAGTACGACGCCATCATCGCGTCCATGTCGATCACGGCAGAACGTGCCGAAATCGTCGACTTCACCGGCAAGTACTACAGCACGCCGGCCAAGTTCATCACGTCCAACGACATGATGATGGACATTCCCAATGACTATGCCGGGGCCAATGATGCTCTCGCCGGCAAGAAGGTCGGCGTGCAGCGCGCGACCATTCACGAGAACTTTCTGCGCGACAACTTCCCTGATGTGGAAGTGGTGGTCTACGCCACCCAGGACGAAGCCAACCTGGACCTGGCCAACGGCCGCGTCGATCTGGTGATGGCCGATTCCGTCGCACTGGATGAGGGCTTCCTGCAGACCGCCGATGGCGAAGGCTTCGGCTTTGTCGGCCCCGATTATGATGATCCGCAGTGGCACGGTGACGGCGCCGGCATTGCCATCCGCAAGGGCGAGGAAGATCTGGTTGCAGGCTTCAACGCCGCCATTGCCCAAATTCGTGCCGACGGCACCTATCAGGCGATCAACGACAAGTACTTCGACTTCAACGTCTACGGCGCTGAGTAAGCTCTAGTCGTTGCGGGGTGCGGTTCATCGGGGCCGCACCCCGTTTCTTTCCGAATTCGGGGGCCGGGTTTCGTGTTTGATCTCAAGGGTTATGGCTGGATGCTCTGGGAAGGGTTGTCGATCACGTTGATGGTCGGCTTCTGCTCCTTGCTGCTTGCCATGGTCATGGGGCTGCTCGGCGCCTGGGGCAAACTCTCGCGCAACAAGGCCGCAAACCTGACCGCGACCACCTACACGACGGTCATTCGCGGCATTCCCGAACTGCTGCTTCTCTTGATCATTTTTTACGGCACGCCCACGCTGATCCAGAACACCGCGGAAAGCATGGGTTTCGACATCCTGCTCGACTTCAATCCTTTCATCGCCGGCGTCCTGACACTGGGCTTCATTTACGGCGCCTTTGCAACCGAGGTTTTCCGCGGCGCTTTCCTGGCCATTCCCAAAGGTCAGGGTGAAGCCGCGCGCGCCATGGGCATGTCGCGCATGCTGGCGTTCCGACGCATCCTGATGCCCCAGATGTGGCGCTTTGCCCTGCCGGGTCTCGGCAATGTCTGGATGGTCCTGATCAAGGCAACCGCGCTGGTCTCGGTCATCGGCCTGGAAGAGCTGATGCGCAAGTCCTACATCGCCATGGGCGCGATCAAGCTTCCCTTCACGCTCTTCTTTGCTGCCGCGATGATGTATCTGGCGATCACGGCCGTCTCCATGCTGGGTCAGCGTTATGTCGAACGCTGGGCCAACCGCGGCATCCGGAGGGCCTGAGGCGATGGACTGGCAGATCATCGTCGACAGCATTCCAGCCCTCCTTGAAGGCATGGGCCTGACGGTCCAGCTCACCCTGATTTCGCTCGTCGCGGGCTTCTTCCTCGCCATTCCGCTGGGCGTCATGCGCCTTTCGAGCAATCCGATCTTTTCAGCCCCGGCCCTGGGCTACGTTTTCTTCTTCCGCGGCACCCCGCTGCTCGTGCAGATCTTCCTGATCTATTACGGCAGCGGCCAGTTCCGGCCCTTCCTGCAGGAAGTCGGCCTGTGGGAGTTCTTCCGCGAGGCCTATTTCTGCGCCCTGCTCACCCTGATCCTGAACACGGCCGCCTACACCACCGAGATCTTCCGCGGCGGCATCCAGGCCGTGCCCCATGGCGAAGTCGAAGCGGCACGCGCCTGCGGCATGTCAGGCTTCACGCTCTATCGCCGGATCATCCTGCCCAAGGCCCTGCGTCTGGCCCTGCCAGCCTATTCCAATGAAGTGGTTTTCCTGTTCCAGTCAACGTCCCTGGTCTCGATCATCACGCTGATGGATCTCACCGGCGTTGCCCGCGTCATCGTCGCGCGTACCTTCGATGTCTACGAGATCTACATCACCGCCGGCCTGATATACCTCGTCGTGACCTACGGCATCCTCTGGGTCTTCCGCACAGTCGAGTTCAAACTCTCAGGCCATTTGCGCGACCGTGCGGTCGACCCTGTCGAGGCTCTGAAACTCCACCCCTGATTGCTCAGGGCTTGAGCGGCTGGCCTTTGGTCTCCTTTGCCGACAGCACGGCGATCAGCGACAGCACGGCAAGCCCCATGACGTAGTAGGCCGGAATGAAGTCGTCGGACGTGCGCGAAACCAGATAGGTCGCAACGAGCGGCGCGGTACCACCAAACAGGGCGAGCGTGACGTTGAACGACAGGGAAAATGCCGTGATGCGCACCGAGCGCGACAGCAACTCCACCTGCATGGCCGGATTGACGCCATAGATCCAGCCCAGGATCAGCGCGAAGCCCAACTGGCCCAAAAGAACCAGGTTCAGATCCGAGTGGTTCATCACCCAGAACAACGGGTAGCTCAGAACGAGAAGGGTCAGGAAACCGATCAGAGCCACCGGCTTTCGCCCCCAGCGATCAGCAACCCAGCCCGAGAACGGAATCACCAGACACATCGCGACCAGGCAGCCGGTATTGATGTCCATGGCAGCCTGCGTCGAGACATGCATCTGCTCGTTGAGATAGGTCGCGGCATAAACGAACATCAAATAGAACGCGACGTTGACCGAGAGTGCCAGACCAACGACCTGAAGCATGCCGCGCCATTCAACTCGGAACGCGGCGACCAGCGGCAGACCCTCCGCAACGATCGCATCATCTTCGACCGGTGGCTCGTCGACATGGCGGCGCAGCCAGAAGGAACCCAGCGCGATAACCATGCCGGCCAGGAACGGCAGACGCCAGCCCCAGGATTGCAGTGCTTCATCGCCCAACACACCGCTCAACAGCGCCGCGACACCGGCACCCAACACGAACCCGAACATGGAGCCCATGCTGATCCAGCTGGTCAGATAACCACGCCGTCCAATCGGCGAATGTTCGGCCACGAACGTGATGGAGCCGGAATACTCGCCACCCACGCTGAGCCCCTGCAAGACCCGCATGGCGACCAGCAGGATCGGCGCGGCGATCCCGATTTCGGCATAGCCGGGCAGAATGCCGATGACAGCC
>CALIUG010000211.1 GCA_938048755.1 uncultured Alphaproteobacteria bacterium
TGGCTTTCAGGCGTGCGATGTCTTCTTCCTTTTCGGGCTGGAAGGGATCAAGGATCGCCTTGTTCTTGCCGGTCGTGTGCACACGCCGTTCGATGCCCAGCTTGGCGATGGCCTCGACAAAGCCGAAGCCGGAGGAAACGACCCCGATGGAACCAATGATGGAGGATGGCTGGGCGTAGATTTCCTCGGCGGCGCAGGCGATCCAGTAGCCACCCGATGCCGCAGCGTCTTCAACAAATGCAAAGACGGGAATGTTCTTTTCATCGGCCAGCGCACGGATGCGGTCGTGGACCAGCGCTGATTGGGCGGGGGAACCGCCGGGCGAATTGACGACCAGGGCAACGGCCTTGAGGCGCTTGCCTTCAAATGCCTCTTCAATCGCCTCTTCCATGCCCTCGATCGAGATGCCCTTCTGGAACCGTCCCGGGGTTCCGATCACGCCCTCGAGACGCAGGACGTTGACGCGCGGCGCACGCCGGAAAAGGCCGCGAAGGCGCGCGCGCAGGGTACGTTTGGCCATGGTCACTCCAATCAACCGGAAGCCTTACTTGGTACCGCGTTGCGCAAACGCAACCCACTCGAGCGCCGCACCATGGCGCAGGATGGCTTCTGCGGCATCCGTGTTGGAGCCGTCGGCCCGGTGCAGGGTCAGCGGGCGGGCGTGGGTCCGGGGCCCATTCTCACCCATGCGGGCACGAACGAGGACGCGTCGTGCCGGCGCGTTGTCAGCGCCCCCGGCAAGAAGTTCCATGATGGTGGCAGAGCCTGCCTGACGCTCGAGGATCCCTGCCACCTCCTCGACACGGTCGGCACGGTGCACCACGACAATCTCGCCGCCGGGTTTGAGCACACCAAGGCACGCCTCAAGCCAGGCTTCCAGCGGCATGCTCTCCACGGTGGCGGCATGACGCAAGGGATCGGGTGAGCCGCGTGAGCCCCTGGGATCGAGATAGGGCGGGTTGGTCATGACACCATCGTACCGTTGCGCAGGGGGCGTCTGCGCAAACTCGGCCAGATCGCCTTCGACAACGTCGACCCGATCACCAAAGCCATTGGCCAGAATGTTGTTGCGCGCGGCCTGTGCCGGTGCGGATTCACGTTCCAGTGCGGTCACCCGAACGCCGGAGATACGCGCAGCAAGGCACAGCCCCGCGCCACCGCTGCCTGAACCGGCGTCAAGAACATGCATGCCCGGCTCAGCGTTCATGGCAGCGGCCAGCAGAACGGTGTCGGTGGTGGGGCGCAGCCCATCGGTCGAAGGCATGACGACGGCACCGCCCAGGAGCGCAAGACCACGTTCAGAGCTGGCGGACATCGATGCCCGCGTCACCCAGGATCTTGAGCGCTTCCTCGGCATCCTCATCCAGGACCAGCAGCCTGCGCTGGATGGCCATGATGCTGCCTTCGAGCATGCTGGTATGCTGATCGAAGACATCGTTGGGAATGTCGGCGTCCTTCAGCAGGGCCTGAGCAAAGGACAGGGTTGCAAGGTCGTTGGTGCGCATGATTTCCTTCATGGAATCGTCACACAGGGCCGTGATTTTGAATGGGTTTCATGGCCCGCCGCCAGTTGCTACATTCGGTTGCACCGGAGCGAAGCTGAACCCTTATCGCCTACCCGGTCAAGACAATGCCAATATGAGGGTCTGGACCGGAGCCGTACGTGTCAGCAGCCGTTTCTCTTGTGAACCACAATGCCAGTACAACGCGTCAGACGTTCGAGCGATTGCGCGAACTGGTCGCTGACGATCTGTCGGGCGTCAATCAGGTCATTGTCGATTACCTGCAGAGCCCCGTTGCGCTGATCCCACAACTGGCCGGACACCTGGTGTCATCCGGCGGCAAACGCCTGCGCCCGATCCTGACCCTGACCACGGCCCGCATGTGCGGCTATGAAGGTGCACGCCATATCAGCCTGGCGGCCTGCGTGGAGTTTATCCATACCGCAACGCTGCTGCATGACGACGTGGTTGATGACAGCGCCCTGCGTCGCGGCAGTGCAACGGCCAATGCCGTGTGGGGCAACAAACCCTCTGTGCTGGTGGGTGACTTCCTGTTCAGCCGTTCGTTCCAGTTGATGGTCTCGGACGGCTCGCTGGATGTTCTGCGTATTCTTTCGGAAGCCAGCGCGATCATTGCCGAAGGCGAAGTCGATCAGCTGATGATCTCCAACGATGTCTCCACCGGCAAGGACGCCTATATGGGTGTGATCCAGGCCAAGACCGCAACGCTGTTTGCCGCGGCCAGCGAGATCGGCGCGGTGGTCGCCGACCGGTCCACCGAGGATCAGGCCGCCCTTCGCACCTATGGCATGAGTCTTGGCATCGCATTCCAGCTTGTCGATGACGTGCTGGATTATTCAGCCAAGCAGGCTGATCTGGGGAAAACCGTGGGCGATGATTTCCGCGACGGAAAGATCACCCTGCCGATCGTTTACGCCATCGAACGCGGGGACGACGCCGAACGTGCTTTCTGGCGTCGCACCCTGGAAGACGAAGAGCAGACCGATGACGACCTGGAAGAGGCCATGTCCATCCTGGCGCGCCACAACGCCCTGGAAGACGCCATGGGGGAAGCCCGGCGCCACGGCGAGGAAGCCCGCAACATGCTGGAACGCTTCCCCGACAACGCCTATAGTGCCGCCCTGCTGGAACTCGTCGACTTCTGCGTTGACCGCGAGTTCTGAATCACAAGTCAGGTCCCATGAGTCAGGTCGAGTTGCTTCCACCACAATCCCCATGGCGCGTTGGCGTTGATATCGGCGGAACCTTCACTGATCTGGTCCTCCATGATGCCGCAGGTCTGCTGCATGTCGCCAAGGTTCCTTCGACACCGGATGATCCCGCACGCGGCGTTATGGCTGCGCTGCAGGCGCTGGCTGACCGCCATGCCATGAGCATGGGCGACCTGCTGGCGGGCTGTGACCTGTTGGTGCATGGCTCGACCGTGGCGACCAACACCATGCTGGAAGGCAAGGGTGCCAGGACCGGCATGCTGACAACGGAGGGGTTCCGCGACAGCCTGGAGATACGCCGGGGTATCCGCGAGGACATGTGGGACCATCGCGCACCCTTTGCGCCGGTTCTGGTGCCGCGTCACCTGCGCTTGGGCATTCCCGGACGCATCGACCGCGACGGCATCGAGATCGCTCCCCTTGATGAAGAGGCCGTTGAAGCAGCCGCGCAGACCTTCAAGGCCGAAGGCGTCGAAGCCGTTGCGGTATGCCTGCTCAACTGTTTTCTCAATACCGACCATGAACGCCGTTGCGGCGAGATTCTGGCGCGTCATTTCGACCGGCATCACATTGCCCTGTCCTCAGAGATCGCACCGATCATCGGTGAGTATGAACGCGGTTCCACCGCGGTGGTGAACGCAACGCTGTCGCACAGGGTCGTGCCCTACCTCAACCGTCTCGACAAGACCCTGACCGAAGGTGGACTGCGTCACCCCATGCTGCTGGTTCAAAGCAATGGCGGCGCGGCATCGGTCGCGCAAGTCACAAGCCGGCCGGTCAATCTCACCTTGTCGGGGCCTGCCGCAGCGGTCGGTGCGCTCAATCTTGTCGCTGAACAGACCGGTCATGACGATCTGATCTCCATGGAAATCGGCGGCACCAGTTGCGATGTCGTGATGATGCGGGGCGGTCAGGTCGCGCTCAGCGATGATCTCATGATCGCGGGCTACCATGTCTCGACCCCCGCCGTGGACGTCCATACCGTGGGTGCCGGTGGCGGTACGATCGCGCGCGTCGATGCCGGTGGCATGCTGCAGCTTGGACCCGAAGGGGCCGGCGCCGATCCCGGTCCGGCATGTTACGGCAAGGGCGGAACACGCCCCACGGTGACCGATGCCCTGCTTGTTCTGGGCCGTTTGCGCGAAGGGCCGTTGGCGAACGGTGCCGTGACACTGGATCTGCCACGCGCCCGCAAAGCCCTGGAGACCCATGTCGCCGGTCCTCTCAAGCTGAGCGTTGAAGAAGCGGCCGCCGGGGTGATCAGCGTGCTGGAGCAGAACCTGCTGCATGCAGTCGAGCGCATCAGCATCGAGCGCGGTTATGATCCGGCCAGTTGTTACCTGGTTGCCGCCGGTGGTGCCGGCCCCATGCATGGCAGCGCGGTAGCGCGCCAGCTTGGCTGCAGCACAGTCTATATTCCGCGTCAGGCCGGTGCGTTCTGTGCTCTTGGCATGCTCAACGCCGACGTCCGCCGCGATCTCTCACAGGTCCTGTTTGGTGACCTCGACACGATGGATGCCTCATCGGTCGATACGGGCTTCTCAAGTCTGGAGAAGCAGGCTGTGGAGATTCTGGCCATGGAAGGATTTGAGGGCAAGCGGGTTGATCTCGAACGCAGCGCCGACCTGCGTTACCGCGGCCAGCAGTTTCCTGTTCGCGTCCCTGCCCCGACGTTTGACCGCGCTGCGATCCGGCTTGCCTTCGAGGATCAGCATCAGCGCATGTTCGGGCACATTCAGCCCCAGGGCGAACTGGAACTGACGGCACTGCATGTCACCGGGCGCGGCCTGATTCCGCGCATCGACCCCGCGCGGGATACGCGCAGCACCGAGGGCCCCTTGCCGATCGAAACACGCGATGTGCATGCGGATCTGAACCACGGGATTCTGGCGACACCGGTCTATGCATCCGACGATCTTGCCAGCGGCGTGACGCTGACCGGACCGCTCCTGATCGAGGAAGCCACCACAACGCTTTATGCAGGGCCCGGCGATACCGTGACGGTCGACGCCTATGGCAACTATCGCGTCACTCTGGAGGCGACATGACCAATCCTGTTCGCCTTGCGCTGGTGCAGAATCGGCTGGACCACATCTCCCTGCAGATGGGCTGGGTCATGACGCGCACGGCGCGCAGTCCGATCTTTAGCCAGAGTCATGACTTCTCGTGCTTTCTGGGCGATGCATCGGGCATCCTGATCAGCCAGGCGGACGGCATCCCCATCCATACTGGCGGTGGCGGGCTGGCACTGCGTGTGCTGATGCAGACCTTTGCCGATGACATCGATGACGAGGATGTCTTCCTGCTGAACGACCCCTATGTCGCGGGCGGCAACCACCTGCCCGACTGGGTCATCGCACGGCCAGTCTTCTTTGACGGCCACCATGTCGGATGGGCCTGCAACCGGGCACACCAATCCGATATCGGGGGTGGTGCAGCGGGCACCTATAATCCCCAGGCTACGGAGATCTTCCACGAGGGCCTGCGCATTCCACCCATGAAGCTGATCGAGCGCGGCAAGCTGCGCCAGGACGTCTGGAACCTGCTGCTGCTCAATTCCCGCACGCCCGATCTGATGGATGGCGACCTGCGCGCCATGCTGGGGTCGACCCGCATCGGCATGGAACGCCTGCAGGCCGTGGTCGCCGATCTGGGGCTGGAAGAGGCCCTGGCCTGTTTCGAGGGTATTCTGGACCATGGCGACCGCATGTTGCGCGCCTGTCTGGCCGAGGTGCCCGACGGCACCTGGTACGGCGAAGACGCCACCCTGAACGACTGTTTCGAGGATATCCGCACCGAGATCAGAGTCGCGCTGATCGTCGAGGGTGACCAGGTCACGGTCGACTTCAGCGAGACCGGCCCACAGATGAAGGGTTTCAAGAACAGCTCGGTCGCCAACACCATGTCGGCCGCCTATATGGCGCTGGGATCGTTCTTTCCCGAAGACCTGCCGCGCAACGAAGGCACGTTCCGTTCGGTCAAACTGATCATGCCCGAGGGCAGCGCGGTCAACCCACGGCCCCCTGCCCCGATGACCATGAACACGGTCTTCATCGCGCACCACATCGTGCACGCGATCTGGCAGGCCCTGGGCGATGCACGGCCCGATCTTGCCTGTGCAGGCTGGGGTCGTAGCGTGCATCCGACCTGTTCGGGACACGATGGCGCGCGCAACCGCGATTACATCATGTATCACTGGCACGGCATGCCCGGTGGCGGCGCCCTGGAAGGCCGCGACGGGTTTGCCCAGATCGGCCACCTCTCCGCTCTGGGTGGCCTCGCGATCTCCAACCTGGAGGATTACGAGCAGCTTTATCCCGTGCGTTACCGCAAACACGAACTGCGGTGTGATGGCGGCGGCGTCGGCGAGTATCGCGGCGGCAGCGGCGTGGAATACGAAGTCGAGATGCTCGACCCCGTGACCTTCTACTTCCGCAGCGAGGGACTTGGCCCGCCCAGCGGCTACGGCACGCGCGGCGGTCGCGAAGGCCTGGGCGGCTTCATGGAAGTCACCCAGAGCGACGGCAAGCACGACCTGCCTACAGCCTATGGCACGCGCCACTACGAAACCTGCACCTATCACGCCCTGTCACCGGGCGGCGGCGGATGGGGCGATCCACGCAAGCGGCCGGTCGAAAAGGTTGCACGTGACGTCCGCGACGGCGTGGTCAGCAGGGATGCCGCCGCCACGTTCTATGGCGTTGCCGTAGGCCCCGACGGCACTCTGGATGAGGAAGCAACCCGGCGCCTGCGAGGATAAGCAGGTCTCCACGCGATGGAGCCTGTTGCAGGCCCCAGAGACAACGGCTATAAGCCGCTCACTCGCGTTCCGATACCAGCCGCGCCAAGCTCCCCGATGCTGGCGAAACCAAACGGACCCCGAACGCGTACGCCAGTTATCCCCTGTCCAGACGGGATCACGGCGGAGTGTAGCTCAGCCTGGTAGAGCACCGTCTTCGGGAGGCGGGGGCCGGAGGTTCGACTCCTCCCACTCCGACCATCTTCACCTATGTTCTTTGCAGAACCGCTCCGCGTTACTTCGGCGTGACCGAAAACGCGATGGTCTGGGCGACGATCCTGCCGTTTTCGATAACGAACGTATCGCTGGCGTAGTGATAGATGTTCTCGGCCGTGTCGGCGGTCCAGACGATGTAGGCGATGTAGGCGATGTTGCCGTTGACCTTTTTTTCCTTCAGTTTGAAGTCCAGTCCCGGCAGCGCAAACTCGGCCATCTGGGCAACAAAGAAAGTCCGGATCTGATTAGGGCCCTGCAGAATGGCATCGGGCGTGATCATGAACGCGTCAGGCGCATAGAATCCCATGACGGCGGGAAGGTCACGGTCGCCGACGAGTTCCAGATGCTTTTCGAGCACCTGGGCGGTCGTCATCGGTTCCTCCTCGGCCATGGCCGCGCCAACAAAAAACGTCAGGGCGATTGCTGCGCTCAAGGCTTGCATGCGTCTCATGTCGTCACTCCGGTGATCATTGGGCCATGCGCTCTGCGGCACGAGTATTGCGAAAATTCGTTCGGATCAACAGGGGCGCAGCACACCGGAACTCGTGAAGTTCAAGGCCGGGAAATGGATCACGTAGCGCGTTCAAACCCGCACCGAAACGGCACATTTCACATAGTGGAAGGTACCGAATTGGGACTCATGATCCAAATCTGGATAACCCTGGGATGAGGCTATACCCCAGCCTTGATCTTCGGGGGATCGCGTTTCACGAGATTAGGCCATGTTTGTTCACGCTCCGTTTGTCCTGCTGGCTCTTCTGACCTTTCTGTTCGGGTTGAGTCTGGAACTGGCCACGCTCCTGCTGGATGTCGAATTGCGCGATCTCGTCAAGGAAATGCGGATCTCGGAAAACACGTTGCGGTCGGCCTTCTACATTGTCGCGATTATCGCAAGTGGCCTTGGTATCGTGGTGTTGCGCCTGTTTCCACGCGACTACGCCCCCCATGACGTCATGGGTCTGGATACAACAGCCAGCGCCGTGCCTGATGGAACCCAGCCTCCCCGGATTCCCCATGCCAACGATCCGCTGCAATCGATCTATGTGGCGGTGATCATGATTTCCGGCGTCTTGCTGATCGGCACGGTGAGCTGAGGTCGACACGGGCCTAACCACTCCGTCTGGCACGCAACCGTTCCCGCTGCACTGCCGCAGTATTTGCTTCAGGCGTATCCAGGCCGTCTGTACACGCTGCATCGAGCAGGTCCAGGGCTAGTTTATCATCCTCCTGCCAGAGTGCCGCCTGTGCCGCAAAAAACGACAGGCGGGGACCGTCTTCGGACAAATCGAGATTCTCCAACACGTCCTGCGGCGTGGTGCGCTCCAGGAGAACATCGGCGACGCGCATGAATTCTCGCGAAACGTGGAGTTTTTCATCAGAAACCTCACGCAATGCGGCGCGCGCTGAGTCCCGTTCACCCATCCAGCTACGCTCAACACAGAGCCAGCATTTGCCAAGAATGCCCGGCGTGGCGATGCGGCAGAGGTCTTCGAACGCGGCAAGCGCATCCTCATACCGAGCTTCACCAAACAGGCGATATCCCGCAAAGCTTCCAATGCGTTGGGCCGTGATCCAGGAGATGCGCCGCTGGTGCGCGCTGTTTCCGGGCTTCATGACGTAAAAACAGGTCGCCTGGCCTGTTCCCTTGTCCTGGAAATCACGTTTCAGAACATGGAAGACATTCCTGTCCGCACCACGGGATCGTGGGTTGCCCGCTGCCGGGACGGACCAGTACCGCAGGACCGGCTCACAGCGTGCGGCATCGATCATCAGGCAGTTGGGATCAACAAAGCCGCCATGGGTATCGCGGAAATGTCCGGCATCGGGCCCGACCGACTCCCATTGATCAATGGCAAGTACCTCGCTGGTATCGACGCGCACGAAATGGCGCAGGGACCAGGCCCAATCCAAGCCTTCCAGCGCCGCGCACAGAGTGGAGAGATGATCAGGCACCCACCAGTTGTCTTCGTCGAGATAGGCAATGCGTCGCGCGTGGGCCATGTAGGAAAGGATCGTGCGCAGCGCGCCGCCGTCGTGGCTGCGATGGAACCCGCCATGGGCCTGCGATGTGGAATAGCCGGGGTCGAACACGGTGACGGTGACGTGCGACGGGGCTGACGCCACCAGGTCCTGGAGGGTTTCGCGCTCGCCTTCGGCCCTGTCGATGCCGATCAGAAGCTGGATGCGACCGGCGATATCCTGAGCAAAGACCGAACGAACGGCACGCTCCAGCGTTGACCGCAGCAAGGTCGGCATGACCACTGCGACATCGAACAGGGCCGGGTTGGCAGCCGGCTTAGCCATCCGCGATTGGCAGGGAGGTCGGCGCAATCGCGTGGGCATCGCGGCCGGACCAGTGCAGTGCAGGAACCTGCGCCTCGCTGCGCTTCTGAGCGGCCTCCAGAGCCGTCAACGCTGCATCGTGATCGAGACTAAGCACCTCGCCGTTTTCAACGACCAGGCGACCGTCGACATAGACATCGCGCACGGCGCGCTCGGCAGCATGAAACAGCAGCACGCGCAGGGGATCACGACCGGGCCGCATGGCGGCATGGTTGAGATCGACCAGAACCAGATCGGCTTTTGCACCGACAGCCAGACGACCGATATCGTCGCGTCCCAACGCGCGTGCGCCGCCCACGGTGGCGGCTTCGAAGACATCGCCGGTCATGACGGCATCAAGGTTGCCATCGGCGACCTTGCCCAGGACGCAGGCCCAGCGCATTTCATCGAGCATGTTGTGGGGCGTGGTGTCGGTACCGATCCCCAGATTGATGCCGCGTTTGCGGTAGGCACCGAAACTCTCCAGCACCGCTCCGTAGCGCGCAAACGGCGTGGGGCAATGGGCGACATTCACGCGCGACTGGGCAATGAGATCGATGTCCTCATCCGTCGACCATGTGATCCAGCTGTGGGTATCGGCATAGATCGCGTGAGCAAGGATGGTGCGCGGGGTGAGCAGGCCACGATCGGCAAGGAACCGGATGGGCGTGACACCATGACGACGCCGGATCTCCTGCACCTCATGCACGCTTTCGGACGCATGGATATGGAACTTCCAGCCCTTCTGCTGGCACACCCCCATGATGTCACCCAGAAGCTGTTCGCTGCAGAGGTCCGGTGTGGACGGTGCGGGCATCCCCGCAAGACGCCCGCTTTCGTGAGCTTCGGCCTGTTCGATGGTGGCAATCGCCTGTTCGAGGCCTGACTGGCCATCGTCGTCGTACCAGTCGTATTCGACATTGCGGCCGTCCCTGGTATGCCAGGTTGCCGAACCAAACATGGGCGCGACGTAGCCACGCAGGCCGCTGCGGGCGAAGAGGTCGATCCAGCCATCGAAGGGCGATGAAAGATCGACAAGGGTGGTGACGCCTGATTTCAGGAGTTCGGCAAAGGCGACCTCTGTGGAGGCGGGGATACCCTCTGCATCGGTGTCGAAGACGAGCTTGTTGTCGTAAAGGCCACTCCACCAGAGTTCGGGATTGCCAACCTCCTCGCACAGTCCCTTGTAGAGCGGCTGGGACGTGGTGTGGCTGTGAATGTCAACCAGGCCCGGCATGACAAAAAGGCCGGAGCCATCGATCTCCTCATCAACGGGACCTTCATACCTGCCGCCGACACAGACTAGGTCCGCGCCATCAAAGGCGACATCGCCGTTGCGCAGATAGACATGGGCATTGCGTGCGTTCTCCCAGGCGGCAATCCAGGCGGCATTGCGGATGACAGTGGTCATGGTGAGGTCCTCCCAGAAAGAAAAATAGATCAATCGCAGGGGCAGGTCATGGCTTCTCGGGACTGTCGCGTGAGATCGTGAGGGACAGGCCGACCAGCAGCAGGCCCAGGGCGACCCAGGTCACAAGCTCCAGGCGTTCGCCGAAGATCACCGCGCCCCAGGCGATGCCGGCAAAGAGCGAGAGATACATGGCAAAGGAGACCAGCACGCCACCCGTGGCGCGGATGATGGCGAAGTAGA
Source organism: uncultured Alphaproteobacteria bacterium (assembly GCA_938048755.1). Lineage (GTDB taxonomy): Bacteria > Pseudomonadota > Alphaproteobacteria > SP197 > SP197 > SP197. The sequence goes on from CALIUG010000211.1 coordinate 10,723, forward strand.
GGAAGACTTCGGTAAGGACGCAGCCAGCCACGATCAGGATGGCGATTTGGCCAATGGGCCATGCAGCATCATAATGCAGCGGCTCGCCCACTGCCCAGTGGATGGGAATGACGGTGAGGAGCGCCAGAAGCGATTGGCCCGCGCCGATCTGCATGGGCGTGAGGTCGTCGGGCCAGGCCCAGGAGACATATACGGATTCCACGCCATAGGTCAGCGGTACGACAAAGACGAGAAGCAACCACAGGAGATTGCCGGCCTGAGGCAGACTTGCTTCAGGCACGAGCACCAGAAATGCTGCGGCCAGACCAAAGGCGACGGCAAGGATGCGGTGCGGCGAAACACGCTCGGTCCGGCACAGGAGTGCGGTTGCCACGGTGACGACCGGTGTGAACGAGGCGATCAGCGACATCAGACCTGCAGGCACGTAGGGTGAGGCCCAGAGCGCTGCCAACAGTGGCAGCACATAGCCCAACAACGCCAGCATCAACAGGAAAACCACGGTGCGCCGGGTCAGCCGGAACCATGCGTGCTGGGCAGCAATGATGATCCAGAAAACCAGCGCGACGATGGCCAATGTGACCAGGAGAACACCGGTTTCGGGATAGCCTGCCTCTACGGCAAGCTTGAGCATGGAGAATTCCAGGCCCCAGGCAGCACCCATGATCACCAGCAGGCCAAGGGTGCCCAGCCCCGACGGTTTCCGCTCCGGCTCGCTCAACGTTGCTCTCCTCACCTGCCGGGCCACCATTGCAGATACCCGGTTCCGTGGCGAGGCGTTGCAACAGGGCGCTTCCCGCGCTATCGGAACAGAGCACATCAGCCCGGAGCGCCTCTGTCATGATCAACGATCCTCTCGCCGCCCTTCCCCGCGTTGCCTCGGGCAAGGGGATCTATGTCTGGGACCAGGACGGTAGGCGTTACATCGACGCCTCCGGCGGTCCGGCGACCTTCTGCATCGGTCACGGCAATGAGGAGGTCAACGAGGCGATCAAGGCGCAGCTCGACAAGATCGCCTTCGGCTACCGCTATCATTTCCGCAGCGATGCGGCTGAGGAACTGTCCGAGGTCATCCGAGAAAAAGCCGGCGGCAACCTCAAGCACATGATTTTCACGACTGGCGGATCGGAATCGGTCGAAGGCTGCCTGAAGCTGGCGCTGCAATACCACACAGCACGCGGCGAAATGTCCCGTCGCCGCTTTATCAGCCGCGAACGTTCCTGGCACGGCAACACGATCGGTGCGCTTTCGGTTTCCGGATTCAAGGCCAGGCAGGATCCCTATGTCGGATCGATGCTGGAAGTGAGTCACCTTTCGCCGGTGAACGCTTATCGCCCGCCAGCCAATGTCGCGGTCGAGAACCTGGCTGAGTTCTGCGCCAACGAACTGGAAGAAGAGATCCTGCGCGTGGGCCCGGATCAGGTTGCAGCGTTCATCTTCGAGCCTCTCGTGGGTGCAGCCGGCGGCGCTGTCCCTGCCCCGGACGGTTATGCGCAGCGTATCCGCGAGATCTGCGACCGGCACGGTGTGCTGATGATTGCCGATGAGGTCATGTGTGGGGTCGGGCGCTGCGGCACCTGGCGCGCGCTGGAACACGATGGCGTCGAGCCTGACCTGATGCCCATCGCCAAAGGCCTGGGCGGTGGTTACCTGCCCCTGGGTGCAGCGGTCTATTCAGAGAAGGTTGCCGAGCCGATCTATGAAGTCCACGGCATGCCGATCACAGGCCATACCTTCACGGCCCATACGGCATCCTGTGCAGCAGGCCTTATGGTCCAGAAGATCATGGAGCGCGACAATCTGGTCGCCAAGGTTGCCGATGACGGCCTCTATCTGCGGCGGCGCCTTGAAGAAGCCCTTGGCGGTCACGAGCATGTCGGAAACATCCGTGGCCGTGGGTTCTTCCAGGGCATCGAACTGGTCGAAGATCGGGAAACCAAGGAGCCGTTCAGTCCTGGCGTGCGCATGTTCCAGCGCGTCATGAAAACCGGTTTCGAGAACGGCCTGATCGTCTATCCCACCGGCGGCAATGTCGACGGCGTGAAGGGCGATCAGATCATCGTCGCGCCCCCCTATAACGCAAGCCGTGAGGAACTCGATGAGATCGTCACGCTGCTGGCCAGCACCATCGATCAAGCGATCGCGTCTTCACGATCATGACCAAGGCACCGGTGAAAAAGCCGCGCAAGGCCAAAGGCCCTTCGCAAACCAAGCCAACACGCAAGCGCGCGCCGCGGGCTGAAGTCGCAAACGCCGCGATCCACTTTGCCTTCGATGCCTATGACACCTCGCGGCCCAAACTGATGGGACGCCATACAGCCGGCGAAGGGTTCATTGCCGGCTTTGCCAAACATGCCGTTGCCGACGAGATGTTGTGTTTTGCGCGCAACCAGAAGGACTTCACCGGCTTCAAGTACCTGCTGGGGCGCCATGGCAACCGCCGGCCTTCGGTGTGGTATCCCTATCATGAGCCACACAAGCTGGCCGAGGCCGGCTGTCTCTAGACCCCCGACCCCAACATCACGCGTTATGCCTGGTTGCGTCGGCACCATGATCAGCGCGCCTACAGTCTGGTCGGCGTCTTTCATACGACCGCCAGCCACGGTGTGATGTCGGAAATCTGCAACACGCTGGTCGCACCCGTACAGCCCTGGGATGCCGTGATCTGCCCGACCAAGGCGGTGCGTTCCAAGGCCGAGCGTCTGATCGAGTGGCAGGCCGATTACCTGAACCACCGGATCGGCGGCAAGGCCAAGCAGGTCCATCAGCTTCCGATCATTCCCTTGGGCGTTGATTGCGACCAGTTCGACCCATCGACCAAGGAAGCCCAGGAAGCGCGCAGAGCCTTCCGCAAGCGGTTCGATGTGGGCGAGGACGACATTGTCGTTCTGTTCGTGGGCAGGCTGGCATTCCATGCCAAGGCAAACCCGATGCCGATGTATGCCGGCCCGGAAGAAGCGGCCAAACGTACGGGCAAGAAGACAGTCCTTGTAATGTCGGGCTGGTTCGGGTCCGACACCGTGCGCGACCAGTTCGCAAGTGCCGCGAAGATTCTGTCACCGACCCTCAAGGTCGTGTCGGTGGACGGACGCAAGGACGATGTGCGTTTCCGTGTCTGGCAGGCCGCCGATATCTTTGCTTCGATGTCCGACAACATCCAGGAGACCTTCGGTCTGACACCGATCGAGGCGATGGCAGCGGGCCTTCCCGTGGTCTGCAGTGAGTGGGACGGCTACCGCGACACCGTGATCAACGGCGAAACCGGAATCATGGCGCCAACCCTGATGGCACCGCCCGGAGACGGCGACGATCTGGCCTATCGCCACGACGCCGGCACCGATGATTACGATCATTATGTCGGCACGGCCGCGCAATTCACGGCAGTGGATCCGTTCAAGGTTGCCGATGCCTTTGAAGCCCTGATGGTCAATGCGGATCTGCGCCGCAAGATGGGGGAAGCCGGCAGGCGGCGTGCTGAAACAACCTATGACTGGAAGGTCATCATCGGTCAGTACCAGCAGCTTTGGGCGGAACTGGAAGGCAGGCGTAAGAAATCACGGGCGGTTGCACCCAAGCAGACCGGTTCACCCGCCTACCCTGCCCGCGCCGATCCCTTTGACCTGTTCCAGCATTACCCCACCGCAGTCGTTGACGACGATCGGGTGTTTGATCTGGGCGACAAGACGGTGCAGCAGGCTGTCGACCTTGCCTTCATGGCGCGTCTCAACTCCACCATGAACGCGCCGGATCATCACATCGCCGCCGTGCTGCATCATCTGCAGGAACACGGCCCTACAGAGACCGGCGTTTTGCTCGATCTTGTCGGCCGCCATGCCAAGGTGAGACTGCGCCGCACCCTGGTCTGGCTTGCCAAGGTCGGCGTCCTGAAGATCGTCTGGTAACAGGGCCAACGTGGCGATCACACAGCGTTGACTGGACGATGATCGTCAGTCTGCCGCAGGCTTGTGATATGAAAACGCGCCTGATCCTGCCTGCACTGGCTGTCCTGTTGGTTTTCGGCGGTACAGCCCACGCTCTGGACCTCTGGTCAAACGAATGGCCGGTCACGGATTTCGAGAACCGGTCCATCGAACTCGATGAAATCCTGTCGGGCGGTCCGCCCAAGGACGGCATTCCCTCAATCGACGATCCCGTGTTTGTGCCTGCCGCTACGATGGATGATCTTCCCGACCTGGAGCCGGTCATAAGCGTCGTGGTTGATGGTGAGGCCCGCGCCTATCCCTTGCGCATTCTGATGTGGCACGAAATCGTCAACGACACCGTGAACGGCATGCCGCTGACCATCACGTTCTGCCCCCTGTGCAATACCGGCATTGTATTCGAGCGGGAGATCGACGGTGTCGTCTATGATTTCGGCACGACGGGCAAGCTGCGCAATTCCGATCTGGTCATGTATGACCGGCAGACCGAAAGCTGGTGGCAACAGTTTCTTGGGCTGCCATCGTGGGGGACATGAACGGCACGCGCCTGACCCCTTATCCTTCCAGACTGGAGTCCTTTGCCCGGTTCAAGGAACGGCATCCCGACGGCATGGTTCAGGTGCCCAACAACGAAGGCAGCCGACAGTACGGGTCGAACCCCTATGCCGGCTATGACAGCCGCGATGCGCCCTATCCCTTCTTCAAGGGCGATCTGCCCGAGAATGTGCCACCCCTTTCACGCGTCGTCCGGGTTGATGATCAGGCATGGGCGCTTGCGTTCGTACAATCACAGGGACGGATCGAGGACGGCGATCTGGTCATTACCTGGGAACCCGGCCAGGCGTCGGCCCTGGACGAACGCGAAATTGCCGCAAGTGTGGATGTCGGCAACATCGTCGTGCAGCGCCGGACAGAAGAAGGTCTGGTCGATGCGGTCTACACCGTGGACTTCGCCTTTGCCTTCTTTGACTTTTATCCCGACAGCGTGATCAGGACGGAGTAGCCGGGCAAAGATCAACCGTCAGGCAATCATGCCAAGGTTGTCAGTGCGCCTCATCGGGCGCGGTAAAAAGTGTGAGCACACCGGTATAGGCATAAAGCCGGTCAAACGAGATTTCTCCGTTACCAAAGAAACCGACGATCGGGAGATCACCCAGAACTTCCTCGATAATCGCGAGTTCACGTCCCTCTTCACCGAACATGCCAGGCCCCCTGGCAAGGCAACTGAAATAGAGCCCACCAACGGGACGTACTGCGCGCGCCTTGAGATCATGCAACATGCGACGGAGGTCCGCCTCGGCTGCTTCCTGGTCTCGCTTGCAGAACATGAGCGCGTCACCAGGTTCGACGTCGTCACCGATCATGATGGTGCCCGCATCGGGATCAAGCCCGACAAGATTGCGCACAAGGTAATCGCCCATGTCCGACCCCGTGACAGGCAGCGCGACATGCAAAGCGCCCGAGAGCTCGCGCAGGTCCGAAATGCCGGCATCAGAGAGGGTTTCGACAAAGACATCCATGGCGGGCTTGCCATCAAGTGCGATCACCAGATTTTCGCGCGCCTGCGTCACCTGATGATAGCCACCCAATGGCGTGCAACCCTGGGTCAGGCCCGTGGCAACCCTGGCATTGGTCATCAGAAGACCCCCGAGGCTTGCATCAGCGGGACGCCCCGCGAGCTGTGCAAAGGAAGCCCGCGAAGACGTCAGGGCGCCAACCAGAAAGCCGTCGGTATCGCGTGCGAGCCGGGGAACGTCACCCATCAGCTCCTGGCGTCTGTGGTCACCATGGACAACACAGAAGGCGCCACCAGGGGCCGACCCCATTTCCGCGTAACTGGTGATCGCCTCATCGAGAGACGTGAAAAGGGCGTGGTTGCTGCAGGGGAACGAACACGTCATGGCAACCACGGCCGGACGGTCGAAGTATTCCACTCCGGTCGCGCAGATGCCGATACCGACGGTGCCGCACCAGTTCAGCGTACCGGTTGCTCCGGCCAGAAACGAAGCAATGTCGCCCAGATGCTCGCTCAGGTGGTCCGTGACGTAAACGAACCCCAGCTCGTCGTCATCCCGGTCTCCGAGTTGCTCGGCCACAGCACGCGCGGCTTCCTGCCAGGTTTCGCCGGCGGCATGACCCAGGGCAAACCGGCGGCCTGAAAGTTGTGAGAGATCATCCATGCCTGCACCTTACCCCGCATTGCTCACCATCGCCACGGCAAGTACCCGTTCAGAAACACTGAAACACCTGCCTGATGCCCTCGTTGCGCCATGCACAGACATGAACCGTCCCAACAAACCGGCATGGGACCGGATACATGAGACCCGGGCGCGCCCGATGCCGGAAGCTGCGCGATCATCATGGGCAACCAGAGGACAGTTGACGGGACGCGTGTGTTGACTCACCGTTACGCCATGTTTGTTATCGGTAAAAGTTGGCTTGGCGCGTGGCTGGTGATCTTCATGATCGCTTGCGCCTGTCCTGCCCGGGCAGACTATGATGCCGGTGTCGAGGCCTATACCGCCGGTGACTATGCCGCCGCGCTTGCCGAATGGCAGGAATCGGCAGAGGCCGGGGATCCAGAAAGTCAGTTCGGCATGGGACTCATCTATGAGAGTGGGCGCGGCGTGGGACGCGATTATCGCACGGCTGTTACATGGTACAGGCAGGCCGCGGAACAGAACCACGCGCCGGCACAGTTCAACCTGGGACACCTGCTGCGCCTGGGTGCCGGTGTCGAACCAGACATGGAAGAAGCCGTACGCTGGTGGACGGCAGCAGCCGAAAACGGCCTTGCCCAGGCACAGGTCATGCTGGGCCTTGCCTACCAGCGTGGCGAAGGTGTGCCTTTCGATCAGGCCCAGTCGATCCACTGGTTCCAGCGCGCGGCCGATCAGGGAAACCCGATGGGCCAGTACGCGATCGGATTTGCCTATGAGACCGGCTCTGGTGTGACGCAGGATCTGGATCTCGCGCGGACCTACTATGAGCAGGCAGCAGCCGGTGGTCTCGAACAGGCGGTTGATCGGCTGACCGCCCTCGCCTTCCCGCCAACACAAGAAGAACCGCCCCCGCCACCAAACGAGAGCGACGTCATGGACCGCATGGCCAGCGATGTGGGGTACGCAGGAACCGAGCAGGAAGTCCTGGTTGTCGGATCGGAACGGGCAGGTCCGGTGTTTATCCAGATTGCGGCCTATGTTGATCAGGACCGGGCCGAACGGGAGTGGGACAACATGATGTCACGTCATGACGACCTGCTGGGCGGATTGCCCTATCGGGTTGTGACGGTTGAGCGCGACGACAATGATCCGGTCTACAGGCTGCAAGCCGGACCCATGCCCATTCTTGCCGAAGCGGAAATCATCTGCGCAAATCTGAAACAACGTGGCGCAGACTGTTTTCTGGTCAAGGAATAGAACCCGAAAGAGTCATTCCGCATCAGGGCTGTTTGCCTTGAGATAGGCAATGACATCGGCGATGTCCTGTGGGTCGTTCAGCCGGAAGGTCATCTTGGCGCCCGCAATGAACTGTGCTGGACCCTGGAGCCACGCACTCAAAGTTTCCTCATCCCAGACGATACCCGATGAAGCGACTCCGTCGGAGTAACGGTCGAACCCTTCGGAGGTTCCGGCCGTGCGCCCGTAGACGCCGAAGAGATTGGGCCCCTGCTTGGCGCGCCCGCCCTCATCGATCGTGTGGCAACTCTGGCAGCGTTTGAAGAGGTCTTCACCGGCGGCTGGGTCGCCATCGGCATGAACACCAGGAGAAAGCAACAAGGCAGCGGCAAAGACGGAAGGTATATGCTTGTTCATGAAGAAACCTCAGGCGTTAACATTGACGTCGATGGCGCTCAGGAACGCTTCCATCAGGAGCATTCAGAGCACGGTTCGGTGGGAAGGCCTCGGGCGATCCAGCCGGGACCATCTCCACTTCCAAGCATGCCTTCACCGACATCGAGAACCTGCGTGAAACCCCGATCACGCAACAGGTCGGCTGCGAACGCGGTACGCACGCCACCGGCGCAAATGAGGGCAATCGGACGGTTCCTGTCACCATTGGCGGCTTCAAGAATTTCAACGACGAAATCGAGATTGGGCACGCCCCAGTCGCTGTAGAGACTGACCAGCACAGCATCAGGAGGAATGCCGGTTTCTTCCCACTCCCCCTGCGTTCGGATGTCAATGATCAGGAGTTCATCTTCCTGGGCACGTTCCCAGGTATCCTGGGGTGTGATCAATCCGGTTTCGTCGGCCTGGACTGCGGTTGAAAAGCAAACCAGGCACAGAACGAACAGAAGGGACGGGCCGGTGATGGCCCATCCCTTCCTGCTCGCGACCTCAAGAAAGGTCGTCATGCCTCTTACATCCGGAACTCTTCGGGGATGAAGAGAACGGAGTCACGCTCTGCATAGACATGGCAGTCAATACAGAAGGCGACATCGCCCGAACCCGCACCGTTGGTGGTCCCGATAACGTTGCCGTTGGGCATCACCAGGGTATAGCGCCAGTCTTGGCTTTCGGCATCGAAGCCTGCAGGCATCTTCTCCATGACAAAGAGCGGACCGGCAACCACAGTTCCCTTGCCCGAGACAGCAAAGCTGTCCTTGGCCAGGACCGTGCCGACCGGCAAGGCTGCACCATCTTCATACTCGCCGTAACTTGCGGCACCATCGCCGTTGGCAATGTTGTTCACGAAGCGTCCACCGTGTGTGTAGGACTTGTAAGCCACAGTATTGAACTGCTCCCAGGCACCATAGGAATCAGCGATCTCGAGCCCGCTGGCCGACATCAGGCCGGACTTGGCATAACCGGCATGAAGCTGACCCTTGATGCAGTCATAGGCGGCCTGGGCCTCTTCGTTGGTGAGGTCGATATCGGCACCGGCACCGCAGGCGCCACAGCCACCGCACGCATCGCAACCGCCACAGCCGCCGCAGCCCGCGGCACAGGGATTACAGGCCGCGCAGGGCTTGCACGGATTGCACGCTGCGCAGGGATTGCAGCCACCACAGGCCGCTGCACAGGGGTTGCACGCACCGCAGGCTCCGCAAGCGCCACAGGCCGAGCAGGCTCCGCATGCGCTGCAGCCAGCAGCCCAGCCCGATGCCTCGGGAAGACTTGCGCCGCAGGCACCACAGCCACCGCACGCACCACAACCACCGCAGGGATTGCTGGACCACGCGATACGCGGCACTTCACAGCCTGAGTCATGCGCTGCTGCGCAAGGATTGCAGCCGCCACAGGCACCACAGGCCCCGCACGCTCCACAAGCGCCACATCCGCCACAGCTGGCAGCACACGGATTACAAGCACCACAGGCCGCTGCGCAGGGGTTGCAAGCAACACAGGCACCGCATGCGCCGCAGCCTGCAGCCATACCGGTCGCGACTGCGAGGTTCGCACCACAACCGCCGCAGCCGCCGCACGCGCCACAACCGGCTGCACAGGGATTGCAGGGATCACAGGCCGCGCAGGGGTTACAGCCACCGCATGCAGCTGCGCAGGGATTGCAGGCCGAGCAGGCGCCACAAGCGCTGCAGCCGGCAGCCATGCCGGTCGCTACTGCGAGGCTGGCACCGCATCCGCCACAACCACCGCACGCACCACAACCGGCCGCACAGGGATTGCAGGCATCACATGCAGCACAAGGATTGCAGCCGCCACACGCTGCTGCGCAGGGATTGCATGCCGAGCAGGCACCACAAGCGCTGCAGCCCGCAGCCATGCCGGTCGCTACTGCAAGACTGGCGCCGCAGCCGCCACATGCACCGCAGCCGGCCGCACAGGGATTGCAGGCGTCACAGGCCGCACAAGGGTTGCAGGCACCGCACGCTGCCGCACAGGGATTGCAGGCCGAGCAGGCATCACAGCCGGCAGCCATGCCGGTCGCAACATCAAGACTTGCTCCGCAGCCGCCACAACCACCGCACGCGCCACAAGCACCACATCCTGCAGCGCAGGGATTGCAGGCACCACACGCTGCTGCACAGGGGTTACAGGCTGAACAGGCATCGCAGGCGCTACAGCCTGCCGCCAACCCGGTGGGAGCCGGAACGGCCTCCGGGTTCGTTGCTGCGGGAGCCGCGTAGGTCGCATTCGACGATGCACGGCCACAAGGGACCGGCGTTGCGCCGATGGCGATCACCGCGCCTGCACCCATGACCGCGGGGAACACCGTGGTCGACAGCAGATTGCGCTTGAGTTGGAACATGGGTTGGGAAGCCTCCGGTTATCATGTTTGAACGTCACGACTTTGTGTCGGACGGACTGTCGCGAAGTCTGGAACACTTGCCCCTCGACAACAGCCCTCGATGCAAACCATATCCATTCCCCGCGAGGACAAACCAATGAAAGGCTTTCACGTTCGTGTGAGACCGCAAGTTCTTGATACCCGCGCCCTTGCGGCGATTCTGGTCAGTCTGATGTTTGTGCTTCCCACCGCATGGGCGGACGAGTCGGGAGCCGACGATCTGTACCTTGAGACCATCGAGATACCAGCGGGCCCGTTTATCGCCGGATCGGATCAGGCAGAACGGGAGACCGCTTATGCCCTGGACGAAGCTGCCTATGGTCACAGCATGACCCGGGAATGGGGCTGGTACAATGACGAACGTGACCGCCAAACCCTTGATCTGCCGACCTATTTCATTACGAAGAACCTGATCACCCAGGCCGACTATGCGCGCTTCGTGGATGCCACCGGCCACCGAGCGCCCGATATCGACCAGGCAACATGGGATGCCTATGGGTTGATCCACCCTTACGAGCGCACCCGTCCCTATGCCTGGGTCGATGGCGCACCGCCTCCCGACCGTCTGCATCACCCTGTGGTGCTGGTCAACCATGCCGATGCCCAGGCCTTTGCCGCATGGATGTCGGACATCACCGGCCAGACCTGGCGGTTACCCACTGAGCTTGAACTGGAGAAAGCCGCACGCGGCACCGATGGACGCCTGTTTCCATGGGGCGATGTCTGGGACCCGAATCGGTTGAACAGCCATGATGCGGGTCCCTTCGGGACCGTCCCCGTGGGGTCCTATCCAGCCGGGGCCAGCCCGTTCGGCATGCTTGATGCCGTAGGGCAGGTGTTTGAATGGACAGCAGACGAGCAACGCCCCGGACGCTATTGGGTCAAGGGCGGCTCATGGGATGACAAAGGTTGCGGTGTCTGCCGGCCGGCATCGCACCATGGCCGGCCTGAGGGCATTCAGCACATTCTGATCGGCTTCAGATTGGTGCTGGAATCCTCATAGGCCGCCAGCGATATCATGGGACGCACGCCCGTCTCTTCGAGCCTGGCAAGACCGCGTTCTTCGGCCAAATCGTACGAGGTTGCGGCAGGCGCCGATTCCACGGGAATGCCTGCCAGGACCGGGTTGGGGTTCCAGGTCCGGGAATGAGGCAGGGTTACACCGGCGACAATGTCATGACTGCAAACTTCCTGATCCATGCCGGCATAGGCTCGCGCCGGGGCATCATTTCCCCAAATCGCAGTAAGGGCCAGTGCCAGGGCACCAACAACAATCCATGCACCAAGATGATCGGAGATCGTTCGCATCTGCGTGTTCCTTGTTCTTCCAGGCCTTACACGGGCCAGCAATGATCGGTCATACGCCGGCATGCGCCTTCTGGATCGCAGAGATGGTGATGACCGGCACATTTACGCAAACAACTTGGATCACCAGCAGTTGATGCAGGCCGCAGGGCTTCAGCCGGTTGAAAGCGCGGCTGCAAATCGCCATCCTCTCTGCATGGCCAGTGCAACTCCATCGACGACACAGGTTCCGGCAGCGTCGGATATCCCGCCCCGCACAAAGCTCGAAGATCTCGACCGGGAGACGCTCGAACGTATGCTGGAGGCGGGCAAGGATGTTCTGGAGTGCTATCGCGTCCTGAAGAAAACCAACGACAACATCGTTGGCGAGCTGCTGCGCGATACCGGCACGTTCTATCAGTGGCAGCATTACCCCAAGGGCGACATCTTCGACCGGGACAGTCACAGCCAGTACTATTATCACGCCCACCCGAAGGATCAGCGTCCGGGAGAACACGGCCATTTCCACACCTTCAAACGTGCATCGGGCATGAAGCGCGGCGTCGAGCCGGTTCCCTATGATGGTGACGCAACCTGGCCGGTGGGCACCGATGCGCTGAGTCACCTGATCGCCATTTCCATGGACCCCAAGGGCTTTCCCATCGGCATGTTCACGGTCAACCGCTGGGTCACAAGCGAATCCTGGTACAAGGCGAGCGACGTGTGCGACATGGTCGATACCTACGAGATCGACCACGCCCGCCCGTCATGGCCGGTCAACCGTTGGATCACCGGCATGGTGGGTTTGTTCAGCCCCCTGGTGAAGGATCTGATCCGCGAGCGTGACCTGGCCCTTGAAATCCGCCGCAGCACCCATCCTGGCGATGTCTATGAAGACAAGGGGCTGGAGGTCACCTCGCAAAGCCCCATCTCGGTGGAAAAGCAGATCACCCGCCTGCGCGCGCTTCTGGCCTGAGCCCGCCTCGACACGAGTCGGCCCTTCCCTTCCTTTATACGCACTGCGTCACAACGATGGCGTCGGCTTTGCCGAACCACGAAACAAATGCGCGCCGCCCTGGCGGGGAGACCAGGGGCGGCGCGTCTTTTTCGAACATCGTTGCCTGAGAGATCGAAGGCCGGGGACACAGCTTTCGATCTGGTATCGGGCTCGCTCGGGGGGAGTAAGCGGTCTGCCCGGTATCGGACCATCTAGTCCGTCAACGACGTCCTATGGATTGGATATGTGGTTGCCGGATGCACGCGACAAGGTATGCAACGCATGCTCCCGACGATGTGATCGCTCGAAAGATCAGCGTGAGGAAAGCCAGTCGAGATAACGCGCTATATCGTCGGCTGAATTGTAGAGATGCGTGGTGGCACGCAAGCGCCCGCTTCCGCTCCAAAGCAGGATCCCCGCGTCGCGCGCTTCCTTCTCCAGGGGTTCCGTATCGGCAACAGCGAACGAAACGCTGCTGCCCCGTTCGTTCCGGCTGGCTGGAGTCACGACCTCCAGTCCCAACGCGACCAGACCTGCGTGAAGCGTGTCGACAAGATTTCCGGTATGAGCAGCAATCGACTCGATGCCGTAGTCCAAAAGGTAATCGAGGGACTCGTTCAGCAGATAGACGTCCAGATAGTTCGTGTTGCCGATCTCTGCACGGCGGGCATCGGCATGGGGTGTGTAGGACGTCTTGTCGGAAGTGAGCGAGCCGGACGCCCAACCGACATTGAGTGGTCGAAAATCCGGACGGCGCTCGCGGTTCCAGGCAAAGACGCCCAGATGCGGTGCGCAGAGAAACTTGTATCCGCTGGAGACCGAAAAATCGGCAAGCCGTGCATCGACCGGCACCACGCCCAGGGCATGACTGATATCGAGCAGGAAGATGACATCACGTTCGGCAAGTGCCTCTGACATTGCCGCGACATCGAATTGCTGGCCGGTCAGTGATGTGACCTGGCTGAGATAAAGCAGGCGCGTGCGCGAATCGCAGGCATCGAGAAGGCCCTGGGGGTCGATGTACCAACCCTCACAGGGCACAACTCTGGGTTCAACTCCCAGGTCTGCAAGGCGTACCAGGCCGGCAAGTCCGGAGGCATAATCATTCTGCGACACGACAACGTTGTCGCCGGGCTGCCAGGTGATCGAGGAGAGAACCCGTCCGATGCCTTCGGACGCGTTGCCCAGAAAGGCGTGATCCTGGGCCGGAAGATGGGTGAGTTGCGCAATCTGCCGTTTGGCGCACTCCGCGATCTCCATATGCGCAACGTATCCTGGCTCTCCAGCCGCCTTGTCAGCCATGAAACGCTCAAACGCGGCACGGTGCCGCACAAGCATCGGAGATTGACCGCCACTGGCCAGATGCACACGGCCGTCATCAAGACCAACAAAATCAGCCTTGGGTGCAGGCAGGGATTTGGCCATGGCGATCACTCCCAAGTTGCTAGGCTGTGGACTCATAAACGCGTAGCCAGATTCGAATCGCCGCTAGCTTGACGAATGCAAGAAAATTTGCCGCTCGCTTCTCGTACCGCGTGGCTATGCGGCGGCAATGTTTGATTCGGTTGAAGAACCGCTCGACCAGGTTCCGATCGCGATAGAGAAACGGGCTGAAGCAGATCGGATTACGCCGATTATGCAGAGGCGGTATGTTTGCCCAGGCACCGTTCGCAGCGACAAGAGACCTGATCGCATCCGAGTCATAGGCCTTGTCGGCCAGAAGCATCCCGTCCTCGGGTATATCGCCGAGAAGATCAGCTGCGCTCAGGCTGTCATGTTGATGCCCGGGCGTTAGGGCCAACTTAATCGGCAAGCCGTTTGCGTCGACCACCGCATGGATCTTGGTCGTCAATCCGCCGCGGGACCGGCCAAGCTCTTCATCAGTGCCACGCTTGATGCACGTGGCGTGCTGGTGCGCCCGAACAATCGTGCTGTCAATCATCTGAACCTCGGCATGGTCGCGATGCGAGATGGCGATCAGGATGCGGTCCCAGACGCCTGCACATCGCCAGCGGACGAACCGGTTGTAACATGTCGTATAAGGGCCGTATCGTTCTGGAAGGTCGCGCCATGGCGCTCCCGATCTCAAAATCCAGAAGATGCCGTTCAGAAACCGCCTGTCGTCCACGCGTGGGACACCTCGCGGCTTGTAGGGCAAGACGGGTTTGATGAGACACCACTCGGCGTCAGTGAGTGCATAGCGCATTTGGCCTCCTCCCTTTCGGCGCTTCAAAAGAGCGCGACCCGGCCCTTAGCAGCTTGGCGGCGAAAATCTACAGTTGCAGCGCCTGCTCCAGGCAGGCACCCATAGGTGACGAACTCAGCTTTACCCGCGGCCTGTCTTGCGAAGCGTTTCATTCATGGATGCCGCATAGGTGTCTTCAGCTGAGGCGGGCGGTTCGTCTGGCGTGGTGCTGAACGCGTTGCCGCTGGAGTAGAGATTTGGCTCCAGAAAGAAGACCATGGACTGCCGCGCATTGCCGGTGTCGTAGACTCTGTGGTTCGTCGCGCGAAGATGCCCGCTAGACTGCTTTTCTAGCGCCTCACACAGGTGTACCGAGAATCCGTCGCGGATGTTGGGCACCCCTATCCATTCTCCTTCGGTCGTCTGAACCTGTAGTCCCGGTTCATCCTGCCATTGAAACGTCAGGCCGCCGTTGTCGGTATGCTCTTCTGCGCTCAAGGCGACCTCGCGCCCGCCGACGAGTCGTTTTGCACCCTTTTCGCCGCCGATGACCACGTTGTCGGGCCGTTGGGGATACCTGAGGAACCGCAGCGTCGATGCGCTATTTTCATAGCGTGCGCCAGCGGCGGAGGGGTCGACCCCTAAAGACCACGCTATCGATTGGATGATCCTGATACCGAGGTCTTCCATTAGCGCAAAATGTCCGATCAGCGCGGTCCTCCAGCCGGGAAACGGCTCTTGCGACGGCCAGACGTTGCGGTTGAGAAGCATATCGATGCCGTCAATGTCGACAGCAGGCGGCAGTGTTTCCTGGCCTAGATCGAACATTTCACCAAATGCGAAGCCGCCTGAGAGCTTAGTGTAGCCACGTACGGTATAGGCGCTGTCCGGTCGCATTTGGCGCGTTGCTATCTTGTATAGTTCCTCCTCCGGGAGGTCGAAAATCTCGAAGAATCTTTTGATCGGGATGTTTTCCTGCTGCAGTTTCTTGGGCAGTCCGGTTACGACGAACCCACCCTTTTGGCGGCAGGCATCTCCGATTGCCCGATCAATCGGTGCCCAATGGTCGGGCTGATCGGAATAGAGGGGGGCCACGTTGACAATTGGCATCATGTTTTAGTGAGAAGACATGGTTTTTCCTTTTTGTGAGACGGCCATCCCACACGCTCGGATGCGGCTCCGGAGGCGCCAACAGAGGGCTTTCCGCCTGCAACCAGGGGAGGGCTTGTCCAAGATTTGGTACTTATGTTCCGTTCAATTGTTTTAGTGATTGGGAAGATCGTGCGGTCAAAATAATTGAAGTTCTTCAATCATTCGGTGAGCCACTATCCAGCTCGGTAGACTTGCCAGAAAACTGCAGGCCTAAGACAGGCAGTCCATTCGTTTGAGTACGAGCCAGTAATGAATCATGGTCTGTGAGTAGGAGACTTCGCCAAGAAAGACAAATAGAAACTCCCTACCCGCTCTGAAATCGCAGTTGCCCGAAGTACGGTTGGGTTCTGAGCTCAGACATCGACCGCCGCGCAATGCATGAACGGTTAACGGCTGAAACCCGGCGCCAATATTAATGAGTACACGGCCTAGAACACCGTCCATGCAAGCGCACCGGTTTCAATCATGACATCGATGCCAAGTCCTATTGCCAGAACGCCTGCTCCGATGCTGAGACATCCGTGCAGCCATCGTGCGCGGCCTTCCACGGCGCTGAGCGGCCAGGACGCAACGAAGGTCAGCGTTGCCATGCCCAGGATCGAACCGGCACCAAAGAGGGCAATGTAACCCAGTGCGACGACCGGGTCCCTTGTCGCGCCAACGGCAAGGACCAGTAGCCCCGCGGAACCGGCCGCTCCGTGCACCAGACCGATGGCCAGCGCCTTCAGAGGCAGACCTTTGGGGTGTTCATGGACGTGCTGGTCCTCGCGATGGGGGACATCAGCACCATGACTGTGAGCATGGAGATGCGGCCTGCTGTCATCGTGGCTGTGCACATGGAAGTGCACGCGCTTCTTGCGGAAGCGATAGATCACATCGATGCCGAGCAGAACGAGCATGATACCGACAACAAACTCCATCGCCGCACTAACCTGGTCGGTCAGGGTGAGCCCCAGTAGGATCACCACCGAGCAGACGAGAAACAGCGTGATGGAATGGCCCAATCCCCACGCCGCGCCACGCAGAACCAGAGCCCGGCGGGATGACGGGCGACCGGCAATTATGGCTCCAACGGCAGCGAGATGATCGGCTTCAAGGGCATGCTGCATGCCGATCAGGAATCCAAGTGCGAGGAAACCTTCCATGATTTCTGACTTTCCAGGTGGCGAGAGATGGCGGAACGAAGTTTGGTGTGGCTAGATTTAGCCGTTCTCAGGGCGGGGTGAAACTCCCCACCGGCGGTATGCAGAAAATTTTGCGAGCCCGCGAGCGCCCTCCCTGTTGGAGGGGTCAGCAGATCAGGTGAGAAACCTGGGCCGACGGTTATAGTCCGGACGGAAGAGAACGAGCAGCCCGTGCATCAGCAATGCCGGAACCTGCCCGTGATCGCCTTGGGTGACGTGTCTGTCGTTAACGCAAGGAGATCACCATGACACCCACCCGCTACGCTTTCATCAAAGCCAACTGGCATGCCGCGATCGTGGATCAGGCGCTTGCCGGGTTCTGCCAGATCATTCCCGAAGCACAGGTCGACGTCTTCGACGTGCCCGGGGCCTTCGAAATGCCGCTGCTTGCCAAAAAACTGGCCGCAAGCGGACGTTACGCCTCGGTTGCTGCGGCAGCCTTCGTTGTCGATGGCGGCATCTATCGCCATGACTTTGTCGCCCAGGCTGTGGTGAACGGCCTGATGCAGGCAGGCCTGGAAACCGGCGTGCCGGTTCTCTCGGTTTCCCTGACACCGCACCAGTATCAGGAAACGGACCATCACAACCGCATCTTTCAGGAGCACTTTGTCCAGAAGGGCCGCGAGGCCGCCAGGGCAGCGCTGATGCTGGAAGAACAGGCCGCCGTTTCCGACGCTGCGTGACGGTGGCGTCCGCATCGTGGTGGTGCTAGAGCGAATATCCGAAGAAACACGAGGGGATCGTCATGTCAGAAGACCGTTTTGCCAATTCGCGTGAGGTCAGATCACCCACCGGAACGGAACTCACAGCCAAGAGCTGGATGACCGAAGCGCCGCTGCGCATGATGATGAACAATCTGGATCCCAATGTGGCCGAGAAGCCTGAAGAACTGGTGGTTTATGGCAGCATCGGCCGGGCTGCCAGGGACTGGGGCAGCTTCGACAGGATCTGTTCCTCCCTGCGCGAATTGGAAGATGACGAAACCCTGCTGGTCCAGTCGGGCAAGCCGGTCGGGGTGTTCCGCACCCACAAGGATGCGCCCCGTGTCCTGATCGCCAATTCCAATCTGGTCGGTCACTGGAACACCTGGGACCATTTCCACGAACTCGATCGCAAGGGCCTGATGATGTACGGCCAGATGACGGCCGGGTCCTGGATCTATATCGGCAGCCAGGGGATCGTGCAGGGCACCTATGAGACCTTCGTTGAGGCGGGCCGTCAGCACTTTGGCGGTGACCTCACCGGAAAGTGGATTCTGACCGGCGGTCTGGGTGGTATGGGCGGCGCACAACCGCTGGCCGCAACCATGGCAGGGGCCAGCATGCTGGCCATCGAATGCCGGCCCAGCCGGATCGAACGGCGCCTGGAAACGCGTTATCTCGACAAGAAGGCCGACTCACTCGAAGACGCTCTCAACATCCTTGAGCAGGCCAAGGCATCAGGCGAAGCGGTATCGGTCGGCATCGTCGGCAACTGTGCCGAAATCCTGCCCCAGATGGTTGAGAAGGGTATCCGCCCCGACATGGTGACGGACCAGACCAGTGCCCATGATCCGATCAACGGCTATTTGCCCGCTGGCTGGACGCTGGAAGAATGGGAAGACCGTGGCAAGAGTGATCCAGCAGGAACGGAAAAGGCCGCGCGCGACTCCATGGCGACCCACGTGAAAGCGATGATCGCGTTCAAGGAGATGGGTATTCCAACCTTCGACTACGGCAACAACATCCGCCAGATGGCGCTGGAAGTCGGCGTCGAAAACGCCTTTGCCTTCCCCGGGTTCGTACCGGCCTATATCCGGCCCCTCTTCTGTAGTGGTGTCGGCCCGTTCCGCTGGTGTGCCCTGTCGGGCGATCCGGAAGATATCTATCGCACCGACGAAATGATGAAGGAGGTTGTGCCGGACAATCCGCACCTGCATCGCTGGCTCGACATGGCCAGGGAGCGCATCAGCTTCCAGGGGCTTCCGGCACGCATCTGCTGGATCGGTCTGGGTGATCGTGCCCGCGCCGGTCTGGCCTTCAACAAGATGGTGCGCGACGGCATTCTGAAGGCGCCCATCGTGATCGGTCGCGATCATCTCGATTCCGGCTCTGTCGCCAGCCCCAATCGCGAAACAGAAGGCATGCGTGATGGCTCGGACGCGGTGGCCGACTGGCCCCTGCTCAACGCCATGCTGAACGTTGCCTCGGGCGCGACCTGGGTTTCGATCCATAACGGCGGCGGCGTGGGTATCGGTTACAGCCAGCATTCCGGGATGGTTGTGCTGTGCGATGGCAGCGAAGATGCGGACCGGCGCCTGATGAATGTGCTGACCAACGACCCCGGCACCGGTGTCATGCGCCATGCCGATGCCGGTTATCAGGAAGCCATCGACTGCGCCCAGGAGCAGGGTATGAACCTGCCGATGCTGAAGCAGGCGTGAGATGAGAAATGGCGCAAGACAAAGCCGTGGACCGAGTGAGACTACACAAACGGGAAGAACGCATGCGCCTGCCTAACGCACCGGTCGAGCCGGTATCTTTCCTTTGGAACAACACAAGGATCGAAGGCAGAAAAGGCGACACGGTCGCAGCCGCCCTGCATGCTGCTGGAATACGTCGGCTGACCCCTTCCCGAAAATTCCACTAACCCCGGGGGTTGTCGGGCAGCTTTATCGCGGGGCACATGGCCACGGTCGACAGCGTTCCGAATTGCCGGCTGGACCAGATGATCCTGCGCGAAGGCATGGAGGTCGTAATGCAAGGCGTCTGGCCTTCGCCCGGCTTTGACCTGTTCCGATGCGCTGGTCTGATCCCCAGGAAACGGTTGCGTGGCGGATTCGAGCATCCGACATGGATACCGGATCAATCGGTTTTCTGGCACCCCTGGGAACGGATGCTGGCCTTTGCAGCGGGAGGAGCCAAACCTCCGAAAGCCGCGGAGGGGTCTGTTCCCGAGGGAAACCGCATCCATGCCGACATCGTAATTATCGGTGGCGGATCGGTCGGTGTGGCCGAAGCTCGGGCCGCAGCGGAAACGATGTCAGTTTCCGTCGTCCTAGTCACACAGGGAACTCTTTCCGAGACCCTGCCCAAGAATGTCATCGTCTATCCGCTGCACCGGGTTTTTGCCCTCTACAACGGCGGAAGACTGGTTGCCGCGGCTCCGATCGATCCCCGCGAACCAGCGCTTCTCATTGATGCCGATCACGTTGTTCTGGCGACCGGTGCACGCTCGACGCCGCCGGTTGTGCGCGGCGCCGCGCTGCCCGGCGTGCTTGACGCCGGATTGGCCATGCAGCTTGCACTTGATCACGGTGTCGCGGCAGGGGCACGCGTAGCGGTGATCGGCACTTCCAGGCGGCACGACGTCACCGAACAGTTGGAAACTATGGGCGTCCACGTCGTCGGCTCCTTCGATGTCGCTGCAGTCGCCTCGATTCAAGGCCGTGGGCACGTCACCGGCATCGAGACAGGGGACCGGTCGGTTCCCTGCGATGCCGTGGTTCATGCCGGTCCGTGGCGGCCCGACCCAAGCCTGCCGTTCCAGGCATCCTGGAGCGGCGAACTGAGGCTGACGGCCGGCGAGGTTCCCGACAACGTGCGTGTCGCCGGATGGGCGAGCGAGGCGCCTGAACCGGTCAGCTTTGGCGCACGCGACCAACCTGACGCACATGCCTTTGTTTGTCCGTGCATGGATGTGACGGTCGAGGAAGTTCTCACGCTCGTTGCCCGTGGGACCGTCCATGTCGAGGAGATCAAACGCCTGACCGGCTGCGGCATGGGTCCCTGCCAAGGTGTTCCGTGCTGGGATCTGCTGGCCGCCGTTGTCGGATGGGCAACCGGAAAACCCACCGGGACGGTTGGCCACCCGACCTATCGTCCCCCGCGCGCGGCCCTGACCTTCGGCCAGGCGGCGGGCCTGATCGACGCTACGGAGGTCGCGCCATGAGCGCGACCGAAAGTGCCAACATCGTGATCGTGGGCGGCGGCATCCAGGGGCTGCTCCTCGCCTTCAATCTGGCGGACCGGGGCCAGAAGGACATTGTCGTGCTCGACGCGGGTTATTGGCAGGGCGGCGCATCTGGTCGCAACGGAACCCTTGTGAGAGGCGGTTTCTCATCGACCGAGTGGACCCGGTTTTTCGAGCATTCCGTCGACCAGTGGCGGGGCCTCTCGCGTCGCCTGGGCCACAACGTGATGTATACACGGCGCGGATACGCCATCGTCGCAGAATCCGAACGCTCCAGCGCGGTCCTCGATACTGCCTTACAGACACACCGCGAATGCGGCGTTAGTTCGGAACGCCTGAGCCGCCCGCGCATGGCCCAGGTGCTGCCTGCAGCTGACCAAACCCGCATCGTCGACATGATCCACCTGGCCGACGGCGGCACTGCACCGCACCATGCAGCCATGAAAGGTGCGCTTACGGCGTGCCGGAAAAAAGGTGTCGACCTGCGGTATGGCACAGAGGTCACGGACTTCGAGCGTCAGAACGGGCGGATCAGCGCCGTCGTCTGCGGCGATACACGCATTGATGCCGACCTGGTGGTGATCGCGGCGGGAGCGCACAGCGCCGACCTTGCCACCAAGGCCGGTGTGGTACTGGACGCGCAACCGTTCCGCATCGAGGCGATGGCGAGCGAACCTGTGCGTCCGATGATCGGGCCAGCGGTCGCACTCATCGACCGTCTCACCTATGTCCACCAGACAGCACGCGGGGAGATTGTAGGCGGTAGTGAACTGGCAGGAGAGAGCGCGAAACGGAATATCATCTCCACCGAGTATGTCATGCCGCGTTATGCGCGCCACATGGTCGATATGTTCCCCGGCATCGCAAGGATGCGCATCCTTCGTCAATGGGGCGGGATGCTGCACCCTGCACCCGATGGTGGCCCGCTGCTGGGTGCACACCCCGATCTCGAATCGCTCTGGTTCAGCGCCGGATGGACCTATGGGATAGCTGGCGCACCCGGCGCGGCAGACCTGTTGGCCAAGGCAATCGTGACGGGCGAAATCGACGAACGCATGCGACCCTTCGCAGTCGACCGTTTCCGGCGCGGCAAACCGGTGATGGAAGCCTCAGCAGTCATCGACAACGCAAGCGTAGGCTGAAACGGCCTACAGACGTCGCAGGGACGGCGAAATCATGAGGGCAACGGCGATGGTTACGACGACCAGACTGCCGTTGCCGATAAGGGCCCATTCGGTTCCGATGGCACCGGCCAGCAGACCGATCTGCAGGTGTCCGATGGGTGCCGATCCAATCGCGAACCCCCAGGCACCCATGGCGCGTCCGCGCAGGTGTTCGGGCACCGAAAGCTGCATCATACTCTGGGTCAGGATATCCCAGGCACTGATCGCTGCGGCGATCAGGCCAAGAACCACGAGCATGACAACCAGACCGTCCGCCCAGGCCAGCACGACGATCATCAGGCCCAAGCCCGCGATCACGGCGGCATAGGCATAGACTTCACGGCTTCGAACGGGCACGGAAAACAGGATGATCACGGCAATGAGAGCGCCAGTTGCCTGTGCCGCAAACAGCCATCCCACGCCTTCAGCACCAAGGCCCAGACGATCTTCGGAAAGCCGGGGAACGAGCGTCGAGAAGGACGTACCGAAAACTTCCACCACTGCGGTTACCAGGACGAGCGCCAGCAGCAGTTGGTTACATTTCAGTTCCGCCCCGCTTTCCCGGAGGTTTTCCATCAGGGGTTTGCGGTCAAGAACCTGCGCCGATGTGACTGGTGCCAGGTGCCCGAGACAGAACCACGCCGCTCCATGCGCCAGCGCCATGATGGCCAATGCGCCACTGACACCAAGGTTCTGGGCAAGCGTGCCTGCAGAAAGCGCCCCGATGATCATGCCGACTCGTGTGCCCAGGCTGACGCCGGCCACACCTCCCATGGCATTGTTGGCACCGGCCAGATCGTAGGCGAAGCTAAGCCGGACCGGGTTCTGAACTGACCGGATGCAACCAAGAACCAGTGGCATGATGAGAACATGCGCCAGGCCCGGGGCAGTCAGGGCAAAGGCAAGGGCCAGAAGAATCAGGGTCGCACATGCCGCAAGTTCGAGCAGACGCAGGAAGCCATGACGGCTGTAACGATCTGCGAGCGTGCCTGCGGGAACACCCAGAAACAGCATTGGAGCGAAGAGCAGCGCAAAGGCTGTACCCGTCCAGGCCGCATCGCCGGTGACCGAATGGGCAAGCCAGCCGACCAAGACGAAGTCACCACCCATGCTCATCGCGTTGAAGACCGAACTGATCCACAAGCGGCGAAAGGCAGGAGAACGAACGACGGGATTGAGAGGCACGATGCTGACCTGAAAAACGCGACCGGCAATATCGTCCGGCAGATCAGTCTAACGTCGACAGCCAACCACCGATATGGCGGTCAGAGCGTGCTCTTAGGCATCAATCACCAAGAACATCCTTCAGATCACAGGGCGTTCCAGAGCGAGTCCGGCTTGCGGCTGAAACGTGCGCTGCCGTCTTCGACCTGTGATTCGACACGTTCCCAGTTCCGGCGCCCGGTCTCGATACCCATGGCGATGTTGTTGCCGAGCCATTTGTCACGCACCCGCGGATCCCAGTTGAGGAAAAGCTCACCATCACGCACGGTCCAAGCAGTATCGGGTTCAACCTCGGCGGCGTATTGGCCCTGCGAAAGCGCATAGGCACACCAGCCACCGAATTGCGGCGCATAGGCTTCCGGGTCGCCGGCAAACAGGTCGCGGTTTTCGGCGCTGGAGAAGTACCAGGTGGCACCGTTTCAATCATGGGCGATCTCAGGACTGCCTTCCACGGCGCGGTTCTCGGTGAAGTAGGCCACCGTGTCCCAGCCGCCGATGGCAACACCATCAGGGGTGACATTGACCGAAGTTTCTGCGTGCGCTCCAGCAGCAGCGATGGAAAGGCCAACGGCCACAAAACTCACGGCAATCAGTTTACGCAACATGGTCAGTCCCCTCTGGTCTGGCCGCCCACCGGCCTACTGGTGAAGAAATAGGGATACCTGCAAGCCACTGCCAGATTCCATGCTTCACAATTTCGCCAGCGGCCCTGTCATGTTTTGTAATCGGGCTGGCTGCGCTCGAGCATGCGCAAGAGGGCAGCTGAACTGAACCGTCAAACGGCCTTTGCGAAGCCCTTGAAAAACCCTGCTGACTCTCGACACCGATCATCGGAGCGTCATGTCGCCATCGCGGACAGCACAATGGAGCGGGTTGAAGCCGATGCGATAGGAAAGTTCGGCAGGACGTTCGATGTTCCAGACGGCGAGGTCCGCGGCCTTGCCGACTTCCAGCGTGCCCCGCTGATGGGCCATGCCCAGGGCACGTGCGGCTTCGCGGGTCGTGCCGGCAAGTGCTTCCTCGGGCGTCATGCGGAAAAGCGTGGCAGCCATGTTCATCATCAGCAACAGAGACGTGGCGGGCGAACTGCCGGGATTGCAGTCGGTCGAAACCGCCATGGGCACACCGGCACGGCGGAGCAGGTCGATGGGCGGGACGTTGGTGTCGCGCAGGAAATAAAATGCGCCAGGCAGCATCACCGCAACGCTTCCGGCCTTTGCCATGGCTGATGCTCCCTCTTCCGAAAGAAACTCCAGATGGTCACAGGAAAGCGCGTTGTAGCGGGCGGCCAGCGCCGCGCCGCCCATGTCGGAGAGCTGTTCTGCATGGAGTTTGACCGGCAGTCCAAGTTCCTGGGCTTTCTGGAAAACCCGTTCGGTCTGATCGGTGTCAAAAGCAATGTGCTCGCAGAAGGCATCGACCGCATCGGCAAGGCCTTCGGCGGCAACCGCCGGCATGGCTTCCTGACAGACGAGGTCGATATAGGCATCAGCCCTACCCTCGAACTCCGGCGGCAGGGCGTGTGCGCCCAGAAAGGTCGTGGCGATGTTGACCGGGCACAGCTCCCCAATCCGGCGCGCTGCGCGCAACATGGTGGTCTCCGCAGCGATGTCGAGACCATAACCGGATTTGATCTCGATGGTGGTAACGCCTTCGCCGATCAGCGCATCGATCCTGGGCAAGGCGCGTGCGACGAGCGTGTCCAGACTTGCCTCACGGGTCGCACGCACGGTCGAGAGAATGCCGCCGCCGGCCTTCAGCAGTTCCTCATAGGTTGCGCCTTCGAGACGCATTTCAAATTCGGCAGCGCGATCGCCGCCGTAAACCGCATGGGTGTGGCAATCGACCAGACCGGGCGTGATCCAGCGGCCTTCGGCATCATGAACCCCAAGCGCCAGACTGCCCGGACGATCCGGTAGATCGGCCGCGGCCCCACAATAGACGAGGACTCCGTCCTTGATGCCCAGCGCTCCATCCTCGATGGCACCATAGGGCGTGGCTCCGGCAACCATGGTTGCCAATCGAGCGTTAATCCAGAGCGAATCCCACATGACGTTTTCCCGGCTTTTGACGAGCCTAGGGTCAGAGCACAAAGGCGGGCAAGGGTTGCAGGGCGCCGCAGGGTCGGGTTAAGTCGCTGCATCAAAGATAACGAGAGCGGGAAACACTGCTCCGGTCTGGGATGGGGACAGTATGACTGACTATTTCGCCAGGGCAGCGTTGCTGCCCAAGGGCTGGTCCGACGATGTATTGATCGGTGTCGATGACGCCGGATCCATCACGTCGATCAAGGCGAATGTGAAACCCTCTCGTGGGGCCGTGCGCCTGTCCGGCCCGGTCCTGCCTGGCATGGCGAACCTGCACAGTCACGCTTTCCAGCGGGCCATGGCCGGGCTGGCCGAGCGCGCCGGGACCGGCAGCCAGGACAGCTTCTGGACCTGGCGCGACATCATGTACAAGTTCCTGGCGCGCCTGGATCCCCAGCAGGTCGGCGCGATAGCAGCACAGCTCTATGTCGAGATGCTGAAATCCGGTTACACGACCGTGGGCGAGTTCCACTATCTGCACCATCAGCCCGACGGCAAACCCTATGACAGCCTGACCGAGATGGCCGACCAGGTGATCGGGGCCGCCGGTCGCACGGGCATCGCCATGACCATGCTGCCGGTGCTCTACACCTACAGTGGGTTTGGTGCGAAACCACACGCGCCCCAGCAGCGCCGCTTCATCAATGGCGCTGACCGCTTCCTGCGCATATTCGAAGATCTGCACAGCAGGCACGTGGACGACCCGCAGGTCCGGCTGGGCATCGCACCCCATTCCCTACGCGCGGTCTCGAAGGGTGTGCTTTCGGAGGCCATTACCGGCCTCAACCGCATGGACCCGACCGCACCGATCCACATTCATATCGCAGAGCAGGCCAAGGAAGTCGAAGACTGCAAGGCGTGGTCGAACCTGCGTCCGGTGACCTGGCTCTACACCAACTTCAATGTCGACGAGCGCTGGTGCCTGATCCATGCCACCCACATCAACCGGATGGAAACCTGGATGGTGGCCCACAGCCGTGCGGTGACGGGCATCTGCCCGACCACGGAAGCCAATCTGGGCGACGGCATCTTTCCCCTGGGTCTCTACATGCGTGGTGAAGGCAGGTTCGGTATCGGATCGGACAGCCACATATCCGTCAGTCCGATCGAGGAGTTACGATGGCTTGAATATGTGCAGCGTCTGCGCCGCGAGATCCGCAACGTGATGTCGACCGACAAGCAGCGCCATGTCGGCGCACGCCTGTGGAATGCCGCCCTCTCCGGCGGCGCCCAGGCGCTGGGTCGCCCCATCGACGGATTGAAGGTGGGCAACCGCGCTGATTTCATCGCACTCGATGCCAACCATCCCGTTCTGTTCGGCCGCAGGGGCCACGCCCTGACCGACAGCCTGGTGTTCTCCGGCAACAGCAATTCCATCAGCGATGTCGTGGTCGGTGGCCAGCAGGTCATCAGCGATGGACACCACAAAGACGAAGAGAAGATCGCCCGGGCCTATCGCAAGGCCGTCGGCGATCTGATGGCATAAAGCTGTGTCACCCCGGACAAGCGGCCCCTGGCCGCGCTGATCCGGGGCCTCGAAAGTTCAGCGCCACTCTGTCGAGGTCCCGGCTCTCCGCTGCGCTGCGGCCGGGAAGACACAACAGTTTTCTAGGAAGCAAAGCCCCAGGCCAGGCCTTCCTGGCTCATCATGGCGCGAATGCACTCCTGATCCTGCATGTCCTGGAGCCAGGTCGAGATGTTGTCCCAGCGGCTGGGTGGCATCTTCATGCGGCGCGACCAGAAACACAGCATGAAGAGCATCAAGTCGGCCGTCGTCATGGTGTTACCCGTTAGATACGAGCGATCATCGAGTGCGTCATCCACCCGGCCCCACAACTCCGTCAAGCGTACTTCCGCTGCCAGCTTCACAGCAGCCTGCTCGGGAGCGCCAACGACATAGTCGTCCGGGTGATACCAGCGCAACAGGGCCTCCTCGACCGTGTTCCCCAGCAAGACCATCCATAGATAGTAACGACTGCGATCGGGATCGATGTCTGGCACAAGACCGGCATCGGAGAACCGGTCCGCCAGATACATGGCGATGGCAGAGGACTCGTGCATGATGACCCGGCCATCCACGAGCGCAGGAACACGGCCATCTGGGCTGAGTTCGAGAAACTCCTCACTCTGGGTCTCACCGCTGTCGCTGTTGACCGGCTTGAGTTCGTAGGGTGTACCGATGTGTTCAAGAACAGCGTGGACGACCATGTTGGCGCCACCGGGAACGTAGTACAGGCGGATCATGCAATCTCCGTCAGGTCAGCGGGAACAAACTCTCGAAAAGCGCCGTCGCGCACCAGAGCACCAACCCCGGCGATGTCAGGGGCCATCAGGCGATCTTCATCCCAGAATGCGGCTTTGGAACGAACCAGGCCGTGCGCCTTGGTCAGGGAGTCAGACGTCACAAGAGGCTTGCGGAAATCAATCCCCTGGGCAGCAGCCAGCAGTTCAATCGCGATGATGTCGGCAAGGTTGTCGTTCATGTCGGCCAGACGTCGCGCACTGTGAGTCGCCATCGAAACATGATCTTCCTGATTGGCCGAGGTCGGCATGCTGTCGATGGAACCAGGCGCCGCGCGCTGCTTGTTTTCGGCGGCCAGAGCTGCGGCCGTAACCTGGGCAATCATGAAGCCGGAGTTCACCCCGCTGTCTTCGACCAGGAAGGGGGGAAGCTCGCTCATGCGCGAATCCGTCAGAAGGGCGATGCGCCGCTCGGCAATGGACCCGATCTCGGCCAGCGCCAGAGCCATGACATCCGAGACCATCGCCACGGGTTCTGCATGGAAATTGCCGCCTGAGAGCACGTCACCCTCGTTGGCAAAGACCAGCGGGTTGTCGGTCACGGCATTGGCTTCGCGCAGCAGCACGCCTGCGGCAAAGCGCAGGTGATCGAGGCACGCGCCCATCACCTGGGGCTGGCAGCGCAAGGAGTATGGGTCCTGAACACGGTCGCAGTCCTCATGGGACTTGCGGATCTCGCTGCCATCCA
Organism: uncultured Alphaproteobacteria bacterium; assembly: GCA_938048755.1. Classification (GTDB taxonomy): domain Bacteria; phylum Pseudomonadota; class Alphaproteobacteria; order SP197; family SP197; genus SP197. Next base: position 39,129 of record CALIUG010000211.1, read on the forward strand.
GGAGGTCGCGATAAACCTGTGCGGCAGCGATCTGGCCGGGCTGGCCGCGCACATCGGAGATGCGGGGATCGAACGGGGTATCAGCCCCCAGGGAAGCATCGACGCTCATGGCGCCCGAAACCATCGCGGCAGCAAAGTTGTCACCGGCACGGATGAGCCCGTCCAGGGCCAGCGCGGTGGAAACCTGGGTACCGTTGAGGAGGGCCAGCCCCTCCTTGGCTTCGAGATCCAGTGGTTCCAGACCGATGCGCGTCAGCCCTTCGGTAGCCGGCATGGTTTCGCCATCGATACAAATTTCACCGACGCCCATCAGCGCCGTGGAGAGATGCGCAAGCGGTGCCAGATCACCCGAGGCACCGACGGAACCCTTCGACGGCACGACCGGCAGGGCATCGGCATTGTAGAGAGCCAGCAACCGTTCGATGACGACACGGCGGCAACCCGAAAAGCCCTGAGCCAGCGCATTGATCTTGAGCGCCAGCGTCAGCCGCACGATGGGATCAGCCAGGGGCTCGCCCACGCCTGCCGCATGGCTGAGGACGATACGTCGTTGCAGATCACGCAGCCTGTCCCGTGCGATCGAGGTCTTGGCCAGACTGCCAAAGCCGGTGTTGATGCCATAGACCCGCTCGTCACCTTCGGAAACATCGTGAACCAGGTTGGCGGACGCCTCGATGGGGGCCCATGCTGAATCATCCAAGGCAAGCGCGACCCCACCATCGCGCAGGGCGACGAGGTCACGATGGGTCAGGTGCCCGGGCTTCACGGTGATCGAATGCGACATATGACTTCCTCCGCGGATCGCGCGCAACCTGACTGCGCACGAACGTTGCGCTTAATCGTCTGTTTACACCGTACCGGCGCGGCCCTAATAGCGTTTATGCGGGGATTCACACACAGAGCAAGGGGGCTTCATGGCAAGGGAAGGTAGACGGGCACGTCGTTCGACCAGTTCGCCGATCAAACAGTCGCCCTGGCGCGAGGTGGTCAACCGCTTTCCGCCCATGGAACCGCTTTCCCGGGACGAGCTGGAGTTTCTGCAGGACCGGTCCCTGAAGGTGCTTGAAGAGATCGGCATCGAGTTCCTGCACGACAAGGCGCTCGACATTCTGGCCGACGCCGGCGCCGACGTGAACCGCGACACGAAACGTGTCCGGTTTGACCGTGATCTGGTCACCGAATCCGTCGCCAAGGCCCCATCGGAATTCACGCTACATGCCCGTAACGCGGAGCGTGACATCACCATTGGCGGCAACCGGATCGCATTCTGCCCCGTGGCAAGCCCGCCCTTCTGCCATGACCTCGATGGCGGACGGCGTGAAGGCAACTTCAAGGACTATTGCGACTTCCTGCGGCTGGCGCAGAGCCTAAATTGCCTGCATTTCTTCGGTGGTTATCCCGTCGAGCCGACCGACCTGCCCGCTGCCAGCCGTCATCTCGATTGTCTGGCAGCCTTCGTCACCCTGACCGATCGTGCCTGGCATGCCTATTCCCTGGGCGCCGAACGCATCGATGATGCGCTTTCCATCATCGGCATTGCGCGTGGACGCTCCCGCGATGAACTCAAGAGTGAAGCCAGCATTGTTACCGTGATCAATGCCAACTCACCCCTGCGTTTCGACACCCCGATGCTCGACGGCATGATGGCCATGGCCGAACACGGCCAGCCGGTCATCGTCACGCCCTTCACGTTGTCGGGTGCCATGGCTCCGGCCACCGTCGCCGGAGCTCTGACCCAGCAGAACGCGGAAGCCCTGGCCGGACTCACCATGGTGCAGCTCACCAATCCCGGTGCACCGATGGTCTATGGCGGCTTCACCAGCAATGTCGACATGAAGACCGGCGCCCCGGCCTTCGGCACGCCCGAATACACCCGCGCTGCCATGATCGGCGGCCAGCTTGCACGCCTGAACGGCCTTCCCTACCGGTCGAGCAACGTCAATGCATCAACCTCGGTCGATGCCCAGGCGGCCTATGAAAGCCAGATGTCCCTGTGGGCCGCGACCATGGGCCACGCCAACATCATGCTGCATGGCGCCGGTTGGCTGGAAGGCGGCCTGGTTGCCAGCTTCGAGAAGATGGTGATCGATGCCGACACGATCCAGATGATCGCCGAGACCATGCAGCCCATCGACGTCACCGACGACGCCATCGGGATCGAAGCGATGCGCGATGTGGGACCCGGTGGCCATTTCTTCGGCACGCAGCACACACTGGATCGCTACGAGACCGCCTTCTACGAACCCATGATTTCGGACTGGCGCAACTTCGAAGCCTGGGAGGAAGCAGGCTCTCCTGACGCCGCCCGGCGCGCCAACACGCTCTACAAGAAGCTTCTGGAGGCCTATGAGCCGCCGCCGCTGGATGCAGCGATTGC
>CALIUG010000212.1 GCA_938048755.1 uncultured Alphaproteobacteria bacterium
GGCTACAAACCACCCGCTCCCGAAGCCATCTTGCCCCGCCCTGCAGGTCTGCCCTACGCTACGCTCCGGTCAGCCCAGCAGGGCGACCATAACCGCCGGACTCTAACATAGAAGGTGGACCACCTCTGTGGGGCAGGCCACCATCATCATGGTGACTGCTCTGACTGAACGCAGATGGCAACGCCGATTCATGGAACTGGGCGCCGACGACTTTCTCACCAAACCGTTCAGGGCCGAGGAGCTTCTGAGCGCGGTCGAAGCGCAGTGCGCAAAACTCTCCTGGCACGAGAAGGCCCTGCGTGAGGCCTCGCGGGGAGGGCCGCGCAGGTTCGCTGGTCGAACTTTCGATCCGGTTCAGCGGGTCCTGAAACTGGAGAACCGGGAAGATCAGACGCTGACGACAAAGGAAGCACAATTGCTCACCGTATTCCTCGACCACGCCGGCGAGGATCTCTCGCGCGAAAGCATCATGGTGGCGATGGGGCGGGCCTATGATCCCGCGGATCGCGGTATCGATATCCTGGTCGGCCGATTGCGCAAGCTGATCGGCGATGACACCCGCAATCCCAGCGTCGCCAGTACGGTGCGGGGATAGGGTTATCGGCTGAATGCGGAAGTCAGTCAGGAATGATGGATAAACAAAGCCCCGACCGGCGTTGAGGCGCCCGGGCGGGGCTTGAGGAAGGACCAGGAGGTTGCGCTCTTTCTGGATCCGGGTGTCTTTGTTCCCAATGCATGTGGTGATGGTTCCTGTTGGTGACAGTGACAGGGGTCACAGGACGGCGCGTTGTGGATCATGCCTGAAGCTCTGGTGTTCGATGCGGTGGATATGACAAGGTTCCGATCCATCCTCACAGGAGTTGCCCATGTCGCGTGTTGTCCTTGGCGCCAATGCCCTAGAAATTGCCGATGTAACCGCGGTTGCCCGTGGCAGGGCTAAGGCTGAACTGGCGCCCCAGGCGCGTGACGTGATGCAGCATTCGCGTGATGTGGTCGAACGGTTCACGGCAGAGGACCGGCCGGTTTACGGGCTGACCCGCGGTCTTGGCGGACGGGTTGTTCACGAAATCAGTCAGGCCGAGCGCGAAGACTACAGTCGCGTCACGGTTCTGGCGCGGGCCTGTGGTGCTGGCGATCCCCTCCCTGTCGATGCCGTGCGTGCGGCCATGTTCGCGCGCGCCAGCAGCATGGCCCAGGGCGGTGCCGGTGTGCGCCCGCTTCTTGTTGATACCTATTGCGCCATGCTGGCCGCAGGCGTGCATCCCTATATTCCTTCCATCGGCTCGGTCGGCGCTTCGGACCTGGCTCTGTGCGCCAACATGGCCCTGCCCCTGATGGGCGAGGGGCGGGCGCTCTATCAGGACACCTGGATGGAGGGTGCCCAGGCCATGAAACAGGCGGGCATCGAAACCGTTGCGCCCCAGGAGAAAGAGGGCCTGGCGCTTTGTTCGGCCAACTCCATTTCCGTAGGCGTGGGCGCGCTGGCGCTTGCCGACATTACGGACCTGCTGGAACTGATGGACGGCATTGCCGTTCTGACCTTCGAAGCCTTCCGTGCCAATCCAAGCCCCATCGACCCGCGTGTCGTGATGGCGCGCGGTGCACCAGGCCAGGCCCGCGCCGCGCAGAGCCTGCGCGAAAAGCTGGCCGGCACGGCGCTGTTCGATCCCGGCGAAGCGCGCCGGGTCCAGGACCCTATCAGCCTTCGCTGTGCCAGCCATGTCCATGGCAGCCTGCGCGCAACCATCGACTTCTGCCGGCCCAATGTAGAGGTCGAGCTGAATGGGGCAGGTGACAACCCCGTCGTTCTGGGCGATCACGATGAAATCCTCTCGAACGGTAACTTTCATACGCCTGCCATGGCGGTTGCCTTCGATGCGCTTGTCCTGGCGATCAGTCAGGTCGGCGAATTGGCAGCGCAACGTGTCGGGCGCCTGATGCAGAACCAGTACACCGACCTTCCCAACGGGCTGACCAGCCATGGCCACACCCAGATCGGTTTCGGCATTCTCAATCTCACGTCGGAAACCCTGGTGAAGGAGATCCGCATCCTGGGCATGCCAGCCAGCCTGCATGACAGCTCGGCCTACAATGTCGAGGATCATGCACCGATGACCCCGCTGGCCGTGCGCAAGGCCGCATCCTCCATCGATCTGCTGCGCCAGGTCGCGGCCTGTGAACTGATCGCCGCCGCCCAGGCCTTTGACTTGCGTGCACCGGCAAAAAGCGCTCCGGTTGCGCGTGCCCTGCGTGACGCCGTGCGCGAAACGGTTGCACCGCTTGATGGTGATCGTTCCATGACTCATGAACTCGTCGCCGTCGCAGATCGCGTGCGCACCGGCGAATTTCAGCCCTGTCTCGACGCAAGGGACTGAACGCCTAAACTGTGGCGGCTGCAGAGGAGACACGGATGACTGTGATGGCTGGCGACATACCCGTCCTTGATCTGGGCCCGTGGCTGGCGGGAGACGATGGCGCGCTGGACCGGCTGGCAGCCGACATGCGCCGTGCCTGCATCGAGGTCGGATTCTACTTCATTGCCAATCATGGCATCGATCAGGATCTGGTCGACCGTACGTTCGAGCAGACTGCGGCGCTGCACGGCCTGCCCGAAGAGGTGAAGGCGAACTACCGGATCAACCGGCACAACATCGGCTACATGGCTTCAAAGGCCAGCATGCAGCGCTCTTCAGCCGTGCATAAGGCAACCAAACCCAATCTGGTTGCGTCCTACTTCATGAAACGTGAACGCGCAGCAGATGATCCAGCGGTCCTGGAAAACCTGCCCCTGCGCGGCATGAACCAGTGGCCGGCCGAACTGCCCGAATTCAGACTCGTGATGCTTTCCTACATGCAGGCCATGGAAACCCTGGGAAAGCGGATGCTGCCGGTCTATGCGCGATCTCTGGAACTCCCGGCGGACTACTTCGCGTCGTCTTTCCGTGAGCCCAGCATCACGCTGCGGATTTCCCATTATCCCGCACAGGACAGGTTCGACGGTGAGGAGTTCGGAACCGGGCCCCATACCGATGCGGGGTTCATGACCATGCTGGCGCAGGCCGAGGTTCCGGGCCTTGAAATCCTGACCCGCGCCGGGGAATGGAAATCAGCGCCGGTGCTTCCCGGCGCGTTCCTGGTCAATATTGGCCAGATGCTGACGCGCTGGACCAACGATGTCTTTCCATCAACGCCCCATCGCGTGGTCAACCTGGCCGGGCGCGAACGTTTCTCGATTCCGTTCTTCTTTGATCCCGATTTCGAGGCCGTGGTGTCGTGCCTGCCGACCTGTTCAGATCAGGACCATCCGCCCAAACATGCGCCGATCCGCTATCTCGATCACATCCTGGCGTTCACCAACAAGAACTTCGATCACCGCGGCAAGGCGGCCTGACCGGTGATTCGGTTTCGCCGCTGCCGCCAAGTGTCGCGCTCAATAACATAGACGACCTGCAGTCCCTGATAGGCGGTGATGTCGCGTTCGTGAACCATGCCGAGCCGGTCCATCAGGCGCCGTGATGCATGGTTGTCGGGGCTTGTCACAGCCGAGATCCGTGCAGACCCCAGATGGTCGAAGGTGTGATCGAAGACGGCCGCCGTTGCTTCCAGGGCCAAACCCCTGCCGGCGTTGCCTGCGGCGACGGCCCAACCGGCTTCAACCTCCCGGGCCATATCGATTGCTTCGCCCTTGTCGATCACAAAGCCCGTGTAACCCAGGAGTACGGTTTCGGGTTTCTCACGCTCACGGATCGCCCACATGCCGATACCGTATTGTTTGAATGCCCACAGGGATCGTTCCAGGTAAAAGGATGCCAGCCTTGCCGGGTCGTTGGAGCGGCCGGGAATATCCATCAGATCCCACATGTGATCTCGATCTGCGAAGATCATGGTCAGCGCCGCGAGATCGCCATGTTCCAGTGGTCTCAATAGCAGCCGTTCTGATTGAAGGATCGTCATGCACACACCCATTCTGACTGTGACAATCTGGAGCGCACTGCCATGAAGCGCAATCTGGCGCGCGCATTTCTGGGTGTGTTGATTGTTGTGTTGTTGCTGGCGGCAACAGCCGGCGTACTTTGGCATCGTTATGGTGAAGCAGTCACCACACTGCATGCCCTGCTGGAAGCGCCTGCGGGGATTGTGCCCGAAGGTGTCGAACGCCTCGATCTCACGATGATCGACAGTGACACCACACGCAAAGCCTATATCTATGATCCTGTTGCCGGTGCACGCGCGGTTCTTCTTCTGGTGCCCGGCCTGACCCCCGCCGGGCGCGAAGATGCACGGGTCACGGCCGTCGCCGGTGCTTTGGCGCAGGCGGGCTTCAGAACCGTGGTGCCGGACCTGCCCGGTGCAAAACGCCTGCGTGCCGACGCCGATGATGCCGGCGTCATCGCCCTGTTGTTCAGCCGGTTTGCTCTGGATGCACAACGCGAAGATCTGCCTTTGGTGGTTGTGGCAATTTCCTATTGTCAGGGCCCGGCGCTGGTCGCGTTGGCCGAACCGGCACGGGCTGTCTTGCTGGATCGGTATGTCGGCCTGGGCGGTTACTTCGACGCAACCTCTGTTCTGACGTTTGCAACAACAGGGGTTGCCGGGTCGGGGGCGGATGCCAGGTTGGGTATGCCCGACCCGCGTGCGCGCTGGATCGTGCTCAAGGCCAATGCCGATCTTGCCACCCTGGCGTCAGATCGTGTCGCGCTGGACCGGCTTGCTGACCAGGGTCTTTGGGGACAATCGCCTTCCATGGCTGACATCGCGGTAACGATGGCGGGCCTGCAGCCCGACGCACAGGCGCTTTTGACCTTTGTTGCCAACGTCCAGCCCGAACGGGTCGATACCCTGCTTGAGGCGCTGGAGCCGGATCTGCGTGCATCCGTGGAGGGCCTGTCGCCCTCCCGCCATGACCTCACGGCACTGGAAGGCAAACTCCTGCTGGTTCATGGCGACATCGATCCCATCGTTCCTGTCGAGGAAACCTTCGCCCTGGCTGAGGCGGTATCGGGTACGACGGTCAGGATCGTGCCGGGTTTTTCTCATATTGAGCCGGAATCGACTGGAATTGCCGGCCAGATCGCCATGATCCGTGCTGTAAGGGAACTTCTCGATACCCGCGCCTTGCCCTGAACCCGGTGCCGTGTAACGAAACGGCTCGGTTTTTCAGCGCGGTTGTTCCATGCCCAAGACAACACCTTCCATGCCCCCCCTGATTGAGGGCCTTTCCGCCATTGCGGACAATTATGACGGCCTGCTGGTTGATCTGTGGGGTTGTCTTCACAACGGCATGGAGGCCTATCGCGATGCGGTGGATGCGCTGCAGCGGTTCCGTGCGCGTGGCGGTCGGGTAACGCTGTTGTCGAACGCGCCGCGCCGGGAAGATGCCGTGGCTTCCCAGATTGCCGGTTTTGGTGTGCCCGAAGATGCCTGGGATGCGATCATGACGGCGGGGATCGCTGTCCGGCTGGAAATGGAAGAGCGCGGTGATCCCTGGTTCGCGGACCTGGGGCGGAACTTTTACCATATCGGCACAGACAAGGACGCCGGCCTCCTGGATGGTCTGGGCTATGAGCGCACCGGCATGGATGACGCCGACTTTGTCCTGTGCTGCGGTATTCGTCATGGTGAGGAAGTGCTCGAAGATGTTGTTCCTGAACTCAATGCCGCCCTGGCACGCAACCTGCCGCTGGTTTCCGCCAACCCCGACCGTTTCGTTTTGCGCGGGCCAAAGCGCCAGATCTGTGCCGGGAGTATGGCGCTTGCCTATCGCGAGATGGGCGGTGACGTGCGTCAGGAAGGCAAACCGTTCCCGGCCGTCTACCGTCGCTCACAGTCTCTAATGGCAGGGATCGACACCAGCCGCATTCTGGCAATCGGTGATGGCATCGAAACCGATATCGTCGGTGGTCGTGATAACGGTATCGACACGCTCTGGATCACCGGCGGCCTGCCGGCCAGCTTCTGGGATGTTCCGCCACACGAAGCCCCTCCCCAGGAGCGCGTGCTCGCGGCATGTCGTGAGCATGATGTGGCACCCTCTGCTATCCTGCCGCTGCTCCGCTGGTAGTTCGCAAGGAAGCCTATCATGGATGATGCCGCAACAAACCCGACCGTTGGCTACAGCGCCTGTCCGCACGACTGTCCCTCGACCTGTGCCCTGGAGGTCGAGTTGCTCGGCCCCGACCGGATCGGGCGGGTGCGCGGTGCCCAGGACAACAGCTACACCGACGGCGTGATCTGCGCCAAGGTGGCGCGTTATGCCGAGCGTATTCACCATCCAGACCGCCTGACCCAACCCCTGCGCCGCACCGGTCCCAAGGGCTCGGGTAGCTTCGCGCCGATCTCCTGGGATGAGGCACTCGATGAAGTGGCGGCGCGCTTTCAGGAGGCCGAGGACCGCTTCGGGCCTGAGACCGTATGGCCCTACTACTATGCCGGCACGATGGGCTTTGTGATGCGCGACGGCATCAACCGCCTGCGCCATGTCAAAGGGTACAACGGCCAGCACAGCACCATCTGCACGACCCTGGCGTGGTCCGGCTTCATGGCGGGAACCGGCGCGCTGATGGGACCTGACCCACGCGAGATGGCAAAGTCCGATTGCGTCGTGATTTGGGGTACCAACCCGGTCAACACCCAGGTCAATGTCATGACCCACGCTATCCGCGCGCGCAAGGAACGCGGTGCGAAGATCGTGGTGATCGATGCCTATCGCACCGGCACGGCCGAACAGGCCGATCTGTTCCTGTGCGTACGCCCAGGCACCGATGCGGCGCTGGCCTGTGGCGTCATGCATGTGCTGTTCCGCGACGGCTTTGCCGATCGCGAATGGATGGCGGCCAATACCGATGATTCCGCCGCGCTGGAAGAACACCTCAAGGACCGGACCCCTGCCTGGGCCGAAGCGATCTGTGGGGTTCCCGCTGCCGAGATCGAAGCCTTCGCGCATCTGATCGGCGGAACACCGCGCACCTATCTGCGTCTGGGCTACGGTTTCTGTCGCGGGCGCAACGGTGCGATGTCGATGCATGCTGCGTCTTCGATTTCGTCGGTGACCGGTTCCTGGCGTCACGAGGGCGGTGGATCATTCCACAACAACGGCGCGATCTATCACTGGGACCGCACGGTGATTGAAGGTCTGGACAGGCGTGATCCCGATGTCCGGGTGCTGGACCAATCCCGCATCGGGCCGGTTCTGACCGGCGACAAGCGCGATCTGGGTGAGGGGCCTCCGGTCACCGCCCTTTTGATCCAGAACACCAATCCCATGATGATCGCGCCCGATCTGGGCCTGGTGCACAAAGGGTTTGCGCGTGACGACCTCTTCGTCTGTGTTCATGAGCAGTTCATGACCGAGACCGCGCAGATGGCCGATATCGTGCTGCCCGCCACCATGTTCCTGGAACATGACGACCTCTATCAGGGGGGCGGGCACCAACACATCATGTGGGGTCCCAAGCTGGTCGAAGCTCCTGACGGATGCCGCAGCAACCATTCGGTCATCTGTGATCTCGCCGAACGGCTTGGGGTCGCCGAACAGCACAGGGGTTTTGCCATGAGCTCGCGCGACCTGGCAGCGGAGGTCATGGAAGCATCAGGCTGGGGAGCTCTTGAAGATCTGATCGAAAAGCGTTGGATGGATGTGCAGCCCGACTTCGAGGCCTCCCATTTCATCAGCGGTTTTGGCCATGCCGACGGGCGCTTTCACTTCCGGGCGGACTGGTCGAGCAGCGCGAACCGGTTCGGACCCGACGGCATGCCCGACGCCATGCCCGGCCTGCCAGATTTCTGGGATGTGATTGATCGCAGCGATGCCGAGCGGCCGTATCGTCTGGTCACGGCGCCAGCGCGCAACTATCTCAATTCAAGCTTCACGGAGACGCCGACGTCACGGAAACGCGAGGGGCGTCCGACGGCGCAGATCCAAAGGGATGACGCCGCTGCTGCGGGAATCACCGATGGAGCGAAGGTGCGGGTCGGCAATGAGAAAGGCAGCGTTTTGCTGCATGCCCAGGTCACGGACGGCCAGCGACGCGGCACCGTGATTGTCGAGAGCGTCTGGCCCAACGCTGCCTTCGAAGAAGGGATCGGCATCAACCTGCTGGTTTCTGCCGATCCCGGTGCTCCGATTGGCGGAGGCCTGTTTCACGACACGGCGGTCTGGCTCACATCTGCCTGAGCCGTGGCACCATGCCGGTGGCTGAGGTCAGGAACCCGAAGCCCTGAGCTCCGTCACCTTCTCGTCGGCCTTGGAACGGGCCTGTTGGAGGGCATCGCTGGCAGCCTGACCGGCCTTGTCGATGGTCTCGCGGCCATACGCGGCGGCCTGGTCACGCACCTTGTCGCGCAAAGGGCCCACAACTTCGTTTTCCCTGGCGCTGGCCGGGAAGCTGGCACCGATTGCCGCGCCGACGGCAAGGCCCAGGGCGCCCACCAGAATGGGCTGGCTCTCGAAGATATCCTTGGCCTTCTCGCCGGTATCAACGGCGCGTTCCCGTGCGGCCTGCGCCACGTCACCGGCACGTTCCCTGGCATCCGAAGCGATTTCACCGGCCTTGTCGCGGGCGGCACCGGCTTTCTCACGCATGGCACTGCCTGCATGTCCGGCCTTGTCGGAAGCGGCCCGGCGCAGGTTCTCGGTCTTCTGACTCTTGCCCAGGGCCGAGAGTGCCAGCCAGGTCACGCCAGCACCGATCAGCAGAGCGGGGACGGGATTTTCGCGCACTGCGCGACCGACGTTCTCGAAGGTCGTGCCTGCACCGTCGCGCACGCGGTCGGCAACATCGGCGGCAATGGCGCCGGGACGGCTGCGGCGGTCGAGTTCGTCGATATCGTTGTCGAGACGATCCTGGGTCTGGTCCAGCCGGCGCTGGATGTCTTCAGGATTGTTGCCGTCGACGATGTCGTCATGTTCGGTGACATTCTGGGTGGTCATGAGAGGGTCTCCTTGATGATTTCGCGCTCGTGGCGCAGCACGGCGAGCGTGCGTTTTGGTTTGAGTCGATCTGCCTTGAGGTCACGCAACCCGATCGCCAGGAAGGCGCCGCCAACAAGGGCGGTCACGACGGCGACGATGCCTGCTGCAGCCCATGCGGGAAGATGAACGCTAAGCGCGGTCACCAGGGCGAACAGCAGTACGATCCAGGCTGAAAACACGAACAGCAGTCCGCAACTCACGAACAGGACGGCAATACCGGCCTGACGGAGCTTTTCCTGCGCTTCGGCAACCGCCAACTCGATCTGGGTGGCGACGAGGTTCTGGATGTCGCGCACCAGCGAACGGAGCAGATCACCGATCGATCGTGAGGGTTGGGGCTCCATGGATCAGACCTTGGGTCCGTTGGGGCGGCCCATATCCGTGTTCGTGCGGACATCCGCGGGACCACCGGCAGGAGCGGGCGGCACGGGCGTTGCCAGATCATAACGCGTGCCATGGTCCGGATTCTCGTAGCCCGAGATGGCATCGTCCTGAGGTGCCGAGGCACGGATGAATCGGCCTGCCATGAAACCCAGTGCAACTGCGCCGCCCAGGAAGAGTGCAGGATGGGCGCGGGCCAGATCGTTGGCTTCCTGGAACATGGCGCCGACATCCTTCTGGCGCAGGGCCCTGGAAACCCGATCGATCTGATCGGCTGCGGTGTCGGCCAGCCCGGCAACGGTATCTTCATCACGATCACGCAGATCGTCCGAAGTGCCGCGGAGCGTTTCGGCAAAACCGCCGACCCGGTCAGCGACCTCGTCCTTCTTGGTCTGGGCGATTGCTTCGGCATGATCGCGCATATCGCCGGCCAGGTCGCGACCGTCTTCGGCGACCTTGTCGGCTGCGTCACGGGCAGCCTGCTTCGTATCCTTGTTCTGGGACATGATGTCTTCCCCATCTGGTTTGGTGTTGTTCAGGCAACACGGTCCTGGGGAAATGGTTCCGTTTGCGCGTCGAGGCGTTTTTCAGTCGCGCTCTTCCAGATAGCGTTCCAGAAGCGCCACGTTGCGGTTGTTGGATTTCCAAGCCGCGTCGAACAGGTCTCCTACGAGCGGGACGGCGCCCAGCACAGAATCGACCAGGACGTTCCAGGCCATGCGCAGGATCAGGCGTCGTGGCGCTCCCAGCCTGCGGGCCTCCACGACAATCCATGCCGAGACAACGGTGCCCACGACATCGCCGATACCTGGAATCAGGCCGATGATGCTGTCGAGACCGAACCGAAAGTTCGTTGCGGGAATGCGGAAGCGGCTGTCGAGCAGGCCTGCCGTGTTTTTCAGCCTGCTCAGACGCCGTTCGGTGTCGCGATCACTCACGGGTTTACTTCTTGGCGATCACCCAGATCGCATGAACGATGCCGGGAATGTAGCCAAGCAGGGTCAGCAGGATGTTGAGCCAGAAGTGCAGGCCGAAGCCGACCTGCAGAAAGACGCCAAGCGGCGGCAGGAGGATGGCAATGATGACGCGAAGGATATCCATGGAACTCTCCTCAACAGGAATCTGTGTCTGTTGAGGAGAGAACACGGCAGAACACGGAACGATCCCTCGTTTACCGGGGAAACGTAGATTCAGTCTTGCGATTTCGTGGCAATGATCCAGATCGCGTGCACCAGGCCCGGAATGTAGAAGAAGATGGTGAGCAGGATGTTGAGCCAGAAATGCAGGCCCAAACCCACCGTTAGAAAGACGCCAAGAGGCGGGAGCAGGATGGCGAGGATGATGCGGAGGACGTTCATGATGGGATTCCTTCGTTAGGGACGTTCAGCGCCAGGCAAAGACCGGCTGTTCGAGATGGGATACGCGGGTTGCTTTACCTGCCAGAGCGACCTCGCGAAACTGATAAATCACGGCTGCTGTGGGTGCATGGATCTTGGTTCCGGCAATCGGCATGCGGATGACGGGCCGGTCGCTTTCGGGAATCGAGACAAATTCGGGCGAACCCGGCGCAAACAGGACGGGGAACGCAATGCGGTGGATGGATGCAACTTCGTCAGGATTCGCCGTCAGGTCGACGGACTCGCCGGCCCAGACCACGACCGGTGTGATGAGGTAGCCCGAACGCGTGGGATAGTCGTCCAGGCAGCCCAGTACAGCTTCAGACGGCAGCGTCAGGTTGACCTCTTCCTCCAGTTCGCGGAGGGCTGCCTCCTCGGGCGTTTCACCGGGATCCAGGCGTCCGCCGGGCAGAGCCCATTGCCCGGCATGCCGGTTCATGCGCGGCGCACGTTTGGTCAGGATGAAGGCGCCCTGGCCCTTGCCGTCATCAATCACCGTCATGGTGACGGCGGCGCGTTTCAGGCCTTCATGGTTGTGTTCCAGCCGCTCGAATCCGTCCAGACGGTTCGTGATGGCTTCGCGCAACGCCGCGTTGATGGGAAATGCATCAGGCATGCACCGTGACTAAACCCAACACCCCATGGCGGCAACTCCCAAGGATGCGTTAGGATCGGGAAAACACGCAACCGGGACTGCATCATGGAATTTCGCACCTTTGGTCGTTCGGGCCTTCACGTTTCGCTTGCCGGCATGGGCTGCAACACGCTGGGCTGGTGGGTTGGCGAGGCGCAGGGCAAGAAAGTCGTGTACGCTGCGCTCGATGCCGGGGTTGCCCTGTTCGATACCGCCGACATGTATGACGACGGCACATCCGAGAAGATTCTGGGCAAGGCGCTGGGCTCGAACCGCAGGGATGTCGTGGTTGTCACGAAGTTCGGCATGAAGAAGGAAAGCGACCAGCGCGACATTCCGCGCGGCTCGCGCGATTACATCATCCGTTCCTGCGAAGAGAGCCTGCGACGCCTCAAAACCGACTACATCGATCTCTATCTCCATCATGCGCCGGACCCACGGACGCCGGTGGAAGAAACGCTCGATGCCCTCGACCGGCTGATCGATCAGGGCAAGATTCGATATTCCGGGTGTTCCAACTATGCCGGTTGGCAGATGGCCGATGCCTCCTGGCTGGCGCGTGAGCGCTGTGTCGTGCCGTTTGTCGCGGCACAGAACGAATGGAATCTATTTTCGCGCGGTATCGAGGAAGAAGTCGTTCCTGCTGCCGAGCGGTTCGGCCTGGGCATCATGCCGTACTTCCCGCTCGCCATGGGGCTGCTGTCGGGCAAGTACGCACGCGGTAAACGGCCGTCAAAAACCATGCGGCTTGGCAGCGGCGAGGAACGTCACAACGGCATGCTGTCGAACGCCAACTTCGATCGCATGGATCGCCTCGATGCCTTTGCTGCCGAGCGTGGACACAGCCTGCTGGAACTCGCCATCGGCTGGCTCGCCAGTCATGATGTCGTCTCCACGGTCATATGCGGTGCGACCAAACCCAGCCAGGTCAAGGCCAATGCCAAGGCAGTCACGGCCTGGCGCATGACATCCGACGAGATGACCCAGATCGACGCCATCATGGAAACCTGAACCCGATGCAGTCTTCCTATATCGTCCTGGATGATTTCTTCGACCGCCCCGACAAGGCGCGTGAGACCGCGCTTTCCATGGATTATCCGCCTGCGCCCGATACGGTCTATTACCAGGGTCGCAACTCACGCCAATCCATGGCCTGGCCCGGGCACGAAACGATGTTCTCCAACATTCTGGGTCAGCAGCTTGTGCCGTTGGGGCAATCCCACGGCTGTGCACGCATCACGCTGGGCGATGACGAACGTCCCTCCGGCCGTGTGCATGTCGATCCCGGTGCTGCCTGGGCAGGGATCATCGGCCTCAGCCTCGACGAGCATTGGCAGGGCGGCACCGACTTCTTCCGCCATCGCGCCACAGGCTCCGACCGTGCACCCGTCAACGACGAGGAAGCCCGGCGTATGTACGGCAAGGCAACGCCGCGTGAGGCGCTGATCGACATCCTTGATCCCGCCAAGGGCGAGAACATGGACGCCTGGGAGCTTTCGTTCACCCTGCCGCTGAAGTTCAACCGTTGTATCCTGTTCCGCCCCTGGTTCTGGCACAGCAGCGGTGATGGTTTTGGAACCACGCTGGAAGACGGCAGGCTGGTCCTGTTGCTGTTCTTCAAGCCCGGTCCCGACGCCGTCAACGCGGTCACCGTGCCGCAATTGTGAGGTCGTCATGATCCTGCGTCGTCTTCTGATGTCTGCCGCCCAGCGTGTCGCGAGCGACCCGAAGATGCGGGCAAAGGCCAAGCAGGTGTTCGACGAAAACGCACGGCCGATTCTCGAACAGAAAGCGCGCGAGGCCAAACAGATGGCGTCAGAACGCGAGCCCGGGGAACACCCCGCCCGCTTCGCCGGCCGCGCCTTCAAGAAGCTGCTTGATGGCTGATGGTACGGTGATGCCGACTTGTTTCAGCGCATGTGCTGAACGACCCCCAACTGTGTCACCCCGGCCGACCAACGGGAGAGGCGGGACCTCAAGCGGCAAGCTGACTCCATGACCACCATCGATCCACCCGCGGAGTCTTCCTGGCGCACGCCGCTGATGGTCATTGCGGCGGGCTGCGGCATTGCCATGATCGGCTTTGGTGTGCGCTCGACCTTTGGCCTGTTCCTGGAACCCATGACCGAAGCCCGGGCTTGGAACCGCGAGACCTTTTCCATTGCGCTTGCCATCCAGAACCTGCTCTGGGGCATCGGCGTCCCGATTGCCGGGATGATCGCAGACCGGTTCGGACCCTCCCGCGTCATCATTCTGGGCGCGCTGATGTATGCAGCGGGCACCTGGTCCATGTCCGTGGTCGAAAGCGGCCCTGCATTTTACATGGTTGGCGGTGTGCTGGTCGGACTGGGGGTTGCCTTCACGGCCTTTTCCCTGGCTCTGGCCGCCATGGCGTGGGTCGTGCCGCACGGCAAACGCTCGTTCATCCTGGGGCTGGGTACCGCAGCGGGATCGCTGGGCCAGTTCGTCTTTTCGCCCAACGCTCAGGCCGCCATCGATTTCTTCGGATGGCAGGGTGCGTTGCTCGCACTTGCGGCTTCAGCCCTGGCCATCGTTCCCCTGGCGCTCATCCTGCCGCGCACCACCACCAGCGTCGACGAGGCCGTGAGCGATCAAAGCATGATGGAAGCCCTGCGTGAGGCGCGGGGGCACAGCGGTTACATCCTGCTCACCATGGGCTTTTTCGTGTGCGGTTTTCAGATTGCCTTCATCACCGATCTCGGCCTCTCGTCCAGTGTCGCGGCATGGTCCATTGCTCTGGTCGGCGGCTGCAATATCATCGGCTCGCTGCTGGCGGGCATGGCGGGCCAACGCTGGAGCAAACGGTGCGGACTGGCGGTCATCTATTTCGCGCGCAGTATCATCATCGTAGCGCTGCTGTTTGCGCCCAAGACGGACATCACGGTTTATGCCTTTGCCGCGGCCATGGGGTTTCTCTGGCTCGCGACCGTGCCGCTGACCTCGGCCATCGTCGCGCAGGTCTTCGGCACCCGCTACATGGCGACACTCTTCGGCATCGTGTTTTTCAGCCATCAGGCCGGAAGTTTCATCGGCATCTGGCTGGGCGGCTGGCTCTACGACACCACCGGATCCTATGACATCGTCTGGTGGATCAGCGCGGGCCTGGGCATTGCCGCGGCTCTGGTGCATCTCCCGATCAACGAGAAACCGCTTGCCCGGCTGCAGGTGCAGACGAACTGACCCATGCGGGTCATCCCGGAAACTGCGCAGCAGTGATCCGGGATCTCAAGAGGTCGGCGTTTGCCTGTCGAGGCCCCGGATCACCGCTTCGCGCTGTCCGGGGTGACACCGGGTTTTGATTGAGACCGTCACATGCTCTTTGGCAGATGCCGCGCGTACCAGGCGTAGATGAACATGGCCAGGCCTGTGGCCATGAAAACGGCATCGAGTTCGAAGAAAATCAGGATGACGGTATAGACCGTGGGAACGACCAGCCCGACCATGTCACGGAACGTGCCATAGACCATCGACATCTCGGTGCGTTCACGGCTTTTGACGGCGCGCAGGAACGGTGTGTTGCCTGCTGCCTCCAGGCTGGTCAGGGACACGGCCGAGAGCAGTACCAGGCCCATGACGATCCAGGGGTCGCCGAAGGTGATGCCGGCAAGAAGGATGATGCTGCCGGTGACGACCAGACCACCAATCATGTGGCGGCGCATGCCGATGCGGGCCATCAACCTGCCCCATAGCGGCGCCGCCAACTGGATGCCGCTGCAGAGGGACAGGGCCAGTCCGCCGGCGGGAAGGTCGATCCCCCAGACCTTGACCTCCATGTCGTTCCGTTCGGCATAGACCGGCAGGTAGAGATAGATCATCCACCACCAGTTCTCGCGTCCGAAGATCAGGAAATAGGCCAGGCGCAGGCGCGGTTGCGCGAGAAAGCGCGGAATGTAGGTCAGGGGATTGGCGTGCGTCTTCGGTGCTGCTCTCAGGATCGGCGTTTCATCGATGCGCACAAGGACCAGATAAGCGATCAACGCCAGGGCAACAAAGGCCGAGGTCAGGAAGGGCGCGGCAAGTCCCATGTTCTCATAGAGCCACAGGCCCAGCGTCGGACCAATTGCCCAGGGCACCGATGCCATCAGCACACGGATCGGCTCGGACCGGCCCATATCGCGCTTGCGGATATAGGCCATGATGAAAAGCGACAGGCCAACAGCCAGGCAATTGGCCGCAAACACGCGCAGGAAGAGGCCGCCAAATACTGTCGTGAAGGTGCCGATGGCCATGATCAGGGGTGCAATGGCGACCAACAGCGCACCCAGCTGATAGGTCCTGACGGGTTTGAGCCTGTGTACGACAAAGGGAATGGCAAAGGCCGATACGATCGAAACCACGCCGACAATCACGAACATGAAGGTCATTCTGAGATCGCTGCTGCCCAACAGATCATAGGCGGCCACCGGGATGACCGGCGCGACGATGGAACGCGCAAGGCTCTCCAGCGCCCAGAAGCTTGCGAACATCCACGGCCCGGGGCGGGTCAGTTCGGCAACGAAACGAAGACGCATCGGCGCACCTTCAGACAAACGTGACCCGAATGTCGGGACCGAATTCCTCATATCACGGTCTTGGGTTGTCGCATCTCCCTGATTTCGGTCAGGATGGGGTGGAGAACTACATCCGCTTCGCGGACCTGCACCGGCCCACTCCCCCACCCGGCCACCCATTCAGGATACTGCCGTGGGTGGCCGGGTACGGGAGCGGGCTGGCGCAGGCATGAAACAAAAAAAAGGACCATCATGCGCACAGACGAACCACGGGTGATTCATCTTTCCGATTACACGGCACCGGATTATCGGGTCGAAACACTCGCGCTGCATTTCACGCTGGAGCCCGAAGCAACCAGAGTGCGCGCCGAATTGGCCATGGTGGCGAACCACGATCACAGCGCGGGCGCTCGCCCGCTGCATCTGGATGGTGACGCTCTGCCGCTGGAAGCCGTTGCCATCGACGGGCAGGCTCTGGCAGCCGATGCCTATACCCATGATGAGGCCGGTCTCACAATCCATCAGCCGCCCGAACGTTTCACCCTGACGACAGAAACCATCATTGCGCCGGCCAGCAACACCGCGCTTGAAGGGCTCTATATGTCCTCGGGCAAGTACTGCACCCAGTGCGAGGCGGAAGGATTCCGGCGCATCACCTTCTATCCCGACCGCCCGGACGTCCTGGCCGTGTGGACCGTCACCATTGATGCTGACAGGGCGAGCTGTCCGGTCCTGCTCTCCAACGGCAATCTGGTCGAGGAAAACGATCTGGGCGAAGGCCGCCATCGCGCGGTCTGGCACGACCCGTTCCCCAAGCCTTCCTATCTCTTTGCGCTCGTCGCAGGAGACCTGGGCTGCCTTGAGGATACCTTCACCACCATGTCGGGGCGCACGGTCGATCTCAAGATCTGGAGCGAACACGGCAACCAGGAGAAATGCACCTATGCCATGGATGCGCTCAAACGCTCCATGACCTGGGACGAGGAACGCTACGGCCTGGAATACGACCTCGACATCTTCAACATCGTTGCGGTCGGCGATTTCAACATGGGGGCAATGGAGAACAAGAGCCTCAACGTCTTCAATTCCAAGCTGGTGCTGGCCAGCCCCGAGACGGCGACGGACGGGGATTATGAGGCGATCGAGGGTGTCATCGCCCATGAGTATTTCCACAACTGGACCGGCAACCGCGTGACCTGCCGCGACTGGTTCCAGCTTTCCCTGAAAGAAGGCCTCACGGTCTATCGCGACCAGGAATTCAGCGCCGATATGCGCAGCCACGCGGTCAAGCGCATCGACGATGTGCGCCGCCTGCGCGGTGCTCAGTTCCCCGAGGATGCCAGCCCCATGGCCCATCCGATCCGGCCCGCCAGCTTCATCGAGATCAACAACTTCTACACCCCCACGGTCTATGAAAAGGGTGCCGAGGTGATCCGCATGATGGAGCGCCTGCTGGGACGTGACGGCTTCCGCAAGGGCATGGGCCTCTATTTCGAGCGCCATGACGGTCAGGCCGTCACCTGCGATGATTTTGTCGCGGCCATGGCGGATGCCAACGGCGCCGATCTCGATCATTTCAAGCTCTGGTACAGCCAGGCCGGCACGCCGAAGGTTTCGGCCAACGGCAGCTATGATGCCGATGCACGGGTCTACGAACTCACCCTGGAGCAGGTGACCGACCCGACGCCGGGCCAGCCAGACAAGAAGCCGCTCCATATCCCCTTCGAGATCGGCCTGATCGGTCCCAACGGCGGAGAGATGGAAACCACGGTGGAGGGTGTTGCGGGTTCAAGCCATCTCATCGATCTCACAAATGCACGCCAGACCGTCCGGTTCGAGAATGTCGGTGCGGCGCCCGTGCCTTCGCTCAACCGTGCCTTCACCGCACCTGTGCGCCTGTCGAGCGATCTCAGCGATGCCGACAGTGCTTTCCTCATGGCCCATGACACCGACCCCTTCGCGCGTTGGGAAGCAGGTCAGCAGTTCGGCACCAGGGTTCTGCTTGCGATGATCGAGTCGGTACAGAAGACCGGCACCTGCGCGGCTGATCCCGCCTATGTTGAAGCCATGGGCACGACGCTTGCCGATAGCTCTCTCGACAACGCCTTCAAGGCGCTGGCGCTCTCCATTCCCGGAGAATCCTATCTGGCCGACCAGATGGAAACCGTCGATGTCGATGCCATCCACACCGCGCGTGAAATCATGCGCGGGACCATCGCACGCCAGTTCCGCGATGCCTGGCTGGCGGCGTATCACGGCAACCAGTCATCGGGTCCCTACAGCCCGGCGGCGGAACAGGCGGGCCAGCGGGCGCTGAAGAACGCCGCGCTTTCCTATCTCTCTGCGACAGGTGAAGACGCCGACATCGACCTGGTCGTCGCGCAGTACCGTCAGGCCGACAACATGACCGATCGTCTGACGGCGCTGATCCTTCTGGGGACGCTCGAAACGCCGGAGCGGCAGGCAGCGCTGGATGATTTCTACCAGCGCTTCAAGGGCGATGATCTCGTGGTCAACAAATGGCTCAGTGCCCAGGCCATGTCGCCCTTGCCCGATACGCTTGACCGGGTAAAGGCGATGCAAACGCATGAGAGTTTCACCATCAGGAATCCCAACAAGGTTTATGCCCTGATCGCAGGGTTCACCATGGGCAATCCGGTCGGCTTTCATCAAAAGAGTGGCGCGGGTTACCGCTTCCTGGCCGATGTGCTGATCGAGCTTGATGGTCTCAACCCGCAGGTCGCGGGTCGCCTGGTGGATGCCCTGGGCCGCTGGCGCCGCCAGGACCCCGAGCGTCAGGCGCTCATGAAGGCCGAACTGGAGCGCATCCGTGCCCGCGATGGCCTCTCGCCCGATCTCACCGAGAAGATCGGCAAGTCGCTGGATTGAGAGATCGTGTCATCCCGGCCTTGAGCCGGGATCTCGTCATGACGCGTTTCTGAAGCAACGTGCGGACCGAGATCCCGGCGCGCGTTCGCATTGCTCACTTGGCCGGGATGACACATGGTTGAGTTGGCTCTTTTCGCGAAAGGACTTCCCCATGCCGCATTTCAGAACTTCCGGTGCGAACCTCTATTACGAACAGACCGGTTCTGGTCCTGACATCGTCTGGCTGCCCGGTGGTGATCAGCGGGGCGAGGAAATGCGCTGGCAGGTCGGCGGCTTCCCCGATTTCCGCAACACCACCATGGACCCGCGCGGCGTCGGCGAAACCGAACACACGGAGGGCCCGCCCTGGTCGATCCTGGACATGGCGCGCGATGCCGCCGAACTGATCGAGGCCCATTGCGAGGCGCCGGTTGTCGTTGCGGGCCTCTCCATGGGTTCGCTCATCGTGCAGGAAATCGCGATCAACTGGCCCCATTTGGTGCGGCTGGCCATCCCCATGGGCACCTTCGCGGTTTCGGAAGGGTTCTCACGCGAATGGATGGAATCGGAAATCCGCTATCGGCGCGAACACGGCAACCTGCCGCCTGATTTCGCTACTACCCACTACGCTGCCTTCATGTATCCGCCCGAGGTGCTGGACGACCCCGAGAAATGGGCTGAACTGCGCGGCGTCACCGAGGCCGCCTACAAACACCGCGACGGCAAGATGCTGGATGCTCAGTGGCAGGCCTGTTGTGATTTCGACACGACGGATCGTCTGCCGGACTGCAGGGTACCCATGCACGTCATCGGTTTCGGCCTCGACATGCAGGCCCCGCCCTATCTGGGCAAGAAGTGCGCCGAACTGGCCGGCAACGGCCATTATCACCGGCTGGAAGGCCTGAGCCATCTCTCGCTTTGCGGCCACAAACATGATGTGGTGAATACTAGGATCCGTGAGATCATCGAAGGATTGGATCGCTGAAGGTCATGCCATGATCGAAGACATTATCGACCTCGACCGTTATCCCATCGCCGATCTGGCCAGCCCGGCGGCGCAGCGGCTTGTTGCGCGCGGGCGTGCGCAACAAGCCGACGATGGTTGTTTCCTGCTGGAAGACTTCATCCGTCCCGAGGCTGCCGAGCGCATGGCACGGGATGCGCGTGATCTTGTGGTGGACGGCCACCCCCAGACCCGACTGCGCGACCGGGAGGAGGGGCGGCGGTCCGGCTGCTTCGCCTGGCATCGCGATACCCGGGTGTCGATGCGCTGTGTCGGTGGTGACCGCATGCCCGGCGACTCACCGCTCCAGCAGGTCTACCAATGGGATCCGCTGACCCGCTTTATCGGTGCCGTTCTGGGGCGCGATCCCTTTCATCGCAGTGCCGATCCCATGGTCGGCAACATGCTGGGTGCCCACCGCGTCGGCGACGAGCTCGATTGGCATTACGACCCCAACGACGGTGTGGTCACGCTCATGATCCAGCGCCCGGATGCCGGTGGGCGATTCGAATTCGCGCCGATGAATCGCCCCGATGATCCCGACGAGGGAGTCCAGTGTGCGGCGATCGACGCTGTCATGTCGGGACGCTGGCCCGGTGTGCGGGAGGTCGACCAGAAGCCCGGCACCCTCACACTCTTCAACGGCAACCGCTCACTCCACCGCGTCACACCGGTTGAGGCAGGGCCTGAGCGCATCATGCTCCTGCTTTCCTATGACAGCCGCCCCGATCAGATCTTCCGGGACGACATTCGGATCGACTTCTTTGGCAGGACTTCCTGACCTGGCTGGAGGGCCGGTCAGACGCTGACCACTCTGGCATGTGCATCGACAGCCACAGCACCGCTGTCCTTGCGGCGCAGGAATAGCGGGTTGATATCAAGCTCCTGCAATGCCGGACCGGCATCCATGGCGAACCATGACAGGCGTGCAGCGGCATCGGCCAGGGCATCGACATCCAGGGCAGGGCTGCCGCGGACACCTTCCAGCACGGGCCAGAGTTTCAGGCTGCGCAGACGCTCCTTCACACGTTCGGGATGCACGGGGCAGGGAAGCAGGATGACATCGTCCAGCACTTCGGCCAGCACACCGCCCAGGCCGACCAGCACCATGGGGCCGAACTGGGCATCGTTCTGGATGCCCAGAATGGCTTCGGCCTCACCGGACGCCATTTCGGAGACCAGGCAGCCGGCAAGACGGATGCCCAGGTGTGTTGCCATGTCCTGCCAGGCCCGGCTCAGGGCTTCGGCGTCGGCAATCCCCAATGCAACTGCGCCGTCGACGGACTTGTGAATGAGGTCGGGGCCGAACCCCTTGAGGGCAATGGGCCAGCCGATGGTCTCGGCAGCGGCGATCGCTGCATCAAGGGTCGCGACCGTCTGCTCCCGCGTCACGGGAATGCCGTAACGCGCCAGCTCGGCCTTGACCGTGTGTTCGTCGAGCCAGCCGTCTCCATGGCCTGAAAAGGGGGTGCCGTCTGGCAGATCGTCTGGCCGTTTTGCGACCGGGGCGGCTTTGGTCGGCGCCAGCCAGGTCTTGAGCACGCGCAAGGCTTCGTCGGTCGTTTCGTAACTCAGCATGTCGAGGTCGCGCACGACCTTGCGGCCACCATCCGACGAGGAACCCGGCGTGAAGACGACGAGGGTCGGCTTGCCGGTCGCCTTTCCACCTCCTGCCAGACTTCTGGCGGACTGGGTCATCTGCGGCCCGGTCGTGATCATGATGAGGTTGGCCGCGACATCGGGATCGGTAGCGGCAATCGCCAATCCGCCATCGTCCACATCGATGAAGCTGCGGTCTTTCATGGCGCCCAGATCAAGCGGATTGCCCAGTTGCTCGGGCACATAGATCTTTTCCAGGCTGGCGCGGGTTTCCGGAGAGAACCGTGCGAGACGCAGCCCGACATCGTCGAACCGGTCGGTGGTGATCGCTGCGGCGCCACCTGATCCGGTGATGACGCAGATGCCGTCACCTGTGGGCGGTCCGTAACGCGAGATCATCTCGGCTGCCTGCATCATGCCGTTGACGTCATCGACCGGCACGACACCGGCCTCGCGGCACACCGCTTCGAGAACACGCCAGGAGCCTGCCAGGCTGGCGGTATGGCTCATGGTGACGCGTGCACCTTCTTCAGAGCGTCCCGACTTCACCATCAGCACCGGCTTGCCGGCATCGCGGCATTGTCTGGCCGCGGCAACGAACCGGTCCGGGTTCTTGAACCCCTCGACATAAAGCGTGACGACGTTGGTGGCCGGGTCCTGCGCCATCCATTCCAGGAAGTCGGCAAGGTCCAGATCGGCCTGGTTGCCGATGCTGATCGCGCTGGAGAACCGCGCGCCATCGCCGACGCCGCGGTTGTAGACCGTTGCCATCAGGGCACCGGACTGGCTGATGAACCCGATGCCCCCGGGTTCGTGGGCCGAGTCCTGCATGGAAGGCGACGAGTTCATGATGAGCCCGGCTTGGGTGTTGATCAGGCCCAGACCGTTGGGACCCACCAGACGCATGCCATGGGCACGGGCAACCTCGACCATGCGCTGCTCCAGGGCCGCGCCTTCCGCACCGGTCTCGGTGAAACCGGCAGAGATGACGACGCAGCAGGCCACGCCACTTCTCGCGCAATCCTCGATGTGGTCCATGACATGGTCGCGCGGCACGGCAATGACGGCCATGTCAACCGCAACATCCGCCTCTGAAACCCGCGGCACACAGGGCAGGTCGAAGAGGGTCTCACGCTTGGGATTGACCGGAATGATACGGCCGGGAAAGCCCAGACTCAGGGTGTTGTAGAAAATGCGTCCGCCGAACTTGCGCTGGTCCTCAGAGGCACCGATGAACGCGATGGTGCCGGGGTTCATGATCTCTGCGACGGATTGGCGCGGCGCTGGATTCGTCACGGGTTTGCCTCGGGCGTTGTCAGTACTGGCGTGGAACGTAGCGCGCGTACCAGGCCATGACGAGCATTCCTAGGCCACCGGCAACAAAGACCGCGGGCAGGGCAAAGGTTGTCAGCAACAGGGAGAAGATGCCCGGCGGGCCGATCTGGGAGGTGTCGCGGAAGGTCGCAAAGACGCTTGTCATCTCCGCGCGCTCATAGGGGTGCACCGCCCGCAGAAAGAGCATGTTGCCGGCGCCGTCGATCATGCTGGTGGCAAAGGCCGCGATCAGGAAGACGGTCACGCCAAGCCAGGGTGAACCCGCCACAAGAGCGACGACGAGGGTGCCCAGACCCGAGGCGATGTACCCCACGATGAGCAGCTTGCGGATACCCCAGCGCCGACCGATCCAGGCCCAGAACGGGCACAGCATGACGGCAAAGGAGCCGGCCGAAACGACCAGACCTGCGACTGTGTCGCCGAGTCCCGCCTCGACGCAGTAGATCGGGCCATAGACGAAGAACATGGCCCACCAGCTTGAGCGTCCCACGGCCAGAAGCCAGGCCAGACGCAGGCGCGGCTGCACGAAGAAATGGGGAAAGAAGCGGAATGGGTTGGGCGGCGAGGATTTCGCAGCCTGGATCGCCTTGTTGTCGGAGAACCGCAGATAGAGGAAGACGGCGTACACCGTGCAGGCCAGAACGGCCATGGCGATGAAGGGTGCGGGGCGTCCCAGGAACTCCGCCATCCAGATGCCGCCGATGGGCCCGATGATGAAGCCCGATCCCATGAACAGGACCCGCACAGGTTCGAAACGGCCGAATTCCTGACGTGGAATATGATCCATCAGGTAGAGGTTGAACGAGATGTCGAGCGCAATGAAGCCAACCAGAAAACAGGTCAGGCCTGCGGCAAAGACGATGCCGCTGCCCAGAGACAGCAGGACAGCGGCAAGGCACAGCAGGGCGGTACCCAGGGCGACGACACGGCGTCGGCGGATCAGATGGACCAGCAAGGGCATGGCAAGACTGCCGGCCAGGCCGACAAACGATGCCGCGAAATAGAGGATGCTGACCTGCTGGGCCGAACCCATGATCTCCAGGGCGGTCAGCGGCAGGATCGTCAGTGGCAGCCCACGCGCCAGACCCTGAAGGCCGTACAGCACCGCAAACGGCATGGCATTGGGAAGGTCGGCGACGCCAAGCCAGACATGTAGATGAAGCCCCCGCAAAGGACATGCTCCTCGCGCTTTCTAGGTTTCCCTATGGGACTCCTGATTGCGCCCATGCGCAAGACAAATGCCATGCATGGCAGCTTTGCGTCAGGCGGGTGCGGGCATCGGGGCGACTTCGGGTTCGCTGGAGCCCTGCTGCTGGCGACGCCACATGCCAGCGTAAACGCCGTCGCGTTCGAGTAGATCGTTGTGACGTCCACGCTCCACGATTTCGCCTGCCTCCAGCACCAGGATCTCGTCAGCATCGACCACGGTGGAGAGCCGGTGCGCGACGACCAGCGTCGTCCGGCCCTTTGCGATGTCATTGAGGTTCGCCTGGATCGCACGCTCGGTATGGGTGTCGAGCGCACTGGTCGCTTCGTCGAAGATCAGGATTTTCGGGTTCTTCAGGATGGTGCGGGCAATCGCGACACGTTGCTTCTCGCCGCCGGAGAGTTTCAGGCCTCGCTCACCCACCATGGTGTCGTAACCATCGGGCAGGCCGATGACGAAATCATGAATGCGCGCGAGCCTGGCTGCCTCCTCGACCTCTTCCTGGGTCGCGCCGGGGCGGCCATAGGCGATGTTGTAGGCGACCGTGTCGTTGAAGAGCACGGTATCCTGGGGAACGATTCCGATCGCTGCGCGCAGGGATTGCTGGGTCACCCTGCGCAGATCCTGACCGTCGATGGTGATGGCCCCGTCTGCGACGTCATAGAAGCGGAAGAGCAGGCGCGAAAGTGTCGATTTGCCGGCACCGGATGGCCCGACCACCGCGACCTTCTTGCCGGCAGGCACCATGAAACTGACGTCTTTGAGGATCGGCCGCCGGGTGTCGTAGGCAAAGTCGACCGCCTCGAAGCGGATCGAACTGCCGTTGGCCTCCAGCTCCCTGGCATCAGGATCATCGACAATCTCGGCGTCGACCGCCAGAAGCTGGAACATCGCCTCGATGTCGATCAGGGCCTGCTTGATCTCGCGATAGACAAAGCCGAACAGGTTGAGTGGCTGATAAAGCTGCATGAGATAGGTGTTGGCCAGCACGAAATCACCCACCGTCATGGTGCCGTCGACAATGCCCGCCGCCGACAGGATCATGACCAGGGTTAGGCCAACGGAGATGATCGCAGCCTGGCCGAAGTTGAGGGCTGCCAGCGATACGTTGCTCTTGACCGCGGCTTCCTCATAGTTCGCCAGACGTTCGTCGTAACGCTGGGCCTCATGCTCTTCGTTGCCGAAATACTTCACCGTCTCGTAGTTCAGCAGACTGTCGATGGCGCGTGTGTTCGCACTGGTGTCGGCGTCGTTCATGCTCCGCCGGAAGCGGATGCGCCATTCCGTCACCATCATGGTGTAGCCGATGTAGACCACCACGGTCGCAAGCGTGATTCCGGCAATGGCGAAGTCCAGCATGTACCAGAGGATGCCGAAAACCAGCACCAGCTCGATGATCGTGGGGATCAGGTTGAAGAGGCTGATGCGCAGCAGCAGTTCGATGGCGCGGTTACCGCGTTCGATCACGCGCGACAGACCGCCGGTCTGACGTTCCAGATGAAAACGCAGGGAAAGCCGGTGCAGGTGACGGAACACCTCCAGAATGATCCGCCGGATGGCGCGCTGGCCCACGCGGGCAAAAATCGCATCGCGCGCTTCGCTGAACCCCAGCGAGGCGATCCGTGCCAGGCCGTAAGTCAGGATCACGCCGACGGGAATGACGAGCAGGAGCCCCTCTTCGGCGGAGACCAGTGCATCGACCGCGTCCTTGTAGAAGATCGGCACCATGACGATGGCGACCTTCGAGAGCACCAGAAATACCATCGCGACCACGACCCGCGCGCGCAGGTTCCATTCACCCGCCGGCCACAAATAGGGCAGCAGGCTCAGCATCGTGGCGAAACCGCCGGAACGATCGGTGCCGGCCTTGCCGTTTGTGTCGTCGTCGCGCGGGGCGGACCCGATGCTACGCATGTGGCTTTGCTCAATGGATTTGGTTAGGCTAGGGACGTCTACATATGGGGTCGCAGATGCCAGAGCAACAGACTCGAACCGGGCCGTCAGCGACGCTTCCGTCCTGGACATACCACAGTCCCGCCTTTCTTGCCGCTGAACGCGACGCGATCTTCATGAAAAGCTGGCAGCCTGTCGGCCATCTCAGCGATATCCCCTCGACCGGCGATTTCATGCGGTTTTCGCTGTTGGGTGAGGAGGCCCTGGTGGTGCGTGGCGATGACGGTGCCGTGCGCGCATTCCATAATGTCTGCCGTCATCGGGCCTCACGCTTGGTCAAACACGATCAGGGCCATTGCGGACGCCTTCTGCAGTGCCCCTATCACGGCTGGAGCTATGATCTAACCGGCCGCCTGGTGTTCGTGCCCGGCGAGGCTGGCTTTGACGGTCTGGACAAGAGCACGGTCCGGCTCGTGGCGCTGGAAGTCGAGGTCTATCACGGCCTCGTTTTCGTCCGTTTTGGTGGCGATGGCCCGTCGGTTTCGGAGGTCTTTGGCGCGCATGAGACGACGTTCTGCCACTACCGGATCGAAGAGATGCAGCCCCTGGGCCGGGAATCGCAGACCGAACTGGCGGTGAACTGGAAGGTCGCGGTCGACAACAACAACGAGGCCTACCACGTGCCGCCGGCACATCCCGGTCTGCATCGCCTGTTCGGCAACAATTACCGCCTGGAAGTCAACGAACACGGTACCTCGCACGGTGGCAGCGCGTTGACCCCGGGCATGGATTCGCCCAACTGGAGTGAGCGGATGTATCGCCGCCTGTTGCCGGAGGCCGAGCACCTTTCCGCCGATCTGCAGCGAAGCTGGCACTACATCTCGACCTTCCCCAGCATCGCGATTGACCTTTATCCCGACCAGGTCGATTTCTTCCAGGTGCTGCCACTGGGTGTGGATCGCTGCCAGTTTCGTTCGCGCAGTTATGCGCTGCCCGACGAACGGCGCACGATGCGCGCGGCGCGTTACCTCAACGACCGGATCAATCGGCTGGTGGGCCGTGAAGACATCGATCTTGTTCTTGGCGTTCAGGCCGGATTGGCGTCGGATTCCTACCAGCGGGGCCTGTTGTCGCGTGAAGAGGCCAGGCTGCAGCAGTTTCATGATGAAATCCGCCAGCGTCTTCCCGATGCCTGTCTGGACAGCGAGCCGATCTGAATCCTCTGCACAAAGTAAGGCTTCTTCCGCGTCGATTGCCGTTGCTCATCCACGTGTGCAACCGTTCCGGGCTCGCATGACGACGGACTCTCGCGTATGGCTGTCGCAACAGCGACCACAATGACGAGCACGAACCATGATTGACGTTGCAAAGGCGCGGGCAGAAACGCCCGGGATCGAACATCAGGCCTTTTTCTACAACTCCGGTGCGGGCCTCATGCCCAGGCCCGTGCTGGATGCCCTGCACGAGCATCTCGATCTTGAAGCCAGGATCGGCGGTTATGCCGCAGAGGAAGCTGCCGCGCCCAAGCTGCAGGCAACGTACGAATCCATCGCGCGCATGCTGAATTGCTCGACCGACGAGGTCGCCGTAGTGGAAAATGCCACGGTTGCCTGGTGCCAGGCGTTTTATGGACTGGCCCAGGACATGCAGCCCGGTGACAACGTCATCACGGTGGTTGCCGAATACGCCTCGAACTTCATTGCGCTGCTCCAGACCGTCAAACGGCGCGGTATCGAGATTGTCGTGGCGCCCAACGATGCCAGCGGACAGGTTGATGTCGCTGCCCTCGAGGCCCTGATTGATGACCGCACGAAACTGATCGCCGTAACCCACGTCCCCACCTCGGGTGGCCTCGTGACGCCGGCCGCCGAAGTCGGAAAGGTCGCGCGCAGGCATGGCGCTCCCTACCTGCTGGATGCCTGCCAGTCGGCCGGCCAGATGCCGTTGGACGTACAGGAACTGGGTTGTGACTTTCTCTCGGCGACCGGCCGCAAGTTTCTGCGTGGGCCGCGCGGCACGGGTTTCCTTTACGCCAGTAAGGCCATCATGGAACGTCACGAGCCGCCGGTTCTCGATCTTCATTCCGCCGAATGGGTCGCGCCGGACCGCTATGAGATGGCGGCAACGGCCCGGCGCTATGAGAACTGGGAGAATTACATCGCGGGCAAGGTCGGGCTTGGTGTTGCTGTCGATTACGCCCTGTCTTTGGGCCTGGAGAACATCCAGGAACGCAACCGCCTGCTGGCCGATGACCTGCGTGAACGTCTGGACATGATCCCGGGTGTCACGGTGCGCGATGCCGGCGTGGACCGCTGCGCTATCGTCAGCTTTAGCCATGACCGGTACAAGCCCGAGGAAGTCATGCAGCGGCTGGCCGATCAGGGCATCGCCATCGGCAATTCGGCTCCGGGTTCCACCCGGCTTGATTTCGAGGCGCGCCACCTGCCTGACCTGTGCCGCGCGTCGGTGCACTACCTCAACACGGAAGACGAAATTGCCATGCTCGCCTCGGCGGTGGCAGGACTCTAGCGACCGCCTGCAAGCGCTTCTACTTCGTCACCAGCCCGCTGCGCAGGTCTGCAGCGATGGCTGCGGGGTCTCGTTCAGCCGGGTAGCCATATCCGCCACCGCCGGGGGTTTCGACCCACAGGCGGTCGTCAGGCGGAATGTCCTGTTCACCCTTGCCGTTCATCGGCTTGCCCGAGGAAAGACGCAGGATGCCGCGCGCGCCGTCCTGACCTCCAGCGCGTCCGCGTGCGGGATAGGTGATGCGGTCCAGTGCGGCGGCAAGCTGGAACGGTGCTTCCTCGCTTGAGCCGATTTCGATGACCTGGCCGTTGCCACCGCGATACTTGCCCGCACCGCCGGAATCGGGACGCAGTTCGCGCCGCCACACGATCAGCGGCGTGGTTGATTCCGTCATCTCGACCTGGCTACCCATCACGCCGGAGGGATAGGCCGTGGCATCCAGGCCGTCTGCGGTGGGCCGTCCGCCGGTGCCGCCGTTGTGGACCAGCTCCATGGCGAACTGGCTCTGGTTGCTGGCATGGTGATGGCCGAAACCGCCGCGCAGGGAGAGGTCCCACAACACGGACGTGCCTTCGGCTGGCACGGTGCCTTCGCGCGCCTGGTGCAGACAGCCGAATGCCGCTTCGGGCAGCAACTGGCCCACAACATGACGCATGACCACCGGTGCGGGTTTCAGGGCATTCATGATCGAGCCTTCCGGTGCCGTCACGATGAAGGGCTCCAGCGCACCGGCATTGTTGGGGATGTCGGGCGCGATGATGCATTTCAGGGCGAACACCGTGTAGGCTTGGGCATAGGTCAACGGGCAGTTGATGCCGTAGCGGGAACGTCCCGAGCTCCCGGCGAAGTCGATTTCGAGACTGTCATCGCCGATCGTCATGGTCGCGGCGATCTTGATCTCGAAGTCATAACCGTCGGTCATCATCTCCGAGGACCATGTCCCACGGGGCCAGGCACGAATGCGCTCCAGCGTTGCCTCGCGCGATGTATCGATAATGTGCTGGGCCAGACCGTCCAGGCTCTCCATGGCAAATTCGCGCATCATGCCGGCAAGGCGCTCCTCGCCCACTTCGCAGCAGGCAATCAGGGCGTAGAGGTCGCCCTCGTTCTGCACGGGAACGCGGCTGTTGGCGTGCAGCAGCTTCATCATGGTGTCGTTGATGACCCCGGCATCGACCAGCTTGATCGGCGGGATATAAAGGCCTTCCTCGTGCACATCGGCGGCATCGGGCCCGAAGCTCCGCCCGCCGATATCGGCCAGGTGCGAGGTGCAGGAATTCAGCCCGATCAGCCTGCCGTCCAGGAAGCATGGCTTCACCAGTACGAAGTCGTTGAGATGGCCTGAGCCAAGCCAGGGATCGTTGGTGAGATAGATGTCGCCCTCGACCATGGTTTCGGGCGGGAAGATACCGACGAAGTGTTTGACCGCCGCTGCCATGGTGTTGATGTGGCCTGGTGTACCGGTCACCGCCTGAGCCATCATGCGGCCTTGAAGATCGAAGATGCCGGCCGAGATGTCGCCGGACTCGCGCACGATCGGACTGAACGCCGCACGCATCAGGGTCTGGCCCTGTTCCTCGACCACTGCGATCAGGCGGTTCCACATGATCTGCAGGTTGATGCGTTCAAGCGCCTCGTTCATGGGTTTGCCTCCTGACGGCGTTCAAGCACGATATGACCGAACCGGTCGATGCGTCCGTCATAACCACCGGTCACGACCGTGGTGGTCTGGCCTTCAAACAGGACGCAGGGTCCGCGGAAGGACGCGCCGGGCCGCAGGTTCTTGCGGTCATAGGCCGCGGCCTCGGCGGATTTTCCGGCCGCAGGGTCGACCAGAAGACGTCGGCCTGCGGGTTCGGCCTCGTGCGGATTTTCGTCGGACTGATCGGTCGCAAGGGCAGGGGACTGGGCCGAGACGACGACCTTCCAGCCCAGGATCTCGATATCCATGCCGGGAACCGCGCGGCGGAACAGACGCGCGTATTCTTCGTTATAGCTCGCGGCCAGGCGTTCGTTTTCTCCGGCCTGGAGATCGCCGTCGCTGACGGCGACCTCGATCTCGTGGCCCTGGCCAAGATAGCGCATGAAACAGGTGCGCTTTTCTGTCAGCTCGGCATCGGGTGCCCCCTGGCGCACGATATCGCGTGCCTCCCGTCCCAGGCCCGCGAAGACGTCGTTGACCGCCTCCAGATCGAAGTCCGAAACCGTCATGTAGCGGCTGCGGATCACCTCATAGGCAATCGGCGCGCGCAGGAACCCGACCGCTGAACCCACGCCGGGGTCATGGGGAATGACGACCCGCGGAATTGCCAGCTTCTCGGCCATTCGGCAGGCATGCAGCGGTCCCGCGCCGCCGAAGGCGATCATGGTGCGATGGCGCAGGTCCTTGCCCCGCTCCACGGCATGGACCCTGGCGGCATTGGCCATGTTTTCATCGACGACTTCGGAAATGCCCAGGGCGCCATCCAGCGGTTCCAGCCCCAGCGGCGTTGCCACGTGTTCACCGATGGCATTATGCGAGGCTTGGACATCCAGCGTCATGCGGCCATCGGCAAAGCCGTCGGGGTCCAGTCTTCCCAGCGCCAGATCCGCATCGGTCACGGCGGCATCGGTGCCCCCATGGCCGTAACAGACCGGGCCGGGTTCAGAGCCCGTGCTGTCGGGGCCCACGGTGATGCGGTTCAAGGTATCGAGCCGCGCGATGGAGCCCCCGCCGGCACCAATCTCGATCATCTCGATCACGGGAATGCGTACCGGCAGGCCGCTGCCCTTCATGAAGCGTGCCGCACGGGCAATCTCGAAGGTGCGGGCGGTCTGGGGCGTGGCGTCGTCGATCAGGCAGATCTTGGCCGTCGTGCCGCCCATGTCATAGGACAACACCTCGGCCTCGCCGCGCTCGGCGGCAACGGTGGCGGCCAGGATCGCACCGCCGCTGGGCCCGCTTTCCACCAGGCGGATGGGATAGCGGATGGCCGTTTCCAGCGCGCAGACACCACCGCCCGAGGTCATCATCAGCATCGGACTGGTGATGCCGAAGGCCTTGAGCTCGCCATCCAGGGCGGTCAGGTAACGTGCCATCAGGGGCTGGACATAGGCGTTGCAGGACGCCGTCGTCAGGCGCTCGTACTCGCGCATCTCCGGGCAGACTTCGCTCGACAAGGTGATCTGCAGATCAGGCATTTCGGCCTGCAGAAGATCGCGCAGGCGCTGCTCGTGCGCCGGATTGGCATAGGCGTGGAGCAGGCCGATGGCGACGGCCTCGACGCCTTCCTCCCGCAAGGCCGAGACGATGGCGGATGCGCCGGATTCATCAAGTGGGATCAGTACCTGGCCACGCACATCCATGCGTTCGACAACGGGATAGGTCAGGTGGCGCGGGACCAGAGGTTCGGGCTTCTCCAGGAACACATCGTACTGGTCGAAGCGATTCTCATAGGCCAGACGCAGGGTGTCGCGGAATCCGTCGGTACAGATCAGAGCGGTTGCCGCACCCTTGCGCTCGATCAGGGCGTTGGTCGCCAGAGTCGTGCCATGGATCACACCGGTGATCTCTTCGGGCTTTACGCCAGCACTTTCCAGGGCCAGACGAACCCCGTTCATTACCCCCTGCTCGGGGGCCTGCGGCGTGGTCGGAACCTTGGACGTGGCAAGGCTGCCGTCGTCAAGTTCAAGGGCGACATCCGTGAAGGTGCCGCCGATATCTGCTGCCAGTCGTGCCATGGCGTTCCAGCCCCATTTTCGGAGCGAACGTTGTCAGCGAATGGAATGGCTGCCAATCGGAATCGCACATGTCGGCGGTCCAACAGGTGCATTTTTCGTGGGGTTTGTTGCGCGCGATTGCAGAAACCGCGCCGGTCCGTCAGTCGCCGGCGCCCGATACCATCCGGCCATCGACCGGTGCGGGGGCGTGACGGTTGCGGTTAACCACCATGCGGTCGTGCAACTCCGTGATCGCGGCACTGCCGGTCTTCACACAGGCAAAGGGCAGAAGACCATGAATCAGGCAGGCAATGCCTGCGCCGATCATGCGAAATCCGAACGAGGATGCGACACCCATATGTTCCAGATAGGTCTCGTCGACCGATTTGGGATGACGGGTAAAAAGATCGAACATGAAAACTCCCGGCGGCGTGAACGGTCTGCCCTGAAACGAGTCCCTTGGCGGAACCTCATTGCCGAAAGTCTAAAGTCCGCGGGAAGGAATCTGTTTGCTTTCTTGCGCACTTATGCACGAACAGGCAGCATCAGTTTCTATACCTTTGAAACTTTGTGAGAAATTATGCTCGATGACGTCGACAAGACCATCCTTGGCCTTCTCCAGGCTGACGCCACCTTGTCGCTGGCAGCGATTGCCGAGGAAGTGCATCTCTCCACCACCCCCTGCTGGCGACGCATCCAGAGGCTGGAGCGCGATGGTTACATCGCCGCACGTGTCGCCCTGCTTGATCCCGACAAGGCGAATGTTCCCATCACCGTTTTCGTTTCGGTCCGCACGGATGAACACAACGAGGCCTGGCTCGAAACCTTTGCGCGCGAGGTCGCCGATGTGCCCGAAGTAGTCGAGATCTACCGCATGGCCGGTGAGATCGATTACCTCATGAAGGTCGTGGTCCCCGATATTCAGGCCTATGACCGCGTCTACAAGACGCTTATCGCCAAGACGCGCTTCTTCGATGTCAGTTCCATGTTCGCCATGGAGCGCATCAAACACACCACGGCCCTGCCGCTTACCTATCTCTAGGAACCTGAGAGTTCGGCCTTCTGGGCATCCTTGAAGCCGACCACGCGACGGCTGCCCAGATCGAAGACCGGCCGCTTCATGATGGCTGGCTGCGCCATGATCAGGGCATGCGCCTTGCTGTTGTCGAGATCAGCCTTGTCGGAGTCCGACAGAGCCCGCCAGGTGGTGCCGCGTGTGTTGACAAGAACCTCATGGCCCAGTTCTTCCAGCCAGGCTGCCAGGGCATCGCCATCGAGACCATCGGCCCTGATGTCGTGAAACCGGTGTTCCAGGCCTTCGTCCTTCATCCAGGCCAGCGCCTTCTTGCAGGTGTCACAGTTCTTCAGTCCATAGACGACAATCATGCGGTTCCTCCCGTTTCAGGGTGAAGACTACTGATGACCTGCAGGCTGCGTCACGCTGAAAGCATCATCGCAATCAGGAACATGCAGGGTCAGGCAGGGAACCCAGCCCTCCGGCACGGCGATGCGGGGATCATGGGTGCTCCCGTCGTTCAGGTCCGGCAGCAGATGGGTGTGGGGTCCCTCCGGCGTTTCCGTCCGCGCTATCGGCTGGGTCACGGTGATCTCGGCCAGACCGGTACGGAACAGGCGGGGCGGGCTGGCTTCAACCAGAGCCACCAGGGCCGGGTGATGGGTGCCGACGAGCACGTCGCCCAGGGCATTGCGTAATGTCGTTATGAGGCTGGGATCGCTTACCATCACCATGGGCTCTATCGAGGGCGCGCCTGCGCCAATATCAAACAGCACTGCCCCATCGCGTTCGCCGACCTCGCGCAATACCGCTGAAGATGCCAACGGCGCTTCTGCAGCTGACAAACAGAACAGCACGCCGCGCACCCGGTGACCATGGCGCCGGCTTTCCAGGTCATAGGGAACTGTCATGACCCCGTCACGCAGGCGGATCGTCATGGCGCCGCCTTCGCAGGATGCGGTCATATCACGGCGCGTGTCGCTCCAGTTGATGCCGCTTCCTGGTGGTGCGTGAAACTCCGCCACGACGCCGGGCACGCCGACACTCCAGGAGACGCCGTCCCGGACCCTACAGAAGGTCAGCGCTGCAGCAAAGGCGGACTCGTCAAGAATGGGGTTCATGGTTAAAGTTGGCAACGAAACAGACGACTTCGCAAGGGAATGCACCATGGCCGATGTTTATCTCCAGCCGGTCGAGCATGAATCGGCATGGACTGCCGACAAGCTTGGCTCGATCGATGCGGTGACCCTGCAGTGGGAACAGCGTCACATCGACGCGCTGGAAGATGCCTATGCCGCGATCGAAAAACAGGGCCTGCCCCTCGATGAGGTCGAACACGAGCATTTCAAAGTCCCGGCCATCGCCGATGAACTGCGCGACATTTACGAAGAGGTCATGTGGGGCCGCGGTGTCGTTCTGGTGAACCGTCTGCCGGTCGAGGAATGGTCTCTCGAGAAGTCCGAGATTATCTATTGGGGCATCGGAACACATCTGGGCAAGGGCCAGTCGCAGTCGGTCATCGGCGACCGTCTGGGTCATGTCGTCAACATCGGCGGCAAGGATCACAACGAACGCGCCTACCGCAACTCCCTGCCACTCACGCTCCACACCGATGCCTGCGACATCCTCTGCATGCTTTCCATCCGCAAGGGTGATTCCGGTGGTGAGTCGCAATACGCCAGCGCGCTTGCGGTCCACAACATCATGCTCGAGGAGCGGCCCGAT
The DNA here is from genome assembly GCA_938048755.1 of uncultured Alphaproteobacteria bacterium. Classification (GTDB taxonomy): domain Bacteria; phylum Pseudomonadota; class Alphaproteobacteria; order SP197; family SP197; genus SP197. The sequence goes on from CALIUG010000212.1 coordinate 34,768, forward strand.
CTGCTGGAGCCGCTCTATCGCGGTTTCCGATATCACCGGTTCGGCGAAGAGGGGCCCGATGAAGCTCCGGTCACCGATCATCATGTGCCGGTGCTTTCCGAAAAGCAGGGATATGTCTCCTGCCGATACGTCGCAGGCTACATCTACATGGCCTATGACGAATTGAAGGAACCACTCGACCAGCATCAGATGGAGGCATTGGCCTACTTCGATGATGTCGCCCAGCGGCCTGAGGTGAAGCTCCAGTTCATGATGGAGCCGGGCCATCTGCTGCTGTGCAACAACCACACGACGCTCCATTCGCGCACCGGGTTCGAGGACACTCCCGGCCCTGAGACCGGACGCATGCTGCTCCGGCTCTGGCTTACTGCTCATGAAGGCGAGCGGCGCCCGATCAATCCCGACATCGAGATGTATCGTCAGGTCGGCATTGCCAAACGTGACGACCGCGTCGACACACGCTATCGCGGTGATGCCACCAGGGCTCTGGAATCAGGCGTCCTGAAATACTGAAATCGGGGGCTGTGATTGCTGACGAACTCTGATCTATAGTTCGACATGCTTGCTCGTCAGTGGTTCTTCCTCATCGCGTCGATCACCCTGATTGTGATCGCGCTCCTCTCGTTGCTCTGGCAGAACGCCTTGTAGTTGTTCGCCGTGGTCGGCCCGCTTGTCGTCTTGGGTCTGCTGGATGCAACCCATTCCAGGCACAATGTGCTGCGCAACTATCCCGTCGTCGGGCATCTGCGTTATTTCGCGGAGTTCATCCGTCCGAACATCCAGCAGTACTTCATCAATACAAACCAGTCGGGTCGGCCCTATCCGCGCGAGATTCGTGATCTGGTCGATGCCCGTGCGTGCGGTGCCGAGGCGTTGCTGCCGTTCGGCACGCAGCACGATGTGCTCTCGACCGGTGATGAATTTTCCTATCACTCCCTGCATGTGAAGCATGTGCCTGAGGAAGACGGTCGCGTGCTGGTCGGTGGCCCCGATTGCAAGCAGCCTTATCTTGCCTCGCGCCTCAACATCTCGGCCATGAGCTTCGGGGCGTTGTCGTCCAATGCGGTCATCGCGCTGAACACCGGCGCGCGGATGGCCGGCTGTTTTCATGATACCGGGGAGGGCGGCCTCGCCGACTACCATCTGCAGGGTGGCGGTGACGTCAGCTGGCAGATCGGCACCGGCTATTTCGGTGCACGCACCGAAGACGGCAAGTTTGATCGCGAACTCTTCAAGAAAAAGTCGCGGCTCGACAACGTCAAGATGATCGCGATCAAGCTCTCGCAAGGCGCCAAGCCCTCTCATGGCGGCGTTCTGCCATCAGCCAAGATCACACCGGAGATCAGCAGGATCCGCGGCGTGCCCATGGGCAAAGACTGCCTGTCACCACCCACCCACAGTGCGTTTTCCACGCCCCGCGAACTGCTGGAATGTGTGAAGCTGTTGCGGGAGCTTTCCGACGGCAAGCCGATTGGCTTCAAGCTCTGCATCGGCAACAGGTCGGAGTTTCTGGGCATCGTGAAAGCGATGGTCGATACCGGCATCAAGCCCGATTTCATTCAGGTCGATGGTTCCGAGGGCGGTACCGGTGCCGCCCCCATGGAGTTCACCAACCGCTTGGGCATGCCGATCAACGAGGCCATTGCCTTTGTCCACGATGCCCTGGTTGGCGCCGGTGTGCGCGACGACATCCGCCTGATCGCCAGCGGCAAGGTCGCGACCGGCAGCCCCTTTGATCCCGTTGAACGCAAGGGTACGCACAGTCACAAGATTGCCCAGTCCAACAATGCCTACATCTTCCCCGGCTTGGGGTTGGGCGTTCTAGCCAGCCAGGCGCGTCGCGTCAGCGACGACATGTTCATGGCTGCTGCCGAGGAACTGGCCGAATGTGCGCCGGCCATCAGTGACCAGGTGGACCGCCTGCTACCGCCGGTTTCCGAACTGCCAGCCGTCAGTCGGCGTATTGCGGTTGCGGTCGGTCGTGCAGCTATCAGGGAAGGCCTGGCGCCTGAACGCAGCGAAGACGAACTTGCCGCAAGAGTAGACGAGACCTTCTGGGAACCACGTTACAGGCCCTATGAGGCGGCAGACTGAACCGCCTGATTGTTGGAATTTGTGGACCGGTGCAGTTTTCTCTTTCTGCGAAGTAGAGTTGCGCCATGAACCGCGAGGAACGCAGAAGCGCAGAGGTCAACTCCGTGCGCGCCTATCGCGAACGGGGACTTCCGGCATCGTTCGATTTCCCTGAGATGTTCGCCCATACCCGCATGTTGATGCGCCTGCTGGGCAGGACCCCCGACAAGGTCCGGTTGCTGAGGGCGACACAGGCCTATCACGCCGGGTTTGAACGTTCCCTGCGGGCACATCCGTCACAGAAACCGGTCGCCTGTCAGGCCGGTTGTTCCCTGTGCTGTCACAACTGGATCTCCGTCACGATTCCCGAGGTGCTTCTGATCGCAGGTGAACTGCAGGTCCGTACCGATGATGCTTTGGCCCGAAAGGTTGCCGAGGCTTCGAATGCGGGCAGGGGCCTTGATCGTGACCAGCGCCTGGAGCGCCGTCTGGCCTGTCCGCTCCTCGCGGATCATCTGTGTTCCATCTATGCCGTGCGTCCGCTGGCCTGCCGGTCGTTCTTTTCCCTGTCGCTTGCGGCCTGCCAGGCCGTGTTTGATGGCACCGATGAGGACGTGCCAACCCCGCGTGATGCCATGGTTCTGCGCGGCGTCCATGACCGATGCTTCTGGGCTGGACTGCGGGCATCCGGCCTTGGTCACGAGGCTGTTGAACTGAACCACGCCCTTGATATCGCCCTGTCGCATGAGGGCGCTGTCGCGGCGTGGCTGGAAGGGCTCGATCCCTTTGCCTCGACCACAGGCGATGTGCCCCATGATGCTGAGGAGTTGCTGTTTCTCGATGTCCTGATTGCCGGGGCCAGGGAACGCAAGCTGCCTGAAAACCCGTGGGTTACGTGATGGCCGATCGGGGGTAGAGTTCGCGTCCAACCACCCCGGTTTCCCATGCTTGCCACGCTTCGCTCTCTTGATGACAGCCGTTATGCCTTGGTTGTGGTCGCCGCCTCGTTTCTTCTGCTGGTGATCGCCAACGGTGCATTGTTCCTGCTGATCGTGGCGATGAAGGATATTGCCGCGGCCTTTGACTGGCCGCGCAGCATTCCCTCTACGGCCTATTCCCTTCAGTTCATCGGTGGCGGCCTGGGCGGCATCGTCATGGGCTGGTGGCTCGACAAGGCCGGCATGGGCAAGCCCGCCATGCTGGGCGCGATCACCATCGGTCTCGGCTCGGTCGCGGTCAGCTTCATCGAAACGGCCTGGCAACTGTTTGCCGTCTACGGCCTCATCATCGGCATGATCGGCAATGCTACGATGTTCTCGCCGCTGGTCGCCAATGTCACCCGCTGGTTCCATCGCAACCGGGGCATGGCAGTGGGATTGGTCACGAGCGGTCAGAGCATCGCCGGCTTCATGTGGCCACCGGTCTTCGAGTACGGGCTTGGCACCATTGGGTGGCGTGAGACCTATCTGATCTATGGCGTGTTCTGCGTGACGGCCATGGTGCCGCTTGCCCTGCTGCTGCGCAGGCGTCCGCCGGAACGGGTCGCGCGCTCGGGTCCTTCGGTTCCCGAAGAGGTCGAGGAAGACGCGCCCATCCTGCACATCCGGCCCAACACGCTGCTCGCCCTGCTCTGCGTTGCCATCGTGGGCTGTTGCATCGCCATGTCGCTGCCGCTGGCGCATCTGAAATCCCATGCCACCGATATCGGTATCGAGCCGATGCAGGCCGCCACCATCCTGTCGATCCTGCTGGGCGGCAGTTTTGTCGCGCGCGCCTTTGGTGCGGGCCTGCTGATGGCGCGTATCGGCAGCCTGAAGACCCTGTTCGTCTTCTCTTCCATTCAGGCAGCAACCCTGGGCTTCCTGCCCTTCATTGATGGCATCGCTGTCCTCTACGTCGTTGCCGCGGCCTTCGGGTTTGGCTACGGCGGCATCGGGCCGACCTATCCCGTCATCATCCGTGATTTTCTCTCGGAACAATGGGCAGGACGCTACACCGCCATCGTCATCATGTTCGGCACCTTCGGCATGGCGATCGGTGGCTGGATGGGCGGATTTGGCTTCGATCTCACGGGTAACTACGATACGGCCTTCCTGTTGGGTGTCGGCTTCAACCTGATCAACCTCGGCATTGTTGCCTATCTCATCACGGCAACACGCAAACCCAATCTGATGGCGGTACCGGCTTCATGAAACGTCTCTCGCTCTCTCTTGTCCTTCTGGCCCTGGCGGCAACAACGGCACGTTCTGATGTCGAGTTGCGGGAAACAGAGTGCTGGGTACGCGCCAACATGGTGCAGAATGTCGACTGCTATCACGTCATCGTTCCGCTGGATCGCGCCAATCCTTCCGCCGGCTCGGCGCAGCTCGCTGTCGCTGTGCTGCGTTCGTCTTCACGCAATCCCGAACCTGATCCCGTGATCTATATGGAGGGCGGTCCCGGCGCACCAACCTTTGCGTCCGACTACCCGGACTATGAGGACTACAGTGATTTCTGGTGGGAACACACGTCGTCATTCCGCCGCTCCAGGGACTTCATCCTGTTCGACCAGCGTGGCATCGGCCTGTCGCGCCCCAGCCTGGATTGCCCGGAACTGCATGATCTCGATCGCAGCCTGCCGGAGATCCTGCACTACGATCATCCTCTGATCGAGCGCGAGACCAATGAATTAGCGGCCTGTTACGATCGCCTTCGTGCTGAAGGTGTGCCGCTTGAACAGTTCGACACACGCAACAGTGCAGACGACGTCGCCGATATTGTCCGGGCTCTTGGGTATGAACAGGTCAATCTCTATGGCGTGTCCTATGGCACCCGGCTGGGCCTGGAGGTGATGCGCCGCCATCCTGATCTTGTGCGCTCGGCGGTTCTCGACGGCGTCTATCCCCCGACCATTGATGCCGAACTGGATTTTCCCCGTGCTGTCGCAGGCGCGTTTGCCAACCTGTTTGAGGATTGTGCCAACGATGCCGGTTGCCGGCGTGTCGCGCCGGATGCAGAGGCAACGTTTGAACATCTGATTGCCGATCTCAATGCCGATCCGCGCGAGCTCGAGCTCTATGACCTCGATTACTTCAATCGGGGAACCTATGTGCGTTTCAACGGAAATGCCGTGACGTCTTCGATGGTCGAATATCTCTATGACAGCTACTGGCTGACCTACATTCCCCTGATGATCGGAACGGCTGCCGACGGGGATCTCGACGCACTTTCCTATTTCTACTGGCCGGCGAGTTGGGGCAGTGACGGCATGGATGAAGGTGTGTTCGTCAATGTTGAATGCCGCGAAGCACCAACGCTGGACACATCTGCCATGATGGCCGAGGCCGCCCGGTACGGCATTTATGGCGAGGCAGTGCTTGAATGGTCGCTGGTACCCTATTGTGATGTCTGGCCGGTTCAGAGCAATCCGCTGGATGCAGGAGGACCTGTGGTGTCGGATGCACCAACCCTTCTGATGAGCGGTCGTTATGATCCCGTAACACCAGCCAGCTATGCCGATGAAGCCGCAGAGACTCTTTCCGACAGCAAGCATCTGGTGTTCCGCTCCGGCGGTCACGGCGTCACGTTCTGGTTTGATTGCGCAGCCAAGCTGGCAGCCAAGTTCTTCGACGCGCCAAATCCCGCTGCGGTTCCCTTTCCGCGTTGCCGCGACTACACCGACGCGGCGGACTTCGCGCTCAGGTTCTAGGGGGCGTCACAAACAGTCGGTGACCGGAAAGCCCGCCTTTGTGGCGGTGACCATGGCAATGGCGGCGGCATGGCCGATCACGCCGACGCGGCCTTCACCCACGGCGCATAGCAGATCATGCGATGACATCAGCAAAAGTTCGGCATCTTCAAGATCGCCGGAATCAGGCTTGGCAATCTGCTCGGCTTCCGAAGCCATGAAGACGTGGCATCGTCCGCAGCCGTAGTTGCTGTTCATGACGTAACTGCCCAGCGTGCGCCAGTTGGCGGCGCGATATCCGGTTTCCTCCATCAGTTCGCGCTCTGCTGCTTCCAGTGGGGTTTCCCCGTCGTCGATCAGACCACCAGGCAGGGCGAGTTCGATCCGCCGGGGGCCGTGGCGATAGAGATTGAGCACCAGAACGTCATCGGTCCTGGTGGTGGCGTGTACGATCGCAAAATCGCGCATGTCGATGCGATAGTACGGGGCGACCTCCCGACCGTCGGGCAGTTGCACGGTCTCGCCATGCAACGACAGCCATGGCTGGCCATCATGAAGCAACTGGCTGTTGGCTACCTTCCAGGGCTTGGGACTGGCCATGTCAGTCGCAGACCTCCAGGTCAACGGCCCCTGCGCCGGCCAGCATTTCCACGCCGTCATCGGTCATCAGCCAGGTCCCGCCCAGGATCGCGCCATTGCCGGAGCCCGACGGCGTGATGCAGGCGTGCAAGACAAAGGCCATGCCCGGTTCCAGGCGTTGATCGATGCCCCGGCTGATCTGCAGGGTTTCCAGCCAGATCGGGGGATAGGCGATGCCGATGCCATAACCGAACCGCATCATCGCGGCATCGGCCAATCCGGCATCCCGTAACGGATCAAGCGATGCCTCTTCGACCTCGGCAACTGGAACACCAGGCCGGATCGCGGCAATCCCCGCATCCAGCGAAGCACGCGTGGCCGCATAGAGATCTTGCAGGTCGCTCGTTGGTTCGCCTGCTGCCATCGTGGCGATGGCAACCGCATGATACCGCTGGTCGACCCCCGCGAACTCTGCATGCACGAGGTCTCCGGACTCGATTGTGCGGTCACGCGGTGTTCCGTGACCGCCCTCTGTGCGCGGTCCCGATGACAGTTCTGTCGGTACCGACCAGAAGTCGCCGCCGGCCCGACGCATGGCATCCTCGATGGCGCCGGCCAGCGCCATTTCGGTGATGCCGGGTTTGAGTGTCTGACGCATGGCCTCAATCCCCAACTGCGCGAATGAGGCTGCGCGGCGCATGCACGCGATCTCGGCCGGCGATTTGATCCAGCGCAGATCGCCCAACAGGGTCGTTGCATCCATCAGTGTGGCTGGCGCCAATACACGCTCCAGCAAGCGTCCCAATTCAAACGAAAGCGCATAGGATTGTGTTTCAATCGCCAGGGTGCCGCCGTCTGCACCCTTTTCGGCGACGACCTCTGCAACCAGCGCTGCCGGGTCTTCCAAGTGAAGATGATAAGTGCGGATATCCCGCAGCCAGGTTGTTTCGGTCGCCAGCGGCAGGTCGACATTGCGTACGATCAGAGTGGGTTCGTCATCGCCCGGCGTGAACACCATGGCCTGCGGGCTGTTGACGCCTACCCAGGAATCATAACCGCCGAGATAGTAGAGGTTTTCGGGTGCAACGCAGACGCAGGCGTCGAAGCCTGCTTCGCCAAGTGCTTGTCGCGCGCGGTTCAGTCGCGCGCGGTGCTCATCGACAGAGAAGACAGAAAATTGCGGATGCATGGTGGTCCTCGCGGGCAATTGGTGTGGCGTGAAGAAGCAGATTGCCCATTCCAGCGTCTGCCGCGGCCAACGTCCACACCCGATTGGCCTGAACCGGTTGCGTGTCATCTGGCATGGGGACACACTCTTGTTGCATCGGATGGAATTGGCTTAACCGTGCTTCTTGGACTTTCAGCTCTTATCTCGCTTGGTGTCCTCAGCGCCGCGCTGGTTATGGCATTGCGGCACCGCGGACTCCTGATCTGGTGCCTGGCCGGTCTTCTGGCTCTGATAGCCGTTCAGTCCGTGGTTGTCGCGGCGGGCGCCAGCTTGAACACCGTCGTCCCGGTCTGGCTGGAATGGGTCGGGCAGGGCGAGATCGTCGTGGTGCTATCCTCGGCTCTGTCGCTATTGGCCATTGCGTTGCTGATGAGCGCTCTGAACCGTCAAAGCCGTATCGAGCAGCAACTGGCCGAGCGTTCGACCGTTCTTGCTGCTGCTCAGGATATCGCGGGGCTGGGCCATTACATCTACGACGATGATGTCGACGACATGGTCTACTGCTCCGAGACTTTTGCCGCCGTCTACGGTCGTAGCCAGGAAGAGGTGCAAAAGTCCGTCTCCGACACGCTGCAGTTCATCCATCCCGATGATCGTGAATCCGCGAATACGATCTTCAACGAAGCGTCCGACAATCGCAGCGACTATGTCGTTGACTATCGCATTATCAGGCCGGACGGCGAGATTCGTTTTGTCCGTGAGGCCGGTATCTATGTCGAAGACCGGAAGGGCAAAACTGCGCGCTCAATCGGTACCTTGCTCGACCTTACCGATCTGCGCAAAACCGAGGATGCTCTGCGGGAAAACAGGGCGGCGCTGCATCTGGCCCAGACTCACGCTGGCTTCGGTCACTACATTGTCGATCCCGACAAGGAAGAGATGCGGCACATCTCGCAAAGCCTGTTCGACATTTTGGGTGTTGAGGCATGCGATGTGGATGGTCTGGGCATGGATTACTTCATCCAGTTCATCGTCGAAGAGGATCAGGAGCGGACCTGGGATATCTATAAGCGTGCGATTGAAGCACATACCCCTTTCACCATGGACTACCGCGTACTGCGCCCGTCCGGAGAGATCATCCATATCCGCGAAGTTGGCAGTTTCCAGGAGGGTGACAAGAGCCTCTAGGTGGGCGCCATGCTCGATATTACCGCGATCAAGCAGTCAGAGCGTGATCTTGAGGAAAGCGCATGGTTTCTCTCAACGGCACAGCGCATCGCCGGCATGGGCGCCTACATCTTCGACGATGCAGAAGAACGGATGGTGTTTGTCTCGCCTGAGTTTGCTGAAATCCACGGCCTGCCTGAAGACGAGCTTCTGGGCGCTCTGGACAACGCGCTCGGACACGTTGACCCACGCGACCGCGACCGCGACCGCGTCATCGAGAGCCACCGTGAATCCATACGCACCGGCGACCCCTATGACATGGAGTACCGCCTGGTTCGTCCCGACGGGGAGCGCCGGTTCGTCCGGGAAGTCGGTGAGGTCGTGGCGGCGAAGGAAGGCGGGCCATCACGCACGATCGGCGCCATCCTTGATCTTACCGAAATTCGAAGTGCTCAGGCAGACCTAGAGAAACGCCAGGCCATTCTGGCATTTGCACAGCGTGTCGGCGGCATTGGTCACATCGTCTATGACGGGGCACTGGATCGGGCGATCGAAGTCTCGGACGTTGCAGCGGAGATTGCCGGCTCCTCACCTGAGGAGATGCTGGTCTCTTGGCAGGACGACATGGTGGCCATACACCCGGATGATCGCAAACGTGTCGCAGATGCCTACGAAGCTTCAGACCAGGGCGAGTCCATCAGCATCGAGTATCGGCTCCTGCACCCTGATGGTCTTCGCTACCTTCGTGAGGTATCCCAGGATCTGCCGTTCGAGGATGGTGACCTTTCGCTTTCCACGCTCCAGGACATCACCGCGCAAAAACTTACCGAGGAAGAACTGCGCAGGGCACGCGACGAAGCAGAGTTTGCGAACGAAGCAAAGTCACGTTTCCTGGCGACCATGAGCCACGAAATCCGAACGCCCATGAATGGCATTCTGGGCATCTCGACGCTGCTGGCCGATTCCGGCCTCGACCGCCAGCAGATGCGGTATGTGAACAATCTGCGCCAGTCCGGTGAGGCGTTGCTGACCATCATCAATGACATCCTGGACCTCTCCAAGATCGAGGCTGGAAAGCTTGAACTCCAGATCACGCCCTTCGAGCTTGATGAGGTTGTCTCTGCGGTTGCTGATCTGCTCTATCCCGTCGCGTCGGGCAAGGACCTGGTGCTTGGCGTGATTGTTGCTCCCGATGTGCCGCAAAGCCTGATGGGCGATCCTGGAAGGCTTCGCCAGATTCTGTTCAATCTGATCGGCAATGGTCTTAAGTTCACCGATTCCGGCGGCGTGATCGTGCAGGTCGACGTCGAGAGTATCGGACAGAACGATCTGGTTCTGCGGTTCTCGGTTGCCGATACCGGCGTCGGCATCCCCGATGAAGCACGCAACAGGCTGTTCGAGATGTTCAGTCAGGTCGATCCTTCGTCGGGACGATCACGGGGCGGTACGGGCCTGGGTCTTGCCATCTGCCGCCGTCTGGTTGGCCTGATGCAGGGCAGCATCGGGTTCGACTCCAGCATGGGTGAAGGTTCGGTCTTCCACTTCACGGCCCGTTTCGGGCGCAGCCAGCAGGAAATGCCAGCCCCCGCCAAGGCCTTGAGCGGGCATGTCCTGGTGGTGGATGACACAAAAATCGGCCGCAAGCTGATCGGCAGCCAGCTCGCCAATGCCGGTGCGCAGGCGGTGTTCATCAATCAGTCGGAACCGGTGCCGGACTCGGCGACCTGGTCGGGCGTGGTGGTTGGTCACCTTTTGGGTATTGCCGACCCTGCCGAGGAAGTTCGGCGACTGCGCAAGGTGCCAGGCTTTGACCAGATACGCATGGTGGCCTTGGTGCCGGTGGGCTCCAGGGTTTCGTCCGATGACGGCGCGGATGCCTTTGTTCCGGTCCCAGTCCATCAGGTGGATCTGGTCGCGGCCCTGTCAGGTGATGACCGTTCCCGTGAAGAGCGCCGCGAGCTTCTCGACCACGGTGAACTGCGTGCGGCCAGACCTGATGTCCGGATTCTTCTGGCCGAAGACAATCGTGTGAACCAGATGGTGACGGTGAAGATTCTGGAGCAGGCCGGTTACAAGGTTGATGTCGCCAACAACGGCATCGAAGCGCTCGAAGCACTGAAGCGCTCCCGTTACGACCTCGTTCTTATGGATTCCAGCATGCCCGAAATGGGTGGTGTCGAGACGACCAGGCGTATCCGCAACTTCCCCAACGATCTTGCACAGATTCCCGTTGTTGCGATGACGGCCGATGCCCTGCCTGGTGATCGCGAACGTTACATGGGTGCCGGCATGTCCGACTATCTTCCCAAGCCGGTGCGTATGAGCGAGCTGTTGGCCATGGTGGCCTCATGGGTCGATGGCGCTGCTCTTTGTCGGCCGGATGGTCAGGACAAGGACGCGCAATAGCGTCTGAAGGCGTCCAGTGTCTCGCGGCCCGTGCTTGCCAGGGAAGGGATCAACGCCCTGGTTTTCTCGACATCGCCGGTCCGCCCGACGGCCATGACTTCTCTGGCAGCCGCAGCCAGTGCCTTTCCCCCGAAGGCGCCCGCAGCACCAGCCAGTTCGTGGGCATTGCGTTCCAGGCAATCGAGATCGTCAAGACAGGATGATTCTTCAAGCCGGCTGATGATCAGCGCGATCTGCTCGACAAAGGTTTCCCCGATCTCCAGGAACACGGCATCGCCTGCGGTTTCGCGAAACTCTTCAAGGACTGTCATATCCAGCAGCTCTTGGGTAACCGCCATGATGTTCATCCAGCCGTTTGAATGGGCCTGCATCATCATACAAGCACTGACCTACCCGGCAACCGGTTCACCCGGGTCTGCTCAACATGCAATCGAAAGAGCATCGTCACAGGCATGCGCCTGATCCCAACAACAGCGTTGACCTGGATCGGATCACGGACAGGAGGAGCCACGGCAAGGTTTCACCCGAATGCGATCCGCATTAGTGTCCGCATGAAAATTCGGGAGTGCGGACATGGCTGATCAGGCTGGCAACGAAAATCGTGAAGAAGCGCAATTCGATGTGGTGATCGTCGGTGCCGGATTTTCCGGTATGTACATGCTTCATAAATGTCGTGGGCTTGGCCTCCGCGCGGTTGTGCTCGACGCAGCCAGTGATGTTGGCGGAACATGGTACTGGAACCGCTATCCCGGTGCCCGCTGTGACATCCACAGCATGGACTACTCCTATTCCTTTGATGAGGATCTTCAGCAGGAATGGGAATGGTCGGAACGTTACTCGCCACAACCGGAAATCCTATCTTATGTCGAACATGTTGCAGAGCGTTTCGATCTGCGCCGCGACATCCGGTTTGACACGACAGTTGTCGCGGCTTCCTATGATGAGGACGCAAACCTCTGGCATCTTGAAACCAGCACGGGCGAGACCTGGAGCGGAACCTATTGTGTGCTGGCGGTGGGCTGTCTTTCTGTCCCGCAGAAACCCGATTTCGACGGACTCGATCAGTTCAAGGGTCCCTGGTACCACACCGGCCTGTGGCCCCACGAAGGTGTCGACTTCACCGGGCTTGACGTTGCGGTTGTAGGAACCGGCTCATCGGCCATCCAGTCGATCCCCCAGATTGCCAAGCAGGCCAGACACCTGACCGTTTTCCAGCGCACGCCCAATTTCGCCGTGCCTGCCTGGAACCGCAAGCTGGGCGAGGAAGAAGTCCGCGAGATCAAGGAGAACTACACAGCCTACCGCGAGTACGCACGTTGGTCGGAAAGTGGCTACAACGGTGAGGAGGCGCACGAATCCGGCCACGATGTTTCGGAAAACCGGCGTATCAGCGAGCTTGAGCGCCGTTGGGCCGTGGGTGGTTTCACGGTCCTCTCGACCTTTTCGGATGTTGGCAGCGATCTGGAGGTCAACGAGATGGTGGCTGATTTCGCCCGCGACAAGATCCGTCAGCGTGTCGATGATCCCGAGGTTGCGGAACTCCTGTGCCCGAAAAACCATCCCTTCGGAACCAAGCGCCTGTGTGTCGATATCGACTACTATGAAACCTACAACCTGCCCAATGTCAGCCTGGTCAATCTGAGTGATGCGCCGATTGAAGCGATCACGCCTGACGGCCTGAAGACGACGGAGAAGGCATACAGCTTCGATGCCATCGTGTTCGCGATCGGCTTTGATGCCATGACCGGCCCTCTGCTCAATATCGACATCAAGGGACGGGGCGGTCAGTCCCTGCGCGAGAAGTGGGTCGACGGGCCTCAGACCTATCTGGGCCTTGGTGTTGCGGGATTTCCCAACATGTTCACCGTGACGGGGCCACAAAGCCCTTCTGTGCTGACCAACATGATGTCGGCCATCGAACAGCACGTGGAATGGATCAGCGATTGCCTGGGCTACATGAAGGATCAGAACCTGGATTGTATCGAGGCAGCTGAAGAGGCCGAGCGTGACTGGGTCAAACACAACCTCGAGGTTGCCGATACCACCCTCTATCCCCAGGCTGATTCCTGGTATGTCGGCGCTAACATGGAGGGCAAACCCCGCGTCTTCTATCCCTATGTCGGTGGCTTTGGTGAATACCGCAAGAAGTGTGATGCGATCGCCGCCGAAGGCTATCGCGGGTTCGAACTTGGCAGCGCAGGACAACAAGCCTGACCGAAGCTCATTCTGGACGCTGCCATCGCGGTCGTGATTGAAATCTCGCTATAGTTGCCCTGTGATTGCCGTGCAGGGGATACGTTATGGCTGGTTTCTTTGATCTGTTTCAGTCGGATGCCTTCATGCCGCATGGCATGTGCTACATCTGGCTTCCTGAAATTCTCTATATGCATGTAGGCTCGGACATCGCCATTGCGCTGGCCTACAGCTCCATTCCCGTAACCCTGCTCCTCCTGGTGCGGCGGCGTCCTGATCTGATCGATCCGCGACTTCTGGTCCTTTTTGGCGCGTTCATTCTGCTCTGTGGCCTGACCCATGCGATGGGCGTGTGGGTCGTCTGGAATCCTGACTATGCTGCCCAGGGTCTCCTCAAGGTTGCCACGGCCCTTGTATCGCTCGTGACGGCTGTTGTTCTGTGGGTCGCGTTCCCGACCCTGCTGCAGCTACCCAGCTTTGCGCAGATGCGCCAGAACAACAAAGACCTCGCGGACGAAGTCGCCAAGCACAAGGAAACCGAAAAGGAACTTGTCAGAACGCAGCGTTATCTGGGCGGTCTGCTCGATACGGTGCGGGACGGAATCATTGCCTGTGATGCAGACGGCAACATCCGGTTTCACAATCGCGCCGTGCGTGAACTTTTCGATGTCGAATCGGTCCCGTCCACCCTGAAGGAATGGGCTGCGCTCGAGCGTATCAGGATGGCTGATGGGGGTACGCCGATCGACCTGGAATATCTGCCTATGGTGCGTGCCATGCGGGGTGAGACGGTCGACAGCCTCGAATTTCAGACGGTCACCCTGGACGGGAACAGGCGCGTTGTTCTGGCCAACGGTTCGCGCATGATCGACCAGGACAACAACATCATGGGTTCGGTTGTGACCTGGCATGATGATACCGATCGTCGATCGTCCGAGGAACATCTGGTGCGTGCCCAGAAGATGGAAGCGGTCGGACAGCTGACCGGCGGGATCGCGCATGATTTCAACAATCTCCTGACGGTTGTCAGCGGCAATCTCGAACTCCTGATACCGGGCCTGGATGATGATTCCAAACTCAAGAAGCGTGCCAAAGCTGCCTTGCGTGCGTCCGCCAAGGGCGCGGAACTGACCAGCCGCCTGCTGGCGTTTTCGCGCCGTCAGGCGCTGGCGCCCGAAGTGGTCGACGTCAACGCCCTGATCGAAGGCATGATCGAGCTGATGGGCCGGACCCTGGGGGACAACATCGAACTAGATGTGCGCCTTCAGCCTGATCCCTGGCTGACCGAAATCGATGCCGGCCAGCTTGAAAACTCAATTCTCAATCTGGCGATCAATGCCCGCGATGCCATGCCCGAAGGAGGTCGTCTTACCATCGAAACCAGCAAGATCGAGTTTGATGACGACTACGTCCAGCGCAACACCGATGCCAATCCGGGTCCGCACCTGGCCCTGTCCGTCAGCGATACCGGCACAGGCATCGCTCCGGATGTTCTTCAAAGGGTGTTCGAGCCGTTCTACACGACCAAGCAGACCGGCGAAGGCACCGGTCTGGGTCTTGCCATGGTCTATGGTTTTGTGAAGCAGTCGGGCGGTTCAATCGGTATCTACAGCGAACTTTGCCATGGCACGACCGTGCGTATGTTCCTGCCGCGCTCGGACGTGACGGTTGCCGAGCCTCGGGAGGCCACATCCCACACCGGTGCTGTCGAGGGCGGATCCGAGACGATCCTGCTGGTCGAGGACAATCCCGATGTCGCCACGACGGCACGGGAAATACTCATGGAGTTTGGCTACAACGTGCTGGAAGCCGTCGATGGTCCTTCCGCGATGGCAGTTCTCGAAAGCAATCCCGACCTGGATCTGATGCTGACCGATATCGTCATGCCCGGCCTCAAGGTCGTCTATGCGTCGGGCTACACACGCAACGGCATGGGTGGGGGCATTGAACTCGATCCCGAAATCGAATTGGTCAACAAACCCTTCAGCCAGGAAGAACTCGCGCGCGCGCTGCGCCGTGCTCTGGACAAATCCTGAAGCCTCGTTCAGTCGAGCAGGGTGATTGAGTCCCCGGTCTTCATGACGCCCTCAACCAGCACGGTGGCGTAGACACCGGCATGGCCGTCATGGGCTTTGCTGACATGGGTCAGGATTGCGGGATCACGTTCGGCCGTGTCGGGATGGAGGGTGATCAGGGCACAGCGGGGATCGCGTTCCAGGATGGAAACGATCACCTTCTCGCCGATCTGCAGCCGCTTTCCGATGAAGGCGTCCTCACCAAAGCCGTCGCCTGAATCCAGGTTCAGATACGCGTTGGCACGGAACTGTCGCTTGTCGACCGGCCTGCCGGTTTCTGCTTCAAGCTGCGCTACGGTGGCCAGGGAACACAGAGAAAGAGGGCGGCAGTCCGTCATGGCCCGCTCGGAGCGCTGCAGGGAGAGATTGTGTTTGCGACCGATATTCTCGTTCAGCCGCCCGGCAAGGACGGGATCATCAAGGCCGAGGCGTTCACCCTCGGGCGTCTCGACCTCAAGGCTCAGGCCTTCGACATCGGCATAGAGCGGCGTAAGGCCCGGCGCAGAGGCTTCTGCCTGCGCCAGATTGGGCGGCAGGGCGGCAAGCTCGGCATGACGGAACCGGGGCCGGTACAGCAGCATCCGGCGCTGTTCGCGCGCGGTCAGCCACGGGAAGGCAGGATCTGCGGCGTCGCTAGTAAAGGCATAGAGACGGTCACCGTAGACACCGCCAAAGCCCAGATAGGCTTCCTGGAGCTCCTCACCCGCCATGCTCTTGACGGGGTAGCGCCACAGACTCTCAACGGTTCCGACGACTGGCATGGCTTTCTCCCGTGTTGTCTTGTTGTGCCGCTGATTCAGGTGTGGAGGTGGAAGACCTTGTTCATGATCTTCCATTGGCCGTCTGATTTGACCATCGTGAACATGTCGGTGAAGCGGCGACCGGACCATGCGTCCAGTTCCAGGCGCACGGTCGCGACCGTTTCGACCACATCGATGGCAACAATGTTCGCGCGGGTGCCCGGTGCGGGTTGGCCGTCGTCGACCCGGTCGAACAGCTCCTGGATCGGTGCCATGAACGGGCCGGTCGTCATTGCTCCGAAGATCCAGGCATCCTTGTGAAACGCCTGTTTCATGATTTCGCCGCTGCCGGCGCGGGCACCATCGATGTAGTGCTGCACAGTGGCGGCAATGGCATCGTAATCGTCCATGTTCGGCGGTGTGTTGCTCATGGGTCAGGCTCCTGCTGTGTCGTCATGCCCTGTGGGACGGAAGACCTTCAGTGTCGGCGGCACACAGTCAGGTTGCAAGTATGCCGATGGGAACCGTGGGGCGCAGGGTCAGGCAAACCTCGGAAACCGCTCCAGCGCGAAGGATTGCAACGCCTCGGGAACACTCCCATCGATCATCAACTCGGCCATCAGCCGACCAAGCGACGGCGCAAGCGTGATGCCGCTATGGGTCGCAATGAGATAGAGACCCTTCGAGCCGGGCAGGGCGCCGGCCAGGGTCTTGCCGTCATGGGGGTAGGGGCGGATGCCGACGGCAAGGTCACACTGTTCTGCCGTGACGTTGCCGATCAGTTCAGGCACGCGCGCTCGCGCATGACCGAGCAGGCGCTCGCCGGCCATGAGCAGATTCTCCGGTGAGGTGTCTTCGGCGATCATGCCGTCGGTATCATCAGCGCCCAGGCGCAGACGGCCGTTGCCCGCTGGACGTATGTGAAAGGCGTGGGCCGGGCCATCAAAATAGATCACGTGGCGCAACGCCCCGGCATTGTGGTTCGGGGGTGTGGTGACCAGCAGGCCCTGCACCCGGTTCATGGGAAACCGTGCGCCGAACGCCTCGTATCCGGTAAGTGCGGCAAGCACTTCGGGCGTTTCATGACCGGCCGCGATCAGCACCCTGGAGGTCGACAGCGTGCCCTGATCCGTCAGCAGGCCACTGACCGAACCGTCATCATTGAGGTCAAGCGCGGTTGCCGTGCACCCCTCCAGCACCTGCGAACCCATGGCCCGGATCTCCCCGGCCAGAAAGCTCACGAACTCCGGCGCATCAAGCCAGTCTTCCGACATGGCATGGATGGCCGTTGCGTCCTCGTCGAACGTGATGGCCGGTTCCAGCGATGACAATGTGTCGGCATCAATGCGGCGATGGGGGTAACCATAACGCTGGAGATAGCCGGCCTGTTCCTCCATGGCGGCAAGGCCGGATGGGTCCGTGCGGCTGATGCATTGCAACATGCCGGTGCGGTGAAGACCCAGTTTCTCAGCGCCGAATTCATCAGCAAGATCATGATAGATCGAAGCGCCAAGGGCGTTCAGCATGTGGTACGGCTCATCGGCAATCTTGGATGAGGCATTGATCCAGGCAAAGGATCTGGCGGTCGTGCCATGGCCCAACTGGTCGCGCTCGATCAGCGCGATCCGAGCGCCACGACGCGCCATAAAATAGGCCGCCGTGGTCCCGACAATGCCGCCACCGATGATCGCCGCATCGACCTGATTTTCCGCCATCGCCGTACCCGTCCCCCATTGAATGCCATACTTTCATTGCTGACGATCCATCATGCAACCGGGCCCTATGCCATGCACGCCCAACGGCCTACCTTGGCCATGGCGCCGAAATCGGGAATGTCTGATACCGGCTCGTGATCACAGCGTGTACCTTTGCAAGGACATCTCGATGCCAAAAGGTGAAGCCTCGTGAAGTCAGGTTCTGTTCAAGGCGCTATTGCGGCGTTCGGATTGCGCATCCCGGCACCCCTCATCCTGATCGCTGCGCTCATCGCGCTGCAGGTGGGTTCGGGTTCGGCCAAGATGGTGATGACGGCCGACAACGTCTTTGGCCTCAATTGCGCGCGTCTGGCCCTGGGCGGGCTGCTGCTGGCTGCGCTTCTGCGCCCCAGGGTCTGGTTGTGGACCAGGAAGCAATGGGTCGATGCTGCGGCACTGGGTCTTGCTTTCACGGGTTTCAACGTCACGTTTTATCTCGCCCTGGTCCACCTGCCCCTGGGTCTGGTCGCCACGATCGGCTTTCTGGGTCCCCTGACCGTCAGCCTGGTGGGCGCGCGACGGTTCCTGGAGTTCGTCTGGCCGGTGCTGGCCTTTGCCGGCGTCTGCATGCTGACGCCGTTGGAAGAGGACGCGCCGGTGACCTGGTCGGCGATTGCCTACGGGCTGGCCTATGCCTGCGCCTGGGCCTTCTACATCCTGGCCTCGGCGCGGGCCGGGCGCTCCATTCAGGGCCTGGATGGCTTCATTATCGCGACCCTCATCTCCGCCGCGCTGATCTTCCCGTTGGCCTATTCGGAGATTGGTTACTTCTTCAGTTCTGTTTCGCTCATCCAGGTCACCGCGCTGGTGGCGGTGCTGGCGACTCTGCCTTTGGGCCTTGAATTCATTGCCCTGAAGCGGATGTCACCACGCTTGTTCGGTGTCCTGCTCAGCCTCGAGCCGGCCATTGCCACGATCACGGGAATCATCCTGCTCAGCGAGCAGCTCTCCCTTTTGAGCTGGCTTGCCATCGCGATTGTCACCTCTGCCTCGGTTGGCGCCACACTTACGCGTGTTTCCAGGAAGCCGTTGCCGCAGGATTGACGATCAGTCGTCGTTCGGGTTCGCCTTCCGACGCTGCTTTTTCAGGGCGCCCTGCCGCCGTTTGGCTTCGGAAACCCGACGCTTGGATGAGAGCGAAGGTCTTGTCGGTCGCCGTCGCGTGGGTGGAATGGCTGCTTCGCGGATCAGCGCCGTCAGACGTTCCAGGGCGTCCTCGCGGTTCCTGATCTGGGACCGGAACTGGTTGGCGGTCAGGACAATCACACCATCACGGGTCATCCGGCTTCCTGCCAGGGTGCGCAGACGCCGGAAGACAGCACCCGACAAGGCCGGGCTGTTGGCAGCGTCAAAACGCAGTTGTACTGCGCTTGCGACCTTGTTGACGTTTTGCCCGCCGGGACCGGGGGCACGAATGAAATGCTCCTCGATCTCGGTCTCGGAAAGGCTGATGCTGTCGGTAACCCTGATCAAGACAGAGCCTGATCAGACCAGGCCGGCGCGTTCGGCAAAGGGATCCCATGTCGGGTCGTCGTGCCATTCGTATTCGGTGCCCTCGGCGACGTCCCGGGCGGTTTCGACGCCGAACATGTCCGCAATGGCGGCCAGGGTCATGTCCATGCCGGCCGATACGCCCGAGGACGTGAAGAACTTGCCGTCTTCGACCCATCGGGCCTGGCGCACCCATTCGACCTTTGGCGCGGCCGGCACGGTTCTGGTGAAATCCAGCTTGTTGGTCGTGGCCTTGCGTCCGTCCAGCATCCCCGTCGATGCAAGCAGGATGCTCCCGGTACAGACGGTCATGACCCGTTCGGCGCGGTTTGCCGTCGCCACGATCCAGGCGGCCAGATCGCTGCTTTTTGCGGCCTCATGCGCGCTTTCGCCTCCGGGGATCAGCAGCAGATCGTAATCGCTGCCATCCGCGATGGTCTTGTCGGGCACAATGCGTTGCCCGTGCACGCTGGGAACCGGATCAGACGTCTCGGCCACGGTGATGATACGGATTTTGCCCTCAAGATCGCCCAGCATTTCCATCGGTCCGAAATAGTCCAGGGTCTGGAATCCTGGAAAGACCAGCGCGGCAAGTCTCTTCATGTCGAACCTCGGGGTAACTGCGTTGGATGGGTTATGATGGTCAGTCGCTCAGCAGCCAGCCGCCATCGACGTCCACGATGGTGCCGGTGACGAAATCGTTGGTGATGACAAACATCAGGCCCCGGGCGACTTCCTCGGCCGTGCCGGCGCGGGGGATCAGGTAACCCTTGGTCATGTCGGCATAGGCGGCCTCGCGTTCGGCCTTGCCCTCAAGAGCCATCATGGGCGTGTCGATCACGCCGGGCGAGACGACATTGATGCGGCGCTGGGGCGCGATCTCGCGTGCCACGGTTTTCACCAGCGCCTCGACCGCGCCACCGACCGCCGAAAGGGCGCTCAAATCCCTGGGATGGGCGCGGGCAGGTGAACCCGAAACCAGCGTGATCGATCCGCCTTCGTTCAGATGGGCGGCGCCATACCGCACGACATTGGCGTAACCCCAGAGCTTGTCGAAGGATCCCTTGAAGCCGTCGATGTCCATCTCGACAAAGGGGCCGACCGCGCGTTCGCCGCCGGTCGCGGCGCTGACAAGAATGTCGAAGGGTCCCAGTTCCGCCAGCAGGGACTCCATGGCAGCGCTGTCACGCACATCGCAGGCTCGGGTCGAGACGCCGGCGGGCAGTTCCCCGGCCTTGGACGGATCCCGGCTGATCGCCACGACGTTCGCGCCTTCTCCGGCCAGCAGTTTGGTGGTGGCCAGACCAATGCCGGATGTGCCGCCAAAGACGACCGCCTTCTTGCCTTTGATATCCACGTCTGTGTCCTTCCTTGAGGTGTTTCCTGGATCGCTCGTTGTATCGATGCAGACACTACAGAGGGAGGGCGAGGTTGAGCAAATCAGATCGGCTTGCGAATCCTCGCGCGCTCTCTAAACTTGTAAGGATGTCTGATGACCAGTCAGTCAGATTCTCACGAAGAAACCTGGTGGGAGGCACCAATGGAAATCAACGAGTTCAAGGACAAACAGGCAGCAGGCACGCTGACCCGGCGCGATATGAGCAAGGCCATGGCGGCTGTGGGGCTGGCGACCGTCGCGTACCCCGTGGCCGGTGGAAAGGCCTTGGCGCAGGATGATCAGGCTCTGTCGTTCACCTGGGCCGGTTATGACATTCCCGAACTTTATCAGTCCTATGAGATGAAGAACGGCGCGCCGCCCGACTACGCGATCTATGCCGACGAGTACGAGGCGTTCCAGAAGGTGATGTCGGGTTTCCAGCCCGATCTGGTGCATCCCTGCAGCCCGCTGGTGCCGCAGTGGCGCGACGCTGGGCTGATCCAGGCGATCGACACCAGCCACCTGGAACAGTGGTCGAACGTCTTTCCCGCGCTGACAACCCTGCCCGGCACCCAATTCGATGGTTAGCAGTGGTTCATGCCCTTCGGTTGGGGCTGAACTTCGGTGACCTATCGCACCGATCTCGTCGAATGGGATGAGGAGGATTCATACGGCCTGCTGTGGGATGAACGGTATGCGGGCCAGATGGCTGTCTTCGATTCCGTCGACGAGACTGTCTTTACCGCAGCGATTTACGCGGGCGTCGATCCCTGCAACATGAGCGACGACGAGCTCGACCTGGTCATGGATCTGCTCGCCGAACAGAAGAAGCTGATGCGCTTCTATGCGGTGTCGCAGAGCGACATCACCCAGGCCATGGCAGCGGGCGAGATCGTTGCCGCGCTGACCTGGGACAGCGGCGTTGCCGAACTCAAGGTGCAGGGCCTGCCGGTGCGCATGATGTTGCCCAAAGAGGGTGTCGAGACCTGGTGCTGCGGCATGGTGCTGATGAAAAACGCGCCGCATGAGGACAAGGCATACGACCTTCTCAATTCGATGCTGTCGCCCGAGAGCGGGGAGTTCCTCGTCTCCGAATACGGGATCGGGCATTCCAACAGCACATCGTTCGACAACATCAGCGACGATCGCCTCGCCGAACTTCAGCTTCCCAAGGACCCCACCGAACTGCTGGACTCAGGTGTGATGTACTGCAAGTTCCGCGACAAGGACACGGTCATCGAGCGCTTCGAAACCATGAAGGCCGGTTTCTGAGCAGGCAGTAGTTTTTGATCTTTGAGAGGGCCTCGCACCTAGATGGTGCGAGGCCTTCTTCTCGGCTGATCGGTCACAAGAAACCGAGGGATTGCGATGACGACCAAAGCCATCATACGCTTGGGGCGCCAGCCTTCCCCGCAACGGCTATGACAACAACGTGGCCCGTCTGTCGGGAAACGTGTCGCGCCGGTTCCTGGACGATACGCCATTTGCCATGCCGGCGTGACGTCAGACGCAATCCGCCTTAACGTCCGTCCATTGATCAACGAGGGGTTCCATGGCGATTTTTGAAGAGATTGCGTTTGCCGGCGAAGTCCGTCGGCTTCTGGTCGTGCCTGAGGCAAGGCGTGACGAGGACGATATTGCCAGTGCTTCGGCTGCCGGCACCGTCGCTGTGTCCTATGAAGGGTTTCCCGGAGAGCGCCATTCCGGCCTCACGCGTCCCTGCTGTGTGCGCTTTACCGACATCTATGAAGAGGGCAAGGAGATCCGCAACACGCGCCAGCTCTCGATCATCTCGGAAGAGGAGATGGCGCTGGTTGCCCAGGGCATGGGGATCGACCGCATCGAGCCTGAATGGCTGGGCGCCAATCTGGTGGTCGCGGGCATTCCCGACTTCACGCTGCTGCCGCCTTCCTCGCGCCTGCTGTTCTCCCAGGGGCTCAGCCTGGTGATCGACATGGAGAACGAGCCCTGCGGCTATCCCGCCAAGCAGATCAGGAAGGTGCATGGCGCCAAGGGCCTCACCTTCGTCAAGAACGCAAAACACCGCAGGGGTGTGACCGCCTGGGTCGAACAGGAAGGCAGCATTGCCGAAGGCGACAGCTTCCGCGTGTTCATCCCCAGGCAGCCGGCCTGGCCGGGGCGCTAAGGCTGCGTCGGCGACGTCATGCGCCATTAACTTCTGGACAGCAGTTCACAAGGCAGGCCTAATGCGACCTGCCTTGAGGGATGACGGAGTCCTGATCGGTGGCCTGGCTACCTTTCATCCTACTTCCTTGAGGAGAAGTCTCTATGCGAGCTTCCTTTGCCGACCTGGTCGGTACGTCCGGAATTCCGGCAATTCCCTGTGATGAACTGACAGACCTGACGCCTGTTCTGGTTGCGGCGACTGCCATTGTTGGTCCGGCACCGCAGGCCAGTGAGGCATCGGGCACCTTTACCCAACACGTCAATCCGACCACCCACTGTTAGGAAGACTTGCCGACTGCTGCACACCTGAAAAAAATCAACCGCTCATCTTAGGAACAAGACTCATGCACGCATCTTTCACCGACCTGGTCGGCACAGCCGTAGTGCCCGCCCACTGCTTCGACAGTGCGGAACTCACGGACCTGACTCCGGCCCTGGCAACGAAGCCCGATTTTCCGGCTTTGACCGCCGGCGGACCGATGTTCTGTCCCTATGTCACCAATATCCAGAACATCGCGCACCAGGCCTGACCTGCTCCCCTGAAACTGGTCCAGGCTGAGTGAGAGAGTCCGGTTAATCTGAACTCCAAAGGAGGAGGAAGTTATGAGCCGGAAGCGTTACACACCCGAACAGATTATTGGCTTTCTGCGGGAGGCCGAGGTGCGT
>CALIUG010000213.1 GCA_938048755.1 uncultured Alphaproteobacteria bacterium
ACCGCCAAGCTTGTCCATGTCATGCCGTTTCTCAGCCGCGCACGGCTGATGCGGGTCTGGGGCGGAATTGCCGATATTGCGACCGATGGCAGCGCGCTGGTCGGCCCAAGCCCTGTCATCGGTCTCCATTTCAACGCCGGGTGGGGTTATTCCGGCTTCAAGGCAACCCCGGCTGCGGGTTGGTGCATGGCCCACTCGCTGGCATCGGGAAAGACCCATCCCTTGATCGAGCCGTTCGGTTTCGAACGGTTCTTCACGGGCGCATTTCTGGACGAGGGCGGTGCCGGCCCGTATCCCTGGCTGCACTGAGGGCATGCGATGCTGATCATCCCCTGCCCATGGTGCGGCGAGCGTGACGAGAGCGAGTTCTCCTATGGCGGCCGCGCGAAACCGCTGCCGCCGCTGGATGCCCCGGCAAATGACTGGCAGACGGCCCTTCACGTCCATGAAAACCCGGATGGCTGGCATGAGGAACTGTGGTTCCACGGCTTTGGCTGCAACCAGTGGCTCGTCGCCCGGCGTCATACCCGCACGCAGGAGATTTCCGGCACCCGCGCTCCCGGAGAGATGTCATGAGCGGCGAGGGTCAGATCCGTCGGCTGGCGCAGGGTGGCATGATCGACCGTGCGGCGCCTCTGACCTTCCGCTTCAACGGCAGGGCATTTGAAGGATTTGCGGGCGACACGCTGGCCTCGGCCCTGATCGCCAACGGTGTCGATGTGGTCGCACGCAGTTTCAAGCTGCACCGGCCACGTGGCGTGATGACCGATGGACCTGAAGAACCCAACGCCATCGTGACGGTGGGCGAGGGGCCCGACCGCACGCCCAACCTCAAGGCAACCGAAGTTCCGCTCACGCAGGGCCTTGTCGCCACGTCGCAGAACTGCTGGCCCTCCGTGAACCACGATTTCGGTGCTGTCACGGGCCTGATGTCGCCACTGCTGGGCGCCGGGTTCTACTA
Source organism: uncultured Alphaproteobacteria bacterium (assembly GCA_938048755.1). GTDB lineage: Bacteria > Pseudomonadota > Alphaproteobacteria > SP197 > SP197 > SP197. The sequence goes on from CALIUG010000213.1 coordinate 962, forward strand.
CAAGACCTTCATGGCCCCCCAGGGCGCCTGGACCATCTATGAAAACCTGATCCGTCGTGCTGCCGGCCTCGGGCGTGCGACGGAAGGTCTGGACCCCGATACCTACGAACATCGTCACGCCCAGTGTGACGTTCTTATCATCGGTGCGGGGCCTGCAGGCCTTGCCGCTGCACAACGCCTGGCAGGATCGGGCCTGCGCATCATGCTCTGCGACGAACGCAGCAGTCCGGGCGGCGCCCTCCAGGCCACCGGCGAAACCATTGGTGGCGAGCCGGGCGCGCTGTGGGCCAGAACTGTGGCCCAGTCGCTCGACTCATCCGGCGATACAACAGTGCTGCAAAACGCGACGGCGGTCTGGCTGGCCGATCACAGGCTGGTCACGATCGCCCAGCGTCTGGAGGGCGACAGCCCTGTCGCGCAGCGCCTGTGGTTCGTGCGTGCGCGCCACATCATCGTTGCCACCGGTGCCATCGAGCGTCCGCTCTGTTTCTCCGGTAACGACCGGCCCGGCGTCATGCTTTCGTCTGCCGTGGGCGCCTACCGGCATCGCTATGGCGTGGCCGTGGGCGCGCGTGCGGTCGTGCATGCCAACAACGACAGTGGCTACAACTGTCTGGCTGAACTGGAAGCAGCCGGAATCGACGTTGCCACCGTGGTCGATCTCCGACCGGATGCCCGGATCGGAGAGGCTGCGCGGGTTCTGGCCGACACGATCCCGATCCATGCAGACAGCCATGTCATGGCGACATCGGGACGCAAGCGCTTGCAGCGCGTCGAGGTCGGTTCGAACGCAGACACTGTGGCGCAGCGCAGTTTTGATGCCGATCTCCTCTGTGTCGCCGGGGGCTGGTCTCCCACGGTGCATCTGCTGGCCCACCGCGGCACGCCTGCTCAGTTTGACCCCGACGCAGCAGCGTTTCTGGCACAACCAAGCGAAGATCATCTGGACCTGGCGGGATCGGCCGCAGGCCACATGGAACTGGCTGCCTGCCTCGAAAGCGGATGGCAGGCCGCAGGGAACGCTCTTGCTAGCCTGGGACACGATGCGACGTATCGAACATTTGATCAGAGCGTTGTCAGCGGTCAGTTACCGCCCGGCAATCTGGCCGGCCCCTGGTGCAGCGCCCAGGGTGTCAGGAAGCGGCGCAAGGCGTTTGTCGATCTGCAGAACGATGTCACGGCAGCGGACCTGGAGTCGGCCATTGCCGAGGGTTATGACGCCGTGGAACACCTCAAGCGCTACACGACCAACGGCATGGGCACCGATCAGGGCAAGCTCAGCAACGTGCTTGCCATCGGCATTGTTGCCGAGATCACGGGCCGGCCGATTGCCGAGATCGGACACACGACCTTCCGGCCGCCCTATACGCCGGTCACCTTCGGTGCGCTGACGGGCCCGCATACCGGCAGCAACCTGCTCGTTACCCGCCGGACACCCTTCCACGACCTGCATCTTGCCGCAGGTGCGGTCATGGAACCCGCCGGTGCATGGCTCTATCCCAAATGTTACCCGCGCGAGGGAGAAACTATCGACGCGGCAATCCGGCGCGAGGTCCTCTCGGTTCGCGGCAGCGTCGGGGTTGTCGATATGGCAACCTTGGGCAAATTCGAACTGCACGGCCCCGATGTCGGAGAATTCCTGGATCGCGTTTACGCCAACCGTCTTTCGACTCTGGCCGTGGGGCGGTGTCGTTACGCCGTGATGCTGCGTGAGGACGGCGTTGTGTTCGATGACGGCACCGTCACCCGCATGGCTGACGACATCTGGCATGTCACCGCAACGACCAGCCATGCCGGATCGGTCTATCGCCATCTGACACGTCTTCTGCAGGTCGAATGGCCCGAGCTTGAGGTCTGCCTGATCGACGTCAGCGAGCAATGGGCAGGCCTGGCCATCGCCGGTCCCCGGGCGCGCGACGTGCTGGCGGGGGTCGTGTCAGACGTGGCGACGGAGCCCGACGCTCTGCCTTTCATGGGGTTCCGGAAGGGCCGGGCCGGCAGACACGACGCACGCATCTACCGCATCAGCTTTTCGGGCGAACTGGCCTATGAGGTGTTTGTCCCTGCCCATGTTGCCGCCGATCTGTGGCATGCCGTCATGGAAGCCGGAACGCCCTTCGACATCTGCGCTTACGGCTACGAAGCACTCGATGTCATGCGCATCGAAAAGAGCCATGTCGCCGATGGTGAAATCGATGGCCGCAATGTCCCCGGTGACCTTGGGCTGGGCCGCATGGCGAAACGCGACAGGCCGTTCCTGGGAAGCGCTTTGCTGCAGCACTATGGAGAACAACGCAAACGCCAGCCGGCCCTGATCGGATTGACGGCCCTGGACGGCATAACCCGCATACCCGGGGGCGCGGTCCTGATTGATCGCAATGCCGGGGGCCGCAAACCCATCGGCCACGTCACCGCCACCATCATCAGTCCGACCCTGGGCAAACCCATCGCCATGGCGGTGCTCGATTGCGACAGCCATCGGACCTCACAATGCCTGTGCGCGGTCTCGCCTGCTGCCGGGTTGGAGGTCGATGTCGCTGTGACCGCCATGCCGTTCTTTGACCCTGCAGGGGATCGGATGCGCGCATGATCACCTTGCAGGAAACCACCGGCTTCACCGCTCAGCGCCTTGTCGGTGTGGCGACAGACAAGGATAGCGAGCTTGCAGGTATGGCGTGGCCAGACGGTGTCGGAATGGCCTCCCACGACATCGACCGGAGCATTCTGATGCTTGGCCCCGGCACCTGTCTGGTTCTGGATCGCTCCGGTGGGCCTGATCGTGTCGGGGCAGGGGTCGCTAAGGTCACCGTCGAGGAAAGTGGCGCCTGGCGTCTCTTCATGCTTGAGGGAGAGGGCACCTCCGATCTCATCGGCCAGCTCTCGCCAGCCGACCTGCACGGCACCGTGGACGCCTGCATCGCAACCCATGCCGGCGGTCATCCCGTCATCATCCTGCCGCGCGGGGCAGACCGGTTCGAACTTCTGGTGGTGCGCAGTTATGCCGAATCCCTTCTGGCCCTGCTTGCCCCCGCGCTCTCGCACGCCTGAGTCAGGACGATCCGCGCGCCAGCTGCCGGTAGACCTTCGTTCCCCATCCGATATCGCGCTCGATCAGCGCGCGCGCGCCGGATGCATCGCCCGCCCGGATCGCCTCTGCGACCCAGATATGCATGTTGCGCCATTCCTCGGAGGTCTCGAGCACATTGACGACATCGGCCAGATAGGGACCGGACTGGACCCACAGCCCTTCGATGATCGAGACCAGCTCGTCGTTGCCCGCCCGGTTGTAGATCGTGAAGTGGAAGCTGTAGTTGTTGGTGAGGTAACCGCGTTTGTCGGCGGCGCTGATATTCCTGTCGGTCTGGGCCGCGAGTTTTTCGAGCCTGGTTATCTTGGCTTCCGAAAGATTGGGCACGGCAAGCTCCGTTGCCAGGCCTTCGAGATGGGCACGCAGGAAAAACAGTTCCGAAACACGTTTGGGATTGAGCTTGGGTACCCGGAACGAACGGTTGGCCTTCGAGACCAGGGCGCGTTCCGATGCCAGCCGTTTCAGCGCCTCACGCACCGGCATGGCGCTGGTGCCGATGGTCTCGGCGACCTTGCGGATGAAAAGGCCCGCATCGGGCGCAAACTCACCGGCAATGAGCGACCATTTGAGCTGCTGATAGACCTGCTCGCTCATGGAGGTGTCGGCCTGCCGGGAACCGCCACGCGACACGGATTTCACCCGCCGATCTCCAGCAACAAGGGCAGGGTCTGAGGTCAAACGATGACCCGGTCGCGCTTCACGACATCTTCGCCGTCCAGCGTGTGCGCATAGAGGTGGCCGGCATGGACTGCTGCGGCAATAATGTTGGGCGCTTCACAATCGCCGATGCGTTTCAGGCTTTTGATACCGGCCGTCTTCAGCTTGTCGGGATCGCCTGCCAACTGCCGGTAGAGTCCATCATCGGGACTGCGGGAGGTCACCGCGACCACGGCATCCACATTCTTCCAGGAGGTGTTGCCCGAATAGGTGCAGGCCAGGGATGCCTCCGTGCCGCTGAAGCCCGTCAGCATGCGGGCCGTGACAATCTCCACACCCAGATCGATCAGGCGGGCCTGAATGCGCGACTGGTCCAGCGTTCCCGAACAATGGGGTGAAACGTTGTCGGCCGAGGTCACCAGCACCACCTCGTTGCCCCGCGCGCGCAGGGTTTCTGAGATCACCCCGCCCAGATAGAAATGATCGTCGTCATAGATCAGCACACGACCGTCGATCTCCACGCCGGCCATCACGTCGTCGGGCGTGTAGACCGCATCACCGTCATGGCCGTCGAACGGGCTGTAGCTCGAAACGCCTATGCCGTTGCGGCGCCAGTGCGAGCCTGTCGCGATACAGACATGTTCAAAGCCGAACTCCAGGACATCGGCTGCCGTCAGCTTGCTGCCTGGATAGATCGAGACATTGGGCAGCTTGTGCAACTGGCCGATGCGCCAGTCCTTGACCCGCGCAAAGGTCGAAAGACCTGCCAGCCCGGATTCGCGTCTTGCACGTCCGCCCAATTCGTTGGTGGCTTCGGCCAACGCAACCTCATAGCCACGTTTGCCCAGCGCCCGTGCGGCTTCCAACCCGGCAGGGCCTGCGCCCACGATCAGCACCTTGCCGTCACCGCCCTTCGTTGCAATGTTTTCGGGGTGCCAGCCACGGCGCCATTCCTCGCCCATGGTCGGGTTCTGGGTGCAGCGCAGGGGCACACCTTCGCCGTTGGCCATGATGCACACGTTGCAGCCGATGCATTCGCGGATGTCGTCGATCCGGCCTTCCTCGATCTTTCTTGGCAGGAACGGATCGGCAATGGAGGGTCTTGCTGCGCCGATCATGTCGACCAGGCCCTTGTTGATGATCGCGGCCATGCGGTCGGGGCTGGTGTAGCGGCCCACGGTCAGCACCGGCTTGGAAGTTACCTGTTTCACAAAGGAGATGTACTCTTCCTGCGCGCCTTCCTCGGCGAACCGCGCGGTGCGTGCATCGGCGGCAAAGTTGGCGATGTTGACGTCCCACAGGTCCGGTAGTTCCGCGACATGCTCCACCAGCGCGCGCCCGTCGCCTTCAAACGTGATGCCGGCATCCACATCCAGGTTGTCGACCGCAAAGCGGATTGCCACACCGCAGGTGTCGCCCACGGCCTCCTTGGTGTCTTCCAGCAGTTCCTTGATCAGGCGTGCGCGGTTCTCGAAGCTGCCGCCGTATTCATCTGTGCGGTGGTTGAAGACCGGCGACAGGAACTGGGCGGGCAGATAACCGTGCGCGGCATAGACATAAACGATGTCGAAGCCAGCTTCCTTGGCGCGCAGCGCCGACTTGCGGTGGTTTTTGCGGAATGCGCGGATATCGGCCTTGTCCATGGCCCGGGTCTGGTTGGTGCCGTGCCAGACCGGCATCGACATCGGACCCGTCGGCACGCGCCGGCTGATCTTGTTGCCGCTGGCGTAACCCCCATGCCACAGCTCGACGCCCGCCAGCGACCCATGCCGGTGCACGCCGTCGACCATGGCGGCTTGGTTCCTGACGTCGCCGTCGTCCCACAGGGTGCAATAGGCATGGGGACCATCGTCTGAGGTATCGTCGGTCGAACAGTACTCCGTGCACACCACACCCCAGCCGCCCTCGGCCTTGACCTCGCGCATGGCGTTCAGGGTGTTGGGATAGGCCCAGCCCATGCCCGAACAATGGGGCACCTGGTAGAACCGGTTGGGTGCGGTGACCGGACCGATCTTGATCGGTTCGAACAGGATGTCATAGCGCGGATCACGGGTCATGGCGGTTTCCCCTCATAGAGAACGACAGCATAGCGGCTGATCGTTGTTTGCCGAAAGCCCCCGGGCCGTTAACGTGTCGCCTGGTTCATGTCTGGGAGTGCGTCCGTGTCCGAAGCCGTTGATCTGTTACGTCAGCTTGTTCAAGTCGAAACCTGCGATCCCCCGGGTCGCGAGATCGAGATTGCCACCCTTGTGCATGAGCGACTCAAGGCCTCGGGCCTGGAATCGGCCCTGGACGAATTCGCACCGGGCCGTGCCAATGTCATCGGTCGTGTGAAGGGCGCCGGCAACCGCCCGGCTATCGTGATGTCGGCCCATTTCGACACCATGCCGCCGGGTACCAAACCCTGGAAACACGACCCCTTCGCAGCCGAAATCGTCGACGGCAAACTCTATGGCCGCGGCGCTGCTGACATGAAGAGCGGCATGGCCTCCATGATCGTGGCCGCCGAACGCATTGCTGCCAGCGGTGATCGTCTGGGCGGCGATGTCGTGCTGGCCTTCAGTGCCGGGGAAAGCTCCAACTGCCTGGGCGCCAAACGCATGGTCGAGACCCGCGCGCTTGACGGTGCAGGGGTCATCCTGGTCAGCGAGCCTTCCTCCATGGATGTTCTCCTGGCCGAAAAAGGCGCGCTCTGGGTGCGTCTCATCGCGCACGGCAAGGCTGGCCACCGTTCCGGCGCAGCGGGTTCCGTAGGCGGCGGCAACAACGCCATCGATCGCATGCTTGATGCGCTCATCAAGCTGCGTTCCTTCACCTTCGATGTGCCCGATCACCCCCTGCTGGGTGAACCCACCGTCAATGTCGGCAAGGTCAACGGCGGCATGGTGGTCAATCTCACCGCCGACCGTTGCGAGGCCGAGATCGACATCCGCCCCCTGCCGGGCATGGACCCCGACGGGATCGAACAGGCCATCCTTGCCCATCTTGGCAGCGACCTCGATCTCGAACGCATCGACTACAAGCCGCCCATCGAAACTGCCGTCGATCACCCCTTTGCCGAAATCTGCCTTGGCGTCACGTCAGAGGTGCAGGGCAGCAAGGCCGAAGCCAAGGGTGCATCCTACTACAGCGACGCCACCGTGCTCACGCCCGCCTTCGACCTCCCCATGGTCATCATCGGCCCCGGCCCCCTAGGCATGAGTGGCCAGACCGACGAACATGTCGAGACCGCAGCGGTCGATCAGGCTGTCGATGTCTTCGAAAAGGTCGCGCGCCAATGGCTGAGTGCCGGGTGAGCCAGGCATGATCACCTTCGGTAACCGTGTCGCGGTCGTCACCGGTGCCGCAGGCGGTATTGGCCGTTCGGTCTGTCGTATGCTGCTGGATGCCGGCGCGCGTGTTGTCGTCGCCGACCTTGATGGCGGGGCTGCTGAAGATTTTGCAAGGGAACTGGACCCCTCCGGTGAACGTGCAGCCGGATTTGCGCATGATGCGCGGTCGGGTGCCGAAGCCGATGCGCTCATGGCCTTTGCCGTGGAACGTTTCGGTCAGCTCGACATTCTCGTCACCGCAGCCGGTCTATTCCCGCCCGCGCCGCTTGAGGAGATCGACGACGAGGCCTGGCGCAATGTGCTGGCAATCAATCTGGACGGGGTGATGTTCTGCTCGCGCGCCGCCGCCCCGCTGATGGGGGAGGGCGCGGCGATGGTGCATATCGCGTCCCTGGCCGGTCACCGTGGCGCAGTCCGTCACGCCCATTATGCCGCGGCAAAGGGCGGTGTTCTGGCACTCACCCGCACGCTTGCCGCCGAACTCGCGCCGCGCGGCATCCGTGCCAATGCGATTTCGCCGGGGTTGATCGACACCACCATGATCGAGCCGGTCATGGAACGGCGCGGCGACCTGCTGCTTGCCTCCACGCCCATGGGCCGGATCGGCACGCCCGACGAGGTCGCTGGTGTCATCTGTTTCCTGGCCAGCGATCTCGCCAGCTTCGTGACCGGCGAGACCATCCAGATCAACGGCGGGCTCTACATCAACTCCTGATCACCACAAACTGCCCATGGCGACGTTGATGTCTTCCATGGTGATGCCGCGTGCCGCATCGGTGCACAGGAAGGCCGCCATGCTGGCGATCTCGTCGGGCTGCAGCATGCGGTTCATCGGAGAAACGGCGGCGGACTGAGCATAGGCTTCCTCGATGCTGATACCGTTGTGACGCGACAGGGCCTCCATGTCGCACACGACCATGCCGGTATCGACAAAGCCGGGATTGATGGCATTGCAGGTCACGCCATGGGGCGCAGCTTCCAGGGCGGTGCAGCGCATCAGGCCCAGCATCCCGGCCTTTGAGGCGCAATAGGCGCCATAGTTGGGCGCGCCAACATTGGCGGCGGTCGAAGCAATCAGCACGATGCGTCCCCAGCCCTGATCCATCATGCCGGGGAGGCAGCGTTTCACCATGCGGTAGCTGCCGGTCAGGTTGACGTCGATGACCTTGTCCCAGGCGGCATCGTCATGCCCGGAAATCGGGCCCTGCTTACAGATGCCAGCCGAATGGACCAGGATGTCGACCTTGCCGAACCGTTCCCCTGCCGCATCCACAAGCGCCTGACAGCTGCTGTCGGACTGCACATCGTGGTGTTGACCATGAGCCCTGACGCCGTGTTGTTCGGTGGCTGCCGCAACCTCGCGCATCTCATCGTCGCTGGGATAGGTCGTGGCTTCGCCCGCCATCATGGTGCCCTGGCCGGCGACGAAGGAACCAAAGACGATATCGGCACCCATGGCGGCCAGCGCCAGCGCCGCGGCACGGCCCTGACCGGTGCCGCCACCGGTCACCAAAGCCACGCGCCCTTCCAGTTCCCGCTCTGACATGCTTCCCTCCCCAGGGTGACGGCCAAGCCTACAGGGCAAGCCGCACGTCGCAAGGGGAGCAGAGCATGATCTATATCGAATACATCGACCGCGACCGGCACATGCCGAACCAGATTTTCCGCCAGTTTGCCAACCAGTCCAGTTGGACCGATCCCGATGACGGCCTCGTCGGCATGTTCGGGCGTACCATGCGCATCGGGCCATACCCGGCCTATTTCGCGTTCTGGAAGTGCAAGGGCATGGAACGCATGGACGAATGGGAAGCCTACTTCCGCAGCGAGGCGTTTGGCTCCCACAAATCCGAACAGGCAACCTTTGAAGCCATCCATCTGGTGCGCGGTGGCTGTTATGACGCCCTGATCGACCAGTCGCCGGTCGATCAGCAGGCGCTCTTCTGCATCGAGTATTTCGGAGCCCCCCAGGCCGACGAGGACAGCGCCATCACCGATCATTTCCGTCACCGGGAAGATGCCTGCGACGGTGCGCGTCTCGACTTTGTCCTGCGCCGCATCGGTGCCCTGGGTCCCAATCCCGGCTGTCTCGCGGTCTGGAGTTTCCCCGACTATGTCAGTCTGGAACCCTTCCAGCGCAGCAATCTCGACAACGATCCCTATCGGCCCGAAGAAACCGGCGTTTACCGCTGGTTCGGCCGCGACATTCTCTAAAAGGGAGAAATCCATGAAACTCGGCATCATCGGCGGCACCGGCTGGCTGGGCGGCGCAATAGCAAAACGCCTGCTGGGCACCGGGCATATCGCACAGAACAACCTCTGGCTCTCCAATCGCTCAGGCCGGCGTGACGGCTTTGAAGCCTGGGCCGATGTCACGATCACATCAGACAGCGCGGCCCTGGTTGATGCCTGTGATGTCGTGATTCTTGCCGTGCGGCCAGAGCAATTGGCGGACCTCCGGGTTGATGCATCTGCCTGTCTGGTTCTGTCGGTGATGGCCAGCACGCCCATGGCACGTCTTGCCGAGCTGACCGGCGCGCGGCGCATCATCCGCACCATGCCCAACCCGGGTGTCGAACACGGCCAGGGGGTCACGCCATGGTTTGCTTCGCCGGATGCCACAGACTCTGACCGGGTTTGCGTCCAGGCCCTGTTCGATGCCTGCGGACAGGCCGAGGAGGTGTCAGGCGAGGATCAGATCAACTACCTCACCGGTCTGACCGGCCCGATTCCGGGCCTGTTCGGTCTTGTCGCCTCTGTCATGATCGATGCAGCGATTGCCCGTGGCTTTGATCGTGCGGTTGCCGAACGTGCGGTCCGTTTTCACGCCATGGCGGCAGGCAACGAAATCCTGCGCAGCGATCTCACGCCCGCCCAGGATGTCGAACGCACGTTGGAATACGGCGGAACCACCACCGCGGGGTTCCGCTCTGCCCTGGACGCCAGTATCGCCCGCTGCCTCGCCGATGCTCTCTCCGCCGCCGAAGAGGTCGCCAACCGCGACCGGACCTGAGGGGGGCAGGACATGGCAAGCCAGCGATATGCGAACGATCTCTGCCGCGATGTCGCGACAAAGGCGGGGCACCGCCTGCAGATGCGCGAGCATGACCGGCTCGCCTTTGCCTTGAGCGAGTATCAGCGGCGTTACGACGCGGTGCTTACGAACATGGCGCAGGAGGGCGTGGAGATGCTTTTGGTGCGCTCGCCAGAGAACATCTGCTATCTCACCGGCTTCGAGACCCCCAGCTTCTATGGCTATCAGTGCCTGATTCTGGCGCCAGACTGTGAGCCGGTGTTGATCGTCCGGCGCATCGAAGAAATCAATGCCACCGAGTTCTCCTGGTTGACCCTGACGGTTCCGGTGGCCGACTCCCAGCCACCCTTTGACATCCTGATCCGGGAAGTCGACCGCTTGGGGGGCGGCAACAAGAGCATCGGTGTCGAAAAGGGCATGGGGCATGACCGCAAGGTCTACGAACTGCGCGGCATGCTGTTTACGGTCGCCGAATACGAGGCGTTGACCGGGGCGTTTCCCCAAGCCGATTTCGTCGACAGCAAAGCCATTGTCGAAGAGGCGCGTCTGATCAAATCGGACGCCGAGGTCGAGATGGTGCGACAGGCTGCCGCCATCTCCGACAAGGCCATGCTGGCAGGCGCAGATGCCATCCGGGTTGGCGTCACGGAGAATGAGGTTGCCGCTGCGGTGCATGATACCTGGTGCCGCAACGGTGGCAGCTATACCGGCATGACAAACATCGTTGCCTCGGGCCCCCGGGCTTCAGTCAACCACTGCACGTGGACCGATCGTGAAATCCGGGACGGTGATCCCGTCATGCTGGAGATCGGCACGTCGAAGTCGCGCTATTGCGGAGCGATTATGCGCAACGCCTTTGTCGGCAAGCCGACACCGCGCATGTTGTACCTGCGCGATGCAACACGGGATGCCCTGGAGCTTGCCATCGACATGATCCGTCCGGGTGTGGCCTGCGAAGACGTCAACCGTGCCTGCCACCAGCTTATCGCCAGGGCCGGCTTTGGCGATGATGATTTGAACCGCATCGCCTACTCGCTCGGCCTGAATTTCCCGCCTGATTGGGGTGAGGGGCACATCCTGAGCATCCAGTCGGGCGAAACCCGCCCGCTCGAGCGCAACATGACCTTCCATCTCCTGCCGGCCTGCAATGCGCCGGGCGAGATCGACATCAGCATCAGTGCAACCATCTGCGTCACGGAAGACGGATGCGACGTTCTGTCGGAGATTCCGTTCGACGTTTTCTGGAAGTAGTGCGCTCTAGAGACCGGTCAGGGAATTCTCCACCATGGCGTCGAGGTCGCTGCCTTCGCCCAGATTCATGACCAGCTCTTCGAGTTCCCTGGCGCGCTTGTCGCCGGTCGCAGGCGCGCAATAGATGTGGAACTTCTCGATCATGGTCGCAGCGTCAAAGGGATCACTGGGCTCGCCCTTGGGCGTGGTCGGGGCCGAGCTCAGTTCGCGTCCGTCCTTCAGCGTCACCGTGACATGGGCATAACGCTCGCGTGGGAAGCGATCATCATAGGCTTTGTGGTCGTTCAGGTGGATCGTGTCGCTGACGCGCGCGATTTCCTTGTCGGCCAGGGCTTCACCCAGAATCTCATCGACTCCCAGGGCCCCGCGCACCAGCGCCGCCGCCACGGGATAGGGCAGGCTGTATTGCGCCTGCTCGGTATCGCTGGGGTGATAGGTCGCAAGGCGCGTGGCCTCATAGAAGGTATGCACGTCGATCCGCACAATGTCGGTGGAATCGATCTGATGCGCCCGCTGCACGGCAAGGGCTGCTTCAACGGACGGCTGCGCCCAGCGGCACACCGGATAGGGTTTCACATACTGATCGAGCATGTGCCAGTTGCTGTGGAGGTCTTCCCACAGGTGTGAGACTTCCGGCATCTCGACGGTCGCTGCCGGTGCACCGGTAAAACCGTCGGCGGCCAGATAGGCCGCGCTGACACCGGCCATCGCGCCCCAGCCCGAACCGTCTTTCAGCATGGTGGGATGATCGATGCAGCGCATCATCTGGCTGCGGGGACCGTGATACTCCGCAATGCCGATGGCGTGGCGCAGTTTCTCGGCATCCAGGCCCATCATGCGCGCGCCCAGTGCGGCCGCACCCAGGCAGTTCCATGCGCCTGAGGTGTGATAGTCCGGCACCGTGCCGTGCAGCGCCAGACCGGCGCGACCCGAGACCTCGTAACCCAGCACGAAATTGAACAGGAACTCCTGTGCATCGACCTTGTGGCCGTGGTCATACATCGCCATCAGCGCAGGCAGGATCGCCACGCCGATATGGCCCTTGGTCGGGGGCTCACCGTCATGGGCATCCACCGCATCGATCGACATGCCGCCTGCCATGGCAGCACCGGCAGGGCTTGCCGCGCGCCCGTCAAACAGGATGCGCGCCCCACGGTTGCCAGCACCGAACATCGCCATGGCGTGATCCCGGATGATGCGCGAAAGCGGCGTGCGGATGGAACTTGCCGCCACTCCGATCAGATCGAGCAGATGCAGCCTGGCCCGCAGCTTCACCTCATCGGGCAGATCGCCGTAGCCTGCCCCCAGCGTGAAATCGACAAAGCGATCCCGGTTGTCCTGCGAAAGCTCGGTATAGGTCGGGCGGAAGTCCATCTCGGCTCCTTGTCGATGCGTGCGATATTAGAAGGGCAAATTCCGGCTTGTGTCCATCGCCTTCAAAGATCTGCCAGCTCATCCAGCGCTGCGACCAGTGCGGCAGCCATCTCCGGCTCGTCGGACATGTGACCGCCATGTTCGACGATGCGCAGGTCGGCGCGGGGCCAGGCTTTCTTGAGTTGCCAGGCTTCCCACAGGGGCGTGCAGATATCGAAGCGGCCATGGACGATGATGCCGGGAATATCTGCCAGGGCATCGCAGTGGCGGATGACATGGTCCTCGCCGTCGAGGAAACAGCCGTTCTCGAAGTAATGGCCGATGATGCGGCCATAGGTCTCGCCGAAGTCGTCGCCGCCGTCCTGGGTGAACGAGGTCGGTTGGGGGTGGAAGTTGACCGAGGCTGTTTCCCAATCCGCCAGCGCCCGGGCCGTGATCGCGACAACCTCGGCATCGTTGCCCTTGATGCGCCGATAGGTCGCGGCTTCCAGATCCTCCATCTCATCGGGTGAGAAATGCGCCACGAAGCGGTCCCAGGCTTCGGGATAGATCATGTTCGCGCCCGTCTTGAAGAGCCAGTCCTGGGTCAGCCTGTTCGCCAGCCACACGCCCCAGATACACAAGGCACTCACGCTGTCGGGATGGGTCTGAGCGTAGACCAGCGACAGAGTCGAGCCCCAGGAACCACCCGCGACATGCCAGCGTTCGATCCCAAGATGCGTGCGGATGGTTTCGATGTCCGCGACCAGATGCCAGGTCGTGTTGTTCTCGATCAGGCCCGAAGGCGTGCTGCGTCCCGCACCGCGCTGGTCAAAGGCGATCAGGCGGTAGCGTTCGGGATCGAAGATCTGGCGGTGGCGCTGCTCGACCTGACCGCCCGGCCCGCCATGGAGGACGATGATCGGCTGACCCTCCGGGTTGCCGCTTTCCTCGACATAAAGTTCATGCCCGTCACCCACGGGAAGCTGGAACGTCGTCCTGGGTTCGCCAAGCGGATAAACGATGTCGGAAAGGTCGTGTGCGGCCATGGGATCAGTAGCCCCGTACAGGATCGGTCACGTTGACCAGCGGTTCACCTTTCGAAAAGCGCTCCAGATTGTCCAGAAAGACCTGCGTGCTCTGACTGTCATAGTCGTCATAGGTAATCATGCCGCCGATATGGGGCGTGAGATAGAGGTTGGGCACGTCCCACAGCGGGCTGTCGGCGGGCAGGGGCTCCTCGGCAAAGACATCCACAGAGGCAGCCCGCACATGGCCTGAGTTCAGCGCGTCGACCAGGGTGGCTTCGTCCATGACATGGCCGCGCGCCATGTTGTGCACGATCACGCCGGGCTTCATGGCGGCGATGGCGTCCCGGCCCACCAGACCGCGCGTCTGTTCGGTCAGCGGTGTCACGATGATGACGTAGTCGGATTTGGCCAGAACCTCGTGCATCCGGTCGGGCGCAACGACTTCTTCGACGCCTTCGCAGGGCTGCGGGCGCGCACGCACGCCATAGACCGTCATGCCCATCTGGTGAGCCAGCTTCGCGCAGGCACGCCCGATATGGCCCAGGCCGATCACCGTCAGCGTGCCGCCCGTGGAGTTCAGTGCATCATGGGTCTTCCAGACATGCTCTTTCTGCTGGTCATGGTAGGCAAAAAAGTTGGCGTTGATCGCGATCAGGCGGGCCAGCGCGAACTGCGCCATGCCCTCGTCCTGGATGCCGGCCACGTTGCAGACGTCGATCGTTTCGGGGTCCCAGGGCGCCAGGTGGTTGATGCCCGCGCCCGAAACATGGACGAAACGCAGCGCCGTTCCGCTGAACAGGGCTTCGCGCGGGAACGTCTTGCGGGCAAACACTTCCGTATAGGCGGCATGGGGATTGGACTGTGCAACGACATCGGCCAGCCCCTCATAGGTGCTGCAGGTGCTGATCTCGGCATCCGGGAACCTCTCGGCCGTTCGGGCGGTGATGATGTCGGTGCGTTCGCCATGAATAAGAATGCGCAACGGTTCGTCTGACATGGGGTCTCCCTTTTCTGGGCCAAACGTATCTTGGATTACGGGCCAATCAAGGAATTGCGTTGCACTACCTCCTCGCAAGCCTCAAGGTCGCGCACGTCTTGAGGGGGAAGACACCATGATCCGTAAACCGATTATTCTTTTCATGCTGGTTCTGGGGCTCGCATTCGCGCCCCAGACGGCAGATGCCGCAACGCAGTGGGAGATTCAGCAGGCCCAGGAAATGCTGAACACGCTGGGTTATGACGCCGGCACCGCGGACGGATACATGGGTGCACGCACGCGCAATGCGATCCGTGCGTTCGAGTCCGACATGGGCCTTTCCATGACCGGCACCGTGGATCAGTTTCTGCTCGACGAACTCAGCCGCGAAGTCGGAGGCGGTGGGGTCGACCCTGTCGACTACGCCATATGGCTGGAAGACCTTGTCGGTGAAGCCGAACGCACCCGGTCTGCCGATCGCTGGTTCATCAACGAGCTCTATCTGGTGACCGATGACCTCTACGCGGCTGGGCCGGGTACGGACGTGTCCTACGAGATCGAGACTCTGGAGAACCTCACCTACGACGCCAAGATCCAGAACAGCGCCGCTATCTGGGTGCTCGACGAACTCTATGTGCTGATTGATGACTATTACCTGGCGTCGGATCCTGCCGTGGCCTGGAGCTGGCCGACACAGGTTCTCTCCACCGACTTCCGCACCGCCGGGAACATCCACAACGCCGGGATCCTGCTTGATGCGGGCAACTTCTATATCGACCGGTATGTCGGTCTGGTCAGTCAGCCCATAAGTCTCAACAACGATGATGGCGATCTCAACAGCGAGGAACTGGCGCTCGCCATTCTGGGCGCCCTTCTCGAAGAGGCCACCAACAACAATTCAACCAGCAACAACAGCGGCTCTGGCGTCCTCGCCCAGGGGCACATTACCGCCTATGCGACCAATGCCTTTGCCATGGACATCGTTATCAGTGCGGAGAATGCGACTCAGCCCTTCGTGATCGGACTCTTCGAGACCAACCTCGATACGCCCGGTTACCGCATCGCCTTCGAACCCGGCCGAGGTGGTGAAATCGCTATCGTCCTGTGCACCGGCAACAACAACCTGGAACTGGTCGCCAATGCCTGGACCAACGTCAATCTGGCCGATGGCCAGCCGCACTACATCCAGTGGACGCGCGACTGGTATGGTGACATGGAGCTCTACATTGACGGTGAGCTCATGATCTGGGCCAACGACACCACCATGAACGACTGGTTCGAAGGTGTGATCGTACAGAGCCATGGCGGCGACTGGGTGCTCGAAAGCATCTACCTCGCCGACGACAGCTAGACCGGGTTCACAAGCGCTGATCGCCCCAGGCGGTCAGCGCAGTGCCTGCAGAACCGCTTCGGTCATCTCTGCGCTGGTTGCCGTGCCGCCCAGATCGGCCGTGCGGCATCCGCCTTCCAGGGCCGTATTGACGGCGGTCTCGATGCGCCGGGCGATATCGGGCCGCGCGAAGGAATGCTCGAACATCATGGCGGCCGACAGGATCGTGCCGATCGGGTTGGCAATGCCGCCCCCAGCGATATCCGGAGCCGATCCATGCACCGGCTCATAGATCCCGCTCGTGCGCCCGCCATCCCCGGCCAGGCCGGAAAGGCAGGCTGAGGGCAACATGCCCAGACTGCCGGCAATGGCGCCTGCCTGATCGCTCAGCATGTCCCCGAACAGGTTGTCGGAGAGAATGACGTCAAACCGCTTGGGATCGCGGGCAAGCTGATAGGACACGTTGTCGGCATAAAGGCATTCAAACGCGACATCGGGGTATTCCAGCGCCACTTCGCTCACGACCTCGCGCCACAGCACATAGGTTTCCATCACATTGGCCTTGTCGGCGCAGACCAGCTGGCCGCGCCGTGTGCGCGCCAGGCGGAACCCGGCATGGGCGAAGCGTGCGATCTGGTTTTCATCATAGATCGAGTTGTCATAACCCACGCGCGGGCCGCCTTGCGGCCGGTCGATGCCGCGCGGTGTGCCGAAAAACGCACCACCCGTCATCTCGCGCAACACCAGAACATCGGCACCCGTCGCCAGGCCGTCGCGATAGGGCAGCAGGGATTCCAGGCTGGCAAAGCTGCGGGCAGGGCGCATGCCGACATAGGCATCCAGGCCCATGCGCAGGCGCATCAGCCCGTCCTTTTCCTCCGGTGGCCCCGGCAGCACGATGTTGTCCCATTGGGGCCCACCCACCGCACCCACCAGTACGGCATCGGCCGACCTGGCTGTTTCGAAGGTCTGGTCGGTGCAGAACGTGCCGTGGACATCCCATGCCGCGCCGCCCAGCAGGTCCTCGGCAACGTCAATCGCGATGTCTTCTCCCGATGCTGCTGATTCAACGACCTTCAGGGCGCAACCGACCACTTCGGGCCCGATGCCGTCGCCGCCCAGGGCCAGGAGTTTGAAGCTGTTGGTCATGGTATGCCCCTGAATTGCCGCATGGCCTGTGTTACGTTGACCCGGAAAGCAACGTTTGCCAATGCACCCGAAAGGAGGCGACATGAAACGATGGAATGCCGGCCTTCTGGTTGCGCTGCTCTCGGGCCTGCTTGGTGCCTGCCAGACCACGTCACAGGAACCGCCTCGGGAACCGGCCCCGTCCCAATTGGCGGGCAGCGAATGGCGTCCGCTCGTTCTCGACAACTATCCCGTTCCAGCTGACAGCGGGGCCTTCATTGCCTTCAAGCTGGAAGGCCAGGTCATTGGCAATTCGGGCTGCAACAGCCTGACAGGAAGTTATGCCGAGGATGGCGTTGCCCTGTCGTTCGGACCCATTGCCACAACACGCATGCTCTGCCCCGACGACCAGATGCTGGTCGAGACCGAACTGCTCGGCGTGCTCGAGGAAACCCATGCCGTCTGGCGCGAAGGCACCAACCTCACCCTCATGGGCGACGGCAACCGCGTCCTCGCCCGCTTCGTCCAGACTGACTGGGACTGACTGTCCCCCTCAATCCAGACCGTCGATCATCACCAGGTTCGTTTCGGCCGCGCCATGGCGGATACCGGCAACGGCGGGATAGTCGGGATCGGCGATCCATCGGCGCACGTGGTTCTTGCTGGGAAACCGCATCACCACCGCGCCGGGCAGGGGCCAGACCCCCTCCAGCACCTCGGTGCTTTCTTCCGAAGCGGCAAGGGTGACGCCCTGGTGGCGTGCAATCAGCGGTTTGAAGGCTTCGATGTAGCGTTTGTATTCTTCCAGGTCGTCCCATCGGATCTGGGCAATGACATAGGCGCTCATGGCTTTTCTCCTGTCATGCGGCGTTCTGTGCAGGCATGCCTTGTGGCTGGCGTCCCGCCGCTGTCTCGTTCATGCTGGCATTGCCGCCTGCCAAACCGTGAGAGACCACCATGAACGACAAAGCCTATGCTGGCGACATTCTTCCCGCCGACGCCTATGCCGCGCTCCAGAAAGAAACCGATGCCATGCTGATCGACGTGCGCACCGAACCGGAATGGCAGTTTGTCGGCGTGCCTGACCTCTCGGCCATCGGCAAGCAGGCCCAGATGGTCCAGTGGCAGACCTATCCCGGCGGCGTGCCCAACCCGGATTTCGCCAAAGGCTGTGAAGCCGCCAGCCTTCTTCCGGGCCAGCCCGTCTATTTCCTGTGCCGCTCGGGCGTGCGTTCCATGCATGCCGCCGCTGCCATGACCGCGCTGGGTTACGGCCCCTGCTACAACATTGCCGAAGGCTTTGAAGGCGACCGGGACACGGAGGCCCATCGCGGTAAGGTCGGTGGCTGGAAAGTCGCCGGCCTCCCCTGGCGTCAGGGCTGAACACTCTCTTATGTCGTCCTCCGACTTGATCGGAGGACCCATGCACCGCTCCGGATCAAGGTCGGCTTTTGCACGCGGAGCCGCGGAGGACGCGGAGAAGAATCGCGTCCGCACTTCTGCCCGATTGAATGGCTTGGACGTCCGAGCCAAACTGGTTCTTTGGGATCGCAGAGCGTTCCCGGAGATCAATTCGGGATAACCGGCAGAACCTGATCTGGCACACAAACTCCGCGCCCCCCGCGGCTCCTCGTGCAAAAGCCTTTCCCTAGTTAATTTTCTGCACGCCCGCTTTATTTCGCTTCTGTAACAACGCGTTAGCTTGCACCTTCAGGTCTTGAAACTGGAAATTCCCGACCTATATCAAACCTGTGTCCGGCGCCTGCCAGTTGTGGGGGTGCAGACGGACACATCGGTCCCGCCGGTTTCGGGGGACTGCATCAACCGCATGTTGCTCAAAGGAGAATATGCACATGACTCGTCTTGATTACGCTCCCCTGTTCCGTTCCACCGTCGGTTTCGACCGCATGATGAACCTGCTCGAGGCCAATGCCCGCTCAGGTGACGAGGGTTATCCGCCCTACAACATCGAAAAGGTGGACGAGAACGACTATCGCATCACCATGGCCGTCGCTGGTTTCGGCGAGGATGACCTCGAAATCGAAGCCAAGGACACGACCGTGACCGTTTCCGGTGAAATCGCCAAGGATGCCGAGGAAGGCAAGACCTACCTCCATCGCGGCATTGCCGGTCGCGGCTTCAAGCGGACCTTCCAGCTTGCCGACCACGTCCGCGTCAGCGGCGCGGCCCTGGAGAACGGCCTGCTCCACATCGATCTGGTGCGTGAGATCCCCGAGGCTCTGAAGCCCCGCACGATCAACATCCGCAACGGCTCCGCGCCCAAGCAGATCGAGGCTGAGAAGAAGGCCGCCTAACGGCTGACTGCGATTGTTGAACCTCGGAGCGTCGGGCGAAAGCCCGGCGCTCTTTTTCGTTGGACCACGATCCGCATCTTCGGGTTCCTCGGCAGCTGGCTTCATTGCAGGAAGCCGCGCCGTGCGTGGCGGTTCCCACGCCGCGCGCGCCTATGTTAGGTTTCTATGGCTAGGGGCTCAGCAACCCTTCTTGGGAGAAGAAACAAATGTCACAGTTCAGTTCGCTCGTCGGTGCCAATATGTCAGCAGCCGATCTTGCCGGAGTTCCGGAATGCCAGATGATGGTGCCGGAGCTTGAAATCTTCAGTTTCCGCAGCCGACACTTGGTCGCCGCCGCTGCCGAAGCCTCCGATTCCATGCCATCGACGCAGCCTTGGTGTTACGGCTACGTTCATGATGCCGCTGCGGCCGAAGCATCGGACTCCATGCCATCGACGCAGCCTTGGTGTTACGGCTACGTTCACGATGCCGCCGCTGCCGAAGCATCGGACTCCATGCCATCGACGCAGCCTTGGTGTTACGGCTACGTTCATGATGCCGCCGCTGCCGAAACATCGGACTCCATGCCTTCCAAGCAACCCTGGTGTTACGGTTATGTTCATGATTCCGCCGCTGCCGATGCGTCCGACGCAACCGGCACCAACTCGATTCTGATCTGCGTCGACAAGGTCGAATAGCGCTCGATAACCCCTACGGTGTTGATGAGCGAGGGGACTGCGAGTCCAACACTCTCTCGGCCGGCCAACTCCAAAATTCGTCATGGCCCCACTTGATGGGGCCATCCATGCCTGAGTGTGTGCAACAAGGGACGACGGCTGGGAACATGGTTTGAACTGACAGCCGTTCATCCTTGCAACACCCGTTGATGCCAACATTTGCTCCAACGGCATGGGTGGCACGGTAAAGCCGTGCCATGACGGTATTTGAGTTGCATCTATTGTCGTGTGAGCGCCGTGATGTCGCCCCCGAACATGGCCAACCCGACATCTTGACTCGCGCTGTCCAAAGGCAATTTTCTGCTCGCACGTGGTGATTTGTGCCGACCGGCTTGCGGCCACGTTAAAGAACTCGCTAAAAGGTCGCGGCGGGTTCCTCTCCACAGAACCATGATGCCCTGACCCGAAAGCGGGTTGGGGTTTTTTGCTTTCTGGAGAACACGCGATGACCGACACCCTGACCGCTTCACCCACCTGGCGCCCCCAGACGGCGCTGATCCGTGGTGGAACAACACGCAGCGAACACGACGAGACGTCCGAAGCGCTCTACATGACCTCGGGCTATGTCTACGGCACGGCCGAAGAGGCCGCCGGCGCCTTTGCCGAGACCAACCCGCGCTACATCTATTCGCGCTACGGCAACCCCACGGTTTCCATGTTCGAGGAACGCCTGCGCCAGCTTGAAGGGGCGGAAGCCTGCCGCGCCACGTCCTCGGGCATGGCTGCGGTTTATGCTGCGCTGGTTTCCTCGCTCAAGGCAGGCGACCGGGTCGTGGCGTCCCGTGCGCTGTTCGGCTCGTGCCAGCACATCGTCGCCAACCTGCTGCCGCGCTTCGGTATTGAGACGGTGTTTGTCGACGGCACAGACCTGGATCAGTGGCGCGATGCCCTGAAAACCGGTGCCCAGGCCGTGTTCCTGGAATCCCCGTCCAACCCGACGCTTGAAATCATCGACCTGCCGGCCGTGTGCGATCTTGCCCATGCCGCCGGGGCCATTGTCATCGTCGACAACGTCTTTGCCTCGCCTCTGCTGCAGAAGCCGCTGGAACTGGGTGCCGACATCGTCGTTTATTCGGCAACCAAACACATCGACGGGCAGGGCAGGTGCCTGGGCGGCGCGGTGCTGGGCTCCTCGAAGTTTGTCGACGGTCCGCTCTTTGCCTTCCTCAAGCATACCGGCCCCGCCTTGTCCCCCTTCAACGCCTGGCTGCTGCTCAAGGGCCTGGAGACTTTGGACCTGCGCATGGAACGCCACGGCCGCAACGCGGGCGAGGTCGCGCGCTGGCTCGAAGCCCGCAACGGTGTCCTGCGCACCCTGTGGCCCCATCTCGACAGCCACCCCGAGGTCGCGCTTGCCAGAAAGCAGATGAGCGATGGCGGCAGTGTCGTTGCCTTTGAACTCGATGGCGGCAAACCGCGGGCCTTCCGCTTCCTCAACGCCCTCAAGCTCGTCGACATCTCCAACAATCTGGGCGATTCCAAGAGCCTCATCACCCATCCCGCGACCACGACCCATTCCAAGCTCAAGCAGGAAGAGCGGGATCATCTGGGCATCACCGACGGCCTCGTGCGCCTCCATGTCGGGCTGGAGGATGTCGCCGACATCAAGGACGACCTCACCCAGGCCCAGGCGGCCTAAAATCGAAAAACCGTGTCATCCCGGCCTTGAGCCGGGATCGCGTCATGACGGGTTTCAAAGGCAATGTGCTGGCCGAGATCCCGGCTCGCGTTCGCCATGCTCTCTTGGCCGGGATGACACAGGTGAATGGGCTGGGCTTGTGTTGATCGCCCCACAAGTTTGACCTTGCTATCGCCCCGGATCGGGACTGCACTGGGTGTCCGGGTTCGCCGCACGGTGCGGGCCGCCATATCTTGCGGTCCGCGTTCTTGCCGGCACCATCCCTTCTTTGCATGGGGTTGAACCCGTTTTTTTGACCTCGACCCCTCCCGGCCAGTGCCGGGCAGGGTCGCATGCAGAAACGGTGAGAACAGGATGCGCCGCGAACCCTCGGAAATCGAAGGCGCGGCGCCTATCGTGACCACCTGCAACCCAAGCTGAGGAGTGCGCGATGCCCGCGTGGAAGGATAAACTCGACAACGGCGAAATCCTGCTGATCGACGGCGCCATGGGAACGGAGCTTGAGCGGCGCGGCGTGCCCATGAGCGATATCTCCTGGAGCGGTGCCTCACTCCTTGAAAACCCGGACGACATCGTCGCTGCCCATGAGGACTACATCCGCGCCGGGGCCGAGGTCATCATCACCAACACCTTCGGTGTTGGACCCTACCTGATTGAGGAAATGGGCTATGGCGACCGCATTGACGAGCTGATCCGCTCGGCCGGGGAACTTGCCCAGCGCGCACGCGACAACACCGGCGTGGATGTTGCCATCGCCGGTTCCATCGCCTCACCGGGTATCCGCAACCAGGACTGGGTGCGCGGTGCGCCCCAACCCGATGAGGACGCTATGATGGAATCGGCCTATCGCATGGCCTCCCAGCTTGCCGCGGGCGGCTGCGACCTGATCGCGCTCGAGATGATGATGGATACGGTCGCTGCGCCGATCGGTGTGAAGGCGTCCCAGGCTGTGGGCCTGCCGGTCTGGCTCGGCCTTTCCGTCAAGTGGAACGATGCGCGCGATACGCTGGTCTCGCACAGCAGCAAGACCCAGGTGCCGCTTGCCCGGATGCTCGACGCTCTGCTGCCGCTCGGCCCCGATGCCGTCAACATCATGCATACCGGCATCGACGCCACGCCCGCTGCACTCGACCAGGTGCGCGCCCGTTACGATGGTCCCCTGGGCGCCTATCCCGAGTCCGGTTACTTCACCATGCCCAACTGGCAGTTCGTCGACATCATTGCGCCTGAGGACCTGGTGAAAGAGGCGCGCGGCTGGGTCGATCAGGGTGTGAGCATTCTGGGCGGCTGCTGCGGCCTTGGGCCCGAGCACATCGCCGCCCTGCGTGATGCCATCCCCGGCATGAAGGCGCCAGCCTGATGCCGGACTGGAAGGACAAACTCGCCAAGGGCGACCTGCTCCTGATCGATGGCGCCATGGGCACCGAGCTGGAGAAACGCGGTGTGCCCATGAGCGCGCAGTCCTGGAGCGGCGCGTCCCTGATCGAACATCCCGACGCCATCGTTGCCGTGCACGAGGACTACATCCGTGCCGGGGCGCAGGTGATCATCACCAACACCTTTGCCGTCGCGCCCTATGTGCTGGAAGACCTCGGTTACGGCGACAGCGTGGATGCCACGATCTCGGACGTGGCCGATCTGGCCAAGCGCGCCCGGGATGCCTGCGGTGTCGAAGTCGCCATCGCAGGCTCGATTGCCAACAGCTCCATCCGCAACCAGCCGCGTGACCTCGAGGACCGCCTGCCGCCGCACGAAACCATGGTCGCCAGTACCGCCCGCATGGCCAGGGCCCTGGCAAAGGGGGGCTGTGACCTCATTGCTCTGGAGATGATGCAGGAAGACCGCATGGCGCCGGCCGCCCTTGAGGGCGCAAGACAGGCCGGCCTGCCGGTCTGGCTGGGTGTTTCGGCTGCCTGGAACGAAAGCCGGGACGCCCTGGTCGGCTGCGCCTTCCCCGATGTCGCCTTCGACGCCATCCTCGATAGTCTTCTGCCGCTCAAACCGGATGTGGTCAGCGTCATGCACACCGATATCGATGCCACCGGCCCGGCGCTGGAGCAGGTTCGGCAGCGTTGGGACGGCCTGCTCGGCGTCTATCCCAACTCGGGCTACTTCACGCTGCCCAACTGGAACTTCGTTGATATCATTTCGCCCGACGATCTT
>CALIUG010000214.1 GCA_938048755.1 uncultured Alphaproteobacteria bacterium
CGTACGAAAAATCAGTGACGGGTTTGCCTTACATTCTCGCCTAGGCAATCGCCAAAACCGCCGGCGAGGAAACCGTCGTGATTGTCCGGGTGATCCACACCTCACGCGATTGGCCTACCGAGACATGGCCGGATTGATCTAAGGAGAGATCCCGAAGCGATGACACCGATCCTCAAGGAGTCAAGACTCTCCCATAGGCTCACTTTTGGCCGTTAGTGCGATCGTTTTCGGTCTTCTTAATCAGTCAGTTGGATGGATCTGGTGGTTTCTTGTTTGGGGTGGGCCCCGTGCACATTATCCAAACATCTGCTCGTTCACATTCGGGCCAATCCTGCGATAAGCCGAGAATGTAATCGACTCGCCCCCAGAACATCTCGAATGGCTCTGGCCTTGTTACGAGTCTTTGTGAAATTTTCCCGTAGTAATCGAGCTCTCCCTCCACATCGATGAACCAAGTTGGACCATCATGGTAGACTTCCCACCGAGTCCAGCCCGATATCTGCTTGAAACCCCAGTTGTAAGTAGCCCAATTTCTCGTGACGACGAGAGAGTCCGGGTTGTCGTTGACGGGGATTTCTTCATTGTAAAGTAGTTCAAAAACCTGATGGGCTGCCGCCAAGACATCCTTTGGCGGGATGTCTGCATAGACGCGTGTCTGGGCTTCCCTAATGACTTCTGGTGCCAGAGCGGGGAGTCGCTTCATGCAACCAATAGCGACCGAACCAATAACGACGAGAAGCAAAATGCGCAAAATCAGCATTCGCCTACCGTGCCAAAATCATACCTGATTGTAAATTGCACGACGTCATTGCACGCTCAGTCACTATTCTCATTTAAATCGAAGCCGTTCCCCTCCAAAGAAAAAGGGGGTGTGCCGAAGCACACCCCTAGTAAGGGAGGACACACCATGAGCTGGGCGGTCGTCCTACGGGTGTAGGGGTGGACCGCCCAAGTCTGCATCGGGCGAGACGGTTGTCAGGAACAACCGCTCGTCGAGCCGCAAGTTACGCACTTGAGACACGTTCCGTTACGGACCAGGGTGAGGTTGCCGCAGTCTCCGCACGGATCTCCCTCGTAGCCTTGCATCCGCGCCGCCATTCGTTTTTCGGTGCGCGGATCCACTTCTGTTTCGTCGAGCGTGATGGCTGCCACGGCAGCACCGGACGCAGCCGCGACCGACACGTTGCCGAAGGCCGCTTCGGTCTCGAACATTTCCTCGCCGGTGGCGGCACTGGGCGAAAGCTCGCCCTGGAGGCCGCCGTCGAGCACCCGCAGGCGGCCACGGGTGAAGCCGTTGCTGGTGAAGGCCTGGAGCAGCTTGTTGACCTCGACCATGCCTTCGTCGTTCCCGGACATGTCTTCCTCGGCATCGCCGCGGCCCACGGTATCGGGCATCAGGTCGGCCGGCTCAACATGGGCCAGATCGTCGCGGGCGAGATAGCTGATCGCCAGCTCGCGGAAGAGGTAATCGAGGATCGAGGTTGCCATCTTGATGGTCTCGTTGCCTTCGACCATGCCCGAGGGCTCGAACCTGGTGAACGTGAAGGCCTCGACAAACTCCTCGAGCGGGACGCCGTATTGCAGGCCGATCGAGACAGCGATGGCGAAGTTGTTCATCAGGCTGCGGAAGGCGGCACCTTCCTTGTGCATGTCGATGAAGATCTCGCCCAGGCTGCCATCCTGATATTCGCCGGTCTTCAGGTACACCTTGTGGCCGCCCACGATGGCTTTCTGGGTGTAGCCGCGGCGGCGGTTGTCCAGGCGCTTGCGGTCGCCGCGATCGCCCTGATGGACAATCTTGGTGATGACCTTCTCGGCGATCATCTGAATCGCTTCGGACTGGGTTACCGCTTCTTCCATCTCCTCGGCGAGGTCGCCCAGGTTGAGGGCTGACAGCGGCTGGGAAAGCTTGGAGCCGTCGCGGTAGAGCGCATTGGCCTTCAGGCACAGCTTCCAGGACATCTCATAGGCTTCCTGGCATTCCGTGACGCTAGCCGAATTGGGCATGTTGATGGTCTTGGAAATGGCGCCGGAGATGAACGGCTGGGCCGCGGCCATCATGCGGATGTGGCTGTCGGTCGAAAGGAACCGCTTGCCGATGCGCCCGCAGGGATTGGCGCAGTCGAAGACCGAAAGATGCTCGTCCTTGAGGTGCGGGGCACCCTCCAGGCTCATGGCGCCACAGCAGAAGGTGTTGGCAAGGTCGATGTCTTCACGGGTGAAGCCCAGTGCGGTGAGAACGCAGAAGCCTTCGCTGTTGAGCGCCTTCTGATCGAGACCCAGGGCGTTGACGCAGAATTCCTCGCCCAGCGTGAACTTGTTGAAGACGAACTTGATGTCGAAGGCACTGCCCAGCGCATTCTCGATGGTTTCGAGAACGTCGTCGGTGAAACCCTTGGTGCGCAGGGCGTCATGGTTGACGCCGGGTGCTTCGACCAGGGTGCCGTGGCCCACGGCATAGGAGATCATCTGTTCCACCTGGATGTCGTCATAGCCCAGGTTCTTGAGTGCTGCAGGAACCGTGCGGTTGATGATCTTGAAGTAGCCGCCGCCGGCGAGCTTCTTGAACTTCACCAGGGCGAAGTCGGGCTCGATGCCGGTGGTGTCGCAATCCATGACCAGACCAATGGTGCCGGTGGGTGCCACCACGGTGGCCTGGGCGTTGCGGTAACCGTTCTTTTCGCCCAGCTCGACCGCCAGGTTCCAGGCACGGATGGCGGCCTCGCCCAGGGCTTTCTCGGGCAGGTGCTCGTGGTTGATCGCCACGGGAATGATGCTGAGGCCTTCGTAGTTGTCCTGACCGCCCACGGCCGCCTGGCGATGGTTGCGCATGACACGCAGCATCTCTTCGGCGTTTTCACCGTGACGCGGGAAGGCTCCGAGCTCGCCGGCCATTTCGGCTGACGTGGCATAGGAAACACCGGTCATGAGCGCGCTCATGGCGGCACAGAAAGCACGACCCTCGTCTGAATCGTAGCTGTAGCCCGAGGCCATCAGGTAGCCGCCGAGATTGGCAAAGCCCAGGCCGAGCGTGCGGAAGTCATAGGAGCGCTGAGCGATCTGGTGGGACGGGAACTGGGCCATCATGACCGAGATCTCGAGCACCACGGTCCACAGGCGCACGGCATGTTCGAAGGCCGCGACGTCAAAGGTGCCGTCGGCGGCGCGGAACTTCTGCAGGTTCAGCGAAGCCAGATTGCAGGCCGTGTCGTCGAGGAACATGTATTCCGAACACGGGTTCGAAGCATTGATGCGGCCGGAGTTGGGGCAGGTATGCCACTCGTTGATCGTGGTGTCGTACTGGACGCCGGGATCAGCCGAGGCCCATGCGGCATAGGCGATCTGGTCCCACAGTTCGCGGGCTTTGAGCGTCTTGTGATCCTTGCCGTCCTTGCGGCGGATCAGCGTCCAGTCGCCGTCCTTCTCGACCGCAGAGAGGAACTCGTTGGTGACGCGGACCGTGTTGTTGGCGTTCTGGCCAGAAACGGTGCGGTAGGCTTCGGAATCCCAGTCGAGATCGTAGCTCGAGAAGGCGATGCCGCTGTAGCCCTGCTGGGCAAGCTGAAGGACGCGCTGGACATAAGCCTCTGGCACCATGACTTCACGGGCGCGCAGGATGGCCTTTTTCAGCGAGCTGTTTTTCTTGGGATCGAACCGCTCTTCCTCGTGACGGTCGCCTTCGTTGCAGGCTTCCATGACTTCGTTGAGGTGGCGTTCGCAGAGCTTGGAGCCGGTCACCAGGGCGGCAACCTTCTGCTCTTCGGCCATCTTCCAGGAGATGAAATCCTCGACATCGGGATGATCGATGTCGACGACGACCATCTTGGCCGCACGGCGTGTGGTGCCGCCTGACTTGATGGAGCC
>CALIUG010000215.1 GCA_938048755.1 uncultured Alphaproteobacteria bacterium
CAACGATGTCATTCTGGGGGTCGAGGGAAAGAACCATCCCCTTCCCGTCTACATGGCAGGTGGGGTGCCCGTTGCGTTGTCCACTGATGACGAGGGCGTGTCCCGCATCGACCTGACCCACGAGTACAAGCGTGCCGTGGAAACCTATGACCTCAGCTACGCCGAAATCAGGCAGTTGAGTTACAACAGCCTAGCCTATGCCTTTGACGATGAACGTGATGCCCTGCTGGAAGAGCTGGACGCACGCTTTGCGGCATTCGAAGCCGCGTGGTCCCAGGGCAGCCCGTGAGCAACCTTCCGTCGCGTCAGTTCACGTAGTCCGGCTCCTGTGCGTCGAGCAGATCGCGCATGCCGCGGAAGAACTTGTCCGCCCGTGAATGGTTGCGTACCAGGTCAGCCATGCCGCTGGCCATGTCATCGGGAATCTGGTTGAGCGCGTGGCCATCGCCGGTGGCCAGAACCTGGTACATGCAGGCACGTTCAAGCTGATAAAGCGCAACATAGGCGTCAGCCACAGTCTTGCCCGCGACCATGGCACCGTGGTTACGCATCATCAGAGCACGCTTGTCACCCATGGTATCGGCCATGCGTTTGCCTTCGTCTTCTGAATCGAGAAGCCCGTCATAAACCTCGAAATACGCCACATCGTCATGGAACTGCGCGGCCTGCTGCGACGAACAGGTATCGAGCCGTACATCTTTGCGCATGGAAAGCGCCGTGATGTAGGGCGAATGCACGTGCATCAGGCATTTGGCTTCGGGGATCGCGGCATGGGCGGGGTAGTGAATGATGAAACCGGCCACCGTGGGTTCTGGACCACCGGCCTCGACAGGCATGCCGTCTGGCCCGATTGCTGCAAGGTTGCTGGCTTTGACCAGACCCCAGTGCGTGTATCCCGGCGTGATGAGCATGACGTCTGGGTCATCGGGCGATACGACCGAAAGATGGTTCCAAACTCCTTCGTTCAGACCGTCGCGCACAGCCAGGCGATGTGCCGCCGCCAGATCGCACCGTGCCTGCTGTTCTCCAGTATTCTGCATCACACACTCCCTCAATCCTGGCGCACAAGATCAGCTTGTGCGTGAAATCAGCTTGCTCCCATGAATCACGCCAAATCAACGTTCTTTTCTTGCGATCCCGGGCAAATCACATTCATCTGTGCCCATGAGCAACACGAACCGCATGCCCTCTCCCATCGCGTTGCGCGCCTTTGAAGCGGCCGCACGTCATGAGAGTTTCAAACGCGCTGCCGAAGAGCTGTTCGTGACACCTGCTGCGGTCAGTCACCAGATCAAACTGCTTGAACAGGATCTGGGCCGTGGCCTGTTCGTGCGCACCTCCCGAGAAGTCCACTTGACCGACGCCGGACGGATTCTGTTCGATGCCTGTCACAGCGCGTTCGGCACAATCCTGGACGCCGTGGCGCGGTGCAGGGTGGGAGACAGCCGTGCAACCGTCACCATCGGGCTGGGCCCCCTGGTCGGCGCACGCTGGCTGTCACCCCGGCTTCCCGCGTTCTGGTCACGGTTCCCCGAGATCGACCTGCGCCTGCATCATACCTCGCTCGCCGTCGACTTCCGCACCTCCGACATGGATCTGGGCATTGCCTGGGGGTTGGGTGACTGGCCCAATGTCGAGGCGCACCATCTTCTGGCGCTCAGTTCCACGCCGGTCATGAGCCAGGATTTCCTGGAAGCACATGGTCCCTTCACCTGCCCACGTGATCTCTTGGGCCAACGGCTGCTTCATCAGCGCGATCACCAGTCCTGGGTCGACTGGTTTCAGGCAGCAGGCGTAACCGACGCCGACATCCGCCACGGCACGGTGATCGAGGATTCCAACATTCTGCTGCAATCGGCCATCGACGGTCAGGGTGTCGCGCTGGGCAACCTGCCTTTTGTCGAAGACGACCTCGCAGCAGGGCGTCTTGTCCGCCCGTTCGAACTGGCTGTCGCGTCGCAACGCGCCTATCACCTGATCTACCTGCGGGGTGCCTTGCGTGATCCCAACCTGAAGGCTGTCCACGACTGGTTGCTTGAGGAGGCACATTCATGATGTCGGAGTTGCGGGCGCGACGCCGCGTTAACCTGCGGCGCCTGATGAAACCGAAGCACATCACCTTTGTCGGCGGCAGCCATCTCGAACGTGTCGTCGGGCTGTGCCG
This sequence comes from uncultured Alphaproteobacteria bacterium, assembly GCA_938048755.1. Taxonomy (GTDB): domain Bacteria; phylum Pseudomonadota; class Alphaproteobacteria; order SP197; family SP197; genus SP197. The sequence goes on from CALIUG010000215.1 coordinate 2,165, forward strand.
GGACAACGGTTTTTCTGGGCGCATGTCGGTCATCAACCCGCGCTACGAAACGTTGGCCGGCATCACTTGCGTCGCCAGTGCGGACGACCTCGACGAGGCGCCCGATGCCGCCTTTGTCGCGATGTCGAACCAGCTCACGCTGGAAGCCGTGGAAGCCTTATCCAGGAGAGGCGCTGGGGGCGTGATCTGCCATGCCACGGGATATGGTGAGATGGGCGGCGAAGGTATCGAAGCCCAGAACGCCCTGATCGAAGCATCAGGCGACATGGCGCTGATCGGACCCAACTGCATGGGCCTGATCAACGCCTTCGACAACTGCGCCATGTGGGGTGAATACACGCCGTCCGAGCCGATCGACGACAACGGCGTTGCGCTGATCTCCCAAAGCGGCGCGTTCCTCTATGGCCTGCTAAGCGCCGAACGGGCATTTCCTTTGGGTTATGCCGCCAGTGTCGGCAACCAGGCAGTGATCGACAGTGCCGATATTCTTGATGCCGTTCTGGACGACCCACGCATGCGCGCGGTGGGCATCTATGCCGAAGGCCTGCCCGATGGCCCTGCCCTTTCGGCTGCGCTGGCCAAGGCGATGGAACAGGAGGTTCCCGTTGTCCTGTTGCGCGGCGGCGGCACAGCGGCTTCGGCAGAGCGTTCCCTCAGTCACACCGGCAACCTGGCAGTGCCTAACGATTTCTGGGATGCCCTGATCCGCCGTTATGCCCTGATTCAGGTGGATTCACCCAAACAACTGATCGAGGCGACCAAGCTGCTGGCGGTAACAGGTGTTCCCCGCGGCAACCGGGTCGTGGTCGCGACCTATTCGGGCGCGGCTGGCACGCTGCTGGCCGAACAGGCGCCCCAGCGTGGGCTGGAACTGCCGCCGATCACCAGGGAGGCGGCAGACGTTCTCAAGCCCGCGTTGGAAGACTACGTCACCATCTCCAACCCGTTCGACATCAACCTGCCCTGGCGTACCGATCGCAGGGTCTCGCTTGATGATCCCGATTCCATTGCCTGGTGCGTCGAAACCGCCTGTGACGGCATCGCCGACACCTTTGTCTTCATGCTCGACATCCCCCGCCAGGGCACCGGCGGCGACGTTCCCTGGCTGCCAACCATCGACGCGATGATCTTGCTGCGCGAGCGCATCGACATCCCCGTCGTCGTCTCGCCCCTCATCCCCGAGGGTCTGGAGCCGTATCTGCGCGAGAAACTTCTGGCTGCCGGCATTGCGCCACTGACCGGTTTTTCCGAAACCCTCGATGCGCTGGGTGCGGCGGCGGCTTATGGCGCGGAGCGGGCCGCAATCACGGCGACCAGCGCACCGATCATGGCGACGAGGCCGCCTGCTTCCTTCAACGCGCTGAATGAAGCGGAGGGCAAGGCCTTGATGGCAGGTTATGGCCTGCCGGTTCCTTCCGGTTGGTCCGGCCCGGTGGATCAGGCAACCGAGGCAGCCGAGCTGATCGGCTTTCCCGTCGTGATGAAGGTCTTGAGTACGACCCTCCTGCACAAGAGCAAGCTGGGCGGCGTCCGGCTCGGTCTGAACACTCCTGTCATGGTCGATGAGGCCGTTGCAGACATGCGGCGTGATCTGGAACGCCATGCGCCCGGCCATGGACTGGACAAAGTCCTGATCGAACCCATGACCGACGACGCCGTTACCGAGGTCATCATCGGTCTCAAACGCCATGCCCAGCTTGGTCTCGCGCTTGTAATCGGCGCCGGCGGTGTCGATGTCGAGGAGGCGCGCAACTATGGCCTGGTGCTGCTGCCGGCAAGCGATCGCGAGCTTGTTGCTGTCGTAGACCGCCTTGATCTTGGCCTGTCGCCAAAGGCGACGCTGAATCTGATCGCTGCCGCACGATCCGTGGAACGGTTTGCGCTGGCAGAGGCAGACCGGATTCACGAACTTGATATCAACCCGGTTCTGGTACGCAGGGACGACAGCGTGATCGCCGTCGATGCCCTGGTCGTGCTGGGCCAAGCAGAGGAACAACAGCCATGATTGATCCTGACCTGATCGGACGGTTCGGCCCCGACTTCACCTTTCCGGTGGAGCGCGGCGCTAATCGGAAGCTCGCTGCAGCCGCACATGGTCCCTGGCCCAGCTATATGGAAGACGAGACGGCACCCATGCACCCGGCATTCCTGTCCACCGCGAATGTCCTGTGGGGATACAGTCTGGAGCGGCCTCGGGGAACGGTGTTCGAGAACATCGACCACGACCTTTCAGTCCCGCTTCATGCCGAAGAAGCCTATCTGTTTCACGGCAGGCTGCCCCAGGCCGGCGAAACGCTTACCGCACGGGCCTGCCTCGAATCCGTAACGGAAAAACAGGGCTCACGGGGTGGCGACCTCACCTTTCTTGTCATGCTGACGGAGTTTCGTGACGCGGCAGGCGAGCTGATCGCCGAAGCCAGGGCAACCACGGTGACGACGCACAACGCTCCCCAGGGCGATGGCAATCTGGGCTCTGAGCCGCCCGACTACAGGCCCCGTTATGACAGCCTGGAGCCCCCTGACCCGTTCCGCGCGATCGCGCGGCAGGGATGGGAAGCCCTGGAGGTTGGAAAGGGCCCCGCACCGGTTGCGACCGGTGATCTCACCCTGCACGACATGGTTCGCTTTCAGGCCGCGTGTGGTGAGGACAATCCCCTGCACTATGATCTCGCGCACGCCAGGCAGGCCGGGTTTCCGGGCATGTTCGGTCTGGGCATGCATCAGGCCGGTGCGTTGGCCAGTTATGGCGTGCGCTGGCTTGGTGAGGAAAACGCGCGGAGCTTCCACGCCCGCTTCCGCAATGTCTTCTGGGTTGGCGATCCCTTGACCTACAGTGGCCAGGTCCTTGCCCTGCGCGAAGAGGAGGGCCGCAGGTTCGCGGACCTGGAACTTGTCTGCACACGCGACAGCGACCAGGCCGTCATTGTCCAGCTCTGGATGACCTTCGACCTGACCGGCTGACCCTGGTTACCAGCTGCGCAGAAGCGGGAAGGTCTCACAGGTGATGGTGCCACCATCGACCAGGCCTTCGCCACGCACCGGTGGATCGGGGTCCTGGGGCATGTCGAGATAGGTCACGTCATCACCGGCAAAGTTGAGCGACAATGCCGCACGGCGGCGGTCAAGATGGTTGCCCGGTGCGCTGTGGAACGTGCGCGAGTTCCATACCAGCGTGTCACCAGGCTCCATGGCACAGGTCAGGATCTCGACGTCATCCATCGACTCGAAATCAGGCGGCAGCGGACGCTCCTTGATGGTCCCGGCATATTCCTCGCCAGGACTGAAATGCACGGCACGGAACACATCGCCTGGAAGGTGCGACCCCTTCACAAACCGCAGCGCGGTTTCGGTCGGGATATGATCCAGCGCCGTCCAGCAGTTGATCAGCTTGGTGCCGTTCATGCAGTAATAGGAATGATCCTGATGCCAGGGCGTGACGGCGCTGCGGCAACCGGCCTGCTTGATCAGCAGAAAGTCGTAATAGAGGTTGAGGCGCGCCGTCTCGAGCAGGCTGCCAAAGAGATCCGGTGCATGGGAATCGAAGATCACGTGACGGAACGGTTCCAGCGTTTTCCACATCATGGTCGCATAACGAAAGCTGCCGTCATCCCCCTCGCCCTTGACCACGACATTTGCCGCGCTTTCACGGGCGGCCTCCTGCTCCATGAAGAGATCGATGCCGTTTTCCATGACCGCGAGCCAGTCTTCATCAAATACGCCACGCAGACAGATCACGCCATCGCGCTTGTAGGCGGCAATCGCTTCCGGCCCAACCTGGGTTTTTGACACGGCCTGGAAAGCCTGGACGGTGCCCATCGTCTCAAGCGCGCCTTTTTCAACTGCGGCCATGGCTCACTCCTCAATATCGCTGCGATGTTAGCGTGAGCGACGGGCCGGTCAACGTTGACGCCCTGTTCACGGCTTCGACAGATCAGCTTGCAGCGGCGGGATCAAGCACCATCTAGTGGCGCAGAGGATTGGAGAACATCATGCGCAAGACATTGATCGGACTGGGAGGCGCTCTGCTGCTGGCCGCCGTGGTCCTGGTGCTGTGGGATCACAGCCAGTCGATTGCCGAACTCTGGGTCTCCATCGACCCCAACAGCCTTGTCGGCTTCGGCGCGCTGATCGAGAAGAAGGTCGACCCCGATCTCTGGAGCAATGTCCTGCTACCGCTTCTGAGCGAGCCAGCCTGGCTGGCCGCGCTGGTTCCGGGCATTCTGCTGATGCTGGCCGGCCGCCCCTGGAAACGCGGCGCGACAAACGAGGTCGAGGCCGAATCCCAGGCCGTCTGAGGGCTGTCCTGCCGCCATTTCCGGGCT
>CALIUG010000216.1 GCA_938048755.1 uncultured Alphaproteobacteria bacterium
CAATGACAGCGCTCAGTTTCAAACGCCACCGCTTCCCGCCCACGATCATCCGACACTGCGTCTGGCTCTACGCCAGATTCACGCTGTCGCATCGCGACATCGAGGAGATCCTGGCGGAGCGCGGTATCGACGTGTCCTACGAAACGGCACGGCGCTGGTTCCTGAAATTCGGTCCGACCATCGCCGCCAACCTGAGGCGCCTGCGGCCGCGGCCGAGCGACCACTGGCACCTCGACGAGATGGTGGTGCGCATCAACGGCAAGAAGCACTGGCTCTGGCGCGCCGTCGACAACTAGGGTGAAGAGCTGGACTTCCTCGTCCAGACGAGGCGCAACGCCAAGGCCGCGAAAAAGCTCATGAGGAAGCTGATCAAGAAGTAGGGCTTCGCTCCCTCGCGGATCGTGACCGACAAGCTCGCGTCCTATCGGGCTGCCTTCAAAGCGATTGGACTGAATGCCGAGCACGATCGTGGCCTCCGCCCCAACAAACGGGCGGAGAAATCGCACCTGCCGATCCGACGACGAGAACGCAAACAGCAGGGCTTCAAGTCGCCCGGATCAGCACAACGCTTCCTCTCCGTTCACGCCGCGACCTTCAACACCTTCTACCACCAGCGACACCTGACAAACCGAGCTAACTACAAGCAGCTTCGGGCCGGCTTGTTCGACGCGTGGGGGGTCGCAGCGGCGACCGTTTGATCCGACGACCGCGCCGAAACCGCTCGGTCGACATGTGTTAAGTTGACGATGCCCGTGGAAGACATGCTTTCGGTTGCGATAAGCGATGCGGTGCTCGGCACCAAGAAGTGATGGTTGACCAGTGCCCATTAAAACCGGCTTTCGGCACTCAATGGCAATCCAGACACGGCACGGTGAGCGTCTCATCGGCTTTCGATTTCGACTGACCAGGGCCGGGCGCAGCAGGTTTGAGCGCCAAGGATTGTGAACGTAGCCTGTATCGCGCAGTCTGAGTTAACCCTTGCTGCGCAGTCGGAGGATACAGATCAGATCATGCGAGATGCACGTCACGATGTTCTCTTCGAGCCGGTCGCGATCGGACCGGTGACCGCACCCAACCGTTTCTACCAGGTTCCGCACTGCAACGGCATGGGGCGCATGTTCCCCAACGCCATGATCGCCATGCGCGAAACCAAGGCTGAAGGCGGCTGGGGAATCGTGTTTACCGAACAGTGCGATTTTCACGCCACCAGCGACATCCAGCCCTACACCGAGACCAATCTCTGGGACGACGGCGACGAAATCTATCTGGGCCGGATGGCCGAGGCCGTACATCGGCACGGCAGCCTCGCGGGCATCGAACTGGCGCACGCCGGCCAGGATACCGGCAATCTCTACAGCCGCGAGGTTCCTATCGGTCCGGCCCACCGGCCCGTTTCCGCGCTGAACCATCCGATCCAGGCGCGCGCCATGGATCTCTCCGACATCATCGACTACCGCCGATGGCATCGGCGTGCGGCCTTACGTGCCCGAGACATGGGCTTTGACATCGTGATGGTCTATGCCGGCCACAACAACACCGTTCCCGGCCAGTTTTTCTACAAGCGCCACAACGACCGCAGCGACGCCTACGGCGGAAGTCTGGAGAACCGGCTGCGCCTGTTCCGCGAACTGATCGAGGACACCAGGGAGGCCGTCGGCGACACCATGGCGGTTGTCGTGCGCATGGCCGTCGACGAGTTGATGGGTCCCGACGGCCTCGAATGGCACAACGAAGGTCGCGAGGCGATCGAGATGCTCGCGGAACTGCCTGACCTCTGGGATGTCACGATTGGCAATTGGGCCAACGACTCACAGACCTCGCGCTTCGCGCCGGAAGGTTTTCAGGAGGATTACGTTGCTTTCGTCAAGAAGGTGACGAGCAAACCGGTGGCCGTCGTGGGGCGCTACACCTCGCCTGACGCCATGGTGTCGGCCATCCGACGCGGCGTCACAGACCTGATCGGTGCAGCACGCCCGTCGATCGCCGATCCCTTCCTGCCCAGAAAGATTGAGGAAGGGCGCACTGACGATATCCGCGAGTGCATAGGCTGCAACATCTGCGCGGCCTGGAACAATCTCTCAGCGCCGTCGCGGTGCACCCAGAACCCGACATTCGGCGAAGAATGGCGCAAGAGCTGGCATCCCGAACGCATGGCTCCCGTCTCGGCGCCATCTCACGTTCTGATTGTGGGCGCCGGACCGGCGGGCCTTGAGGCCGCCAGGACTGCCGGTCTCGCCGGGTTTCGCGTGACCCTCGCCGAGGCGTCCAATGACCTCGGCGGACGGGTGACCCGCGAGGCGCGTCTGCCGGGACTATCGGCGTGGGGGCGCGTCAGGGACTACCGTACCGGCCAGATCGCGAAGATGACCAATGTCGAAGTGTTCCGCGGTAGTCGTCTCGGCGCCGCCGACATCCTCGAACTGGGCGCAGAACATGTGGCGCTGGCGACCGGGGCCACATGGCGCGGCGACGGGGTCGGCCGCACCCTGCGTTCGGCAGTGCCTGTGACGGGCGGCAGCGGGCTCCTGACACCCGACGACATCATGGAGGGGCATCGACCGCCGGATGGTCCGGTCGTGATCTTCGACGATGACGGCTACTACATGGCGAGCGTGCTCGCAGAGCTGATGGCGGCCGAAGGACGCGAGACCTGGCTGGTGACGCCTGCCGTCGTCGTTGCACCATGGTCCGAATACACGCTTGAGCAACATGTCATCGAGCAGCGATTGGCCGACCTCGGCGTCAGGATGCTTGTGCGCCACACGATCGTGAGCGTCGATGAAGGGGAAGTGGTGACCAGGGACGGGCTCGGCAGGTGCGACCGCCGGATCGCCTGCGCCGGCGTGATCGGTGTGACCGCACGGATACCCGATGACGATCTCTGGCTGGCCCTGAATGGCGGCGTCGAACTTGAAGGGGCAGGAATTCGGTCGCTGCAGAGGATCGGTGACTGCTACGGGCCGGGTCTGATCGCAGCGGCAGTCTATCAGGGTCACAAATATGTGCGCGAACTTGGCGAACCGGTCGATGGTGACGGTGTGCCATTCCTGCGGGAACGCCACGTGATCGAAGGCTCCTGACAGCAATCGCTCTTACAGGTCCTGCTCGGGCATCCTAACCGGTTGGGCGTCGAGAAGTCCGTTCCGCTGCTTCAACAGTTCACCGGAGATCATCCGCCTGACGGTGATGAAGTACATCTGATATCCGTTGTCACTCCGCCAGGCCGAGGACCTGCTGTTCGAAAGGGGACATCGACATCTGCCACGAGACGGTCGGATTCCGGTGGAGCCGGTTCGGACCAATGTTCGCCACAGAGATCCGGAAACGGCGGATTAATCATTGTCTCCATTCAAACTGGCGCTGGCTCAACAACCGGGCCGAAAACACACAACAGCCGTTCCGACGCCTGGGGCGAGCCATGTCGAAATTCAGGGGCGTGAAGACCCTGCAAAAGTTCGCCTCCGTTCATGCTTCGATCTACAATCACTTCAATCGTGACCAGCACCTCAACCGCCGCGACATCTTCAATCAAAGCCGCTCCGTCGCGTTGGCTGTGTGGCGTCAATTGGCGGCCTGAGAATCCTGTTGCCTGATGCTTTGACGTTCGGACCGCATTAGGCTGACACTGCTGCTGTGGTCACCAAAGCCACAGTTCTGCAAGGGAGAAGCATCGTGGATCTGAAGACCTACCTCAGAGATGAGATTGATTGGGAACTGCCTTTCCCGGCGGAGGAATACGCGGATCGCCGGAAACGTGTACGCGCGGCCATGGCGAAAGCCGGCGTCGACGTTCTTATGCTCTGTCGTTTTCCAGACATGAACTGGCTGACCGGCTATGACATGATATTGCCTCACCTGCGCAATCCAGCCACATTGGTTGTAAGGGCTGACAGCGATGAAACGCTCTTTTTCGATGCCGCAGCACACGCCACGATTGTCGCACTGGTGCCGGAGATCCGCGACGCTGTGTTCTTCGATCACGGTCCCATGGCCGAACCTGCTGATTTCGAAATCATGGCCAGCGAACTCGCCGCACGCGGTCTCGCCGGCGGCACGATTGGCCTGCAGTTCTGGGGTTGGGGTCCGCATCCCTCGGTAGTTGAGGCTCTGGCCGAAAAGCTGCGTGCCAAAGGCGCCAACGTGGTCGACGCCTCGTTGCTGGTGGAGACCCAGCGCCTTTACAAATCGCCGCGCGAGCAGGAAGTCATGCGTCAGGCTGCGGCCATGGGTGATACCGCGCTTGAAGCTGCGCGCGCCGCGATGGCGCCGGGCATGATGGAGACCGAAATCGAGGCGGTCATGACCGCCAGCCTTATGGAGCAGGGCTGCAACTATCCAGCCATCCACACGATGATCGGGTCAGGCGTTCGGTCGGGTACGCATCATTCCGCACCGACTCACCGTCGTGTGAAGGAGGGTGATCTCGTCAGTATCGATTTTTGCCCCGCGCTTCACCGCTACCATGTGAATACCTGCCGTACGTTCTCGATCGGCAAGGCTGATGACCGCTGGATTGAGGTGATGGAGAAGGCCGCCGGCTCGATCGACGCAGTTCTCGAAAATCTCAAGATCGGCGACCCTCTGCCGCGCACGGACGAAATCGCTCACGCGTATATTGAAAAAGTCGGCCTGAAGGACAAGGCCTGGTGGATCGGCGGTTACCCGATGGGAGTTTCGTTTCCGCCCGATTGGACCGGCGCCTACTGGAATCACTGGGAAGAGGAAACCTTCGGGCCAACGGCCGAGAAGATCACAGTTCAGCCCGGCCTCGTCTTCAACTACGAGAACCAGTTCGATGTCTGGGATGGCTGGCCCGGCGGCACCGGCTGCAACTTCATCGAAACATTGATCATCACCGAAGCAGGGCCGGAACTGATGTCCCGTCTGCCGCGCACGATTGTTTCAAACGGGGATTAGCGAAGATCACGAGGTTTCCTCACGACGGCGCGTCAGTCTGATGCGGATTTGTTTGCGATAGTTCAGGAAACGCCAGTTTCAGGCTGCAAGCTGACGCGACTCAGCCAACACGGCGGAGCGACTTTGCTTGAAGTCGTGGCGACGGGTTAGTTGACGCTCGAGGTTGAAATGGTTGGGCCAAGGGCGCCCTCGGTGAGATGTACAGTAACGGCGAGGGTGTCCCGCAGGATGACGTCCAAGCCTACAAGTGGTTCTCCTTGGCTGTGGTGTGGCCAGGGAGAACCAGTGCATCTAAACTTTCATACGGACTTTCAATGGTATGGCTCGTCATTAGCATGACCAGCGAGCAAATCGCAGAAGCCCAGGCGCTGGCTGCTGAGTGGTGGGAGGACTACCAGAGCCGCCAGTGAGGGTGTTGTGGTGGTGAATGATCTGGGTGGCCATTGTCGTGCGAAGCCTGCCTGGCGACACGCCAGAAGACATTGAGCGCATGATTACCCAGGCCACCAATGGAGACGCCACAGCAGAGATCCTGCACATTAAACGGGTCGCTGTTTGACCATACCCTCATCCGAAGAGGCTACACCTGAAGAGATGCTCGCTGCCGCCTCGCAGGCTGCGCGCCCATTGCCGCTAAGCCGCAGCTGTGGCTAAGCTGCTTCCAGCTATCTGGAGGCGGCATCATGAAACGTCAGTTGTTTGCATTCGCCACAGTCCTGCTTCTGGCAGTCCCGGCATGGGCTGACTTCGACGATGGTTGGGCCGCCTTTGAGCGTGGCTACTACGAGACTGCGTTCGAGGAGTGGTTGCCGCTCGCAGAGCAGGGCAATGCCGATGCCCAGTTAAACCTCGGTTTGATGTACGACTTCGGCTTGGGCGTCCCGGTGAACGATGCCGAGGCGGTGAAATGGTACCGTCTTGCTGCTGACCAGGGCGATG
>CALIUG010000217.1 GCA_938048755.1 uncultured Alphaproteobacteria bacterium
AGTGGTCGAGCAACTTTCAGGCTTACCAGCGTGGAGGCTGGCATGTCGGATATGACCTCAGACGAGGCTGCCGTGACGAAAGCCATTTCGACAATGCCCGCATCCGTGCGTGCGCGATTGCTCACGCTGCGTGCGATGATCCGCGAGGTTGCCGGAACGACACCGGGGGTGGGAGCGCTAACCGAAACCCTGAAATGGGGCCAGCCGGCGTTTCTGACGTCCGAGACCAGAAGCGGAACGACCCTGCGTCTGGGCACCGACAAGAAGGAGCCCGATACGGTGAAGCTCTTCGTGCCGTGTCAGACCGACCTGATCGAGCAGTTCCGCATGCATTACGGCGCTTCACTGCGCTATTCGGGCAAACGTGCCGTGATCCCGGACGATATGAATCCTGCCGAAACAGCAGCGCTGCGCCACTGCATTGCCCTGGCGCTGACCTATCACGCACGCAGGAAAGCGCGGATCAGGTGAACCCTTGGTCTAATCCTCGGAACGGCCCGTGCCTTCGCGATTGCGGTCGTATCCGTGTTTGAGCGGAAACGTCGGCAACCAGGATTCGCGGCGGATGGTCCAGAGCTCATAGGTCGGCTTGAGCTGATCAATGTCATCAAGGGAACCCAGATGCACTTCGATTTCATCGTCGCTGCACGAGAACACCGATGAGCCGCAGTTGGGGCAGAAATGCCGTCCTCTGTAACTGCCCGTTTCGCCCTCAACCGCCACGGCATCCTGCGGGAACACTGCGGACGCGTGAAAAAGGGCGCCATGATGTTTGCGGCAGTTAAAGCAGTGACAGAGACCGACCCGGTAGGGCTGGCCTGACGCCACCAAGCGGACCTTGCCGCAATAGCAACCACCCTTGAACTGCTCCATGTCGAGCCTCCTGACTACTGTAACCCAAGCATATCACGGCGAACGGCATCGGGGATCAGGATACGGACCGCATGTCCTCGATCGCTACGAAGCCGGCGCCTTCTGGTCCGTCATGGGCAAAGCCCTCAAACCCTGCGCTGCGTTTGCCGACCTTCCTGAGTTTCTTGGCGGGAAGTTCCAGATGCTGGAGTTCGATGAAGGCGTAGGGTCTGGCCCAGAGCCATTCGCGGTTGGCAACCGACTTGCGATCGGGGTCGGGCAAGGCTTCATCGCTCCAGGCATAAAAGTAGAGGCAAAATGCGTATTCGTTGACCGGCTGCACCGACATCAGACGCATTCCAAGCCCTTCCTCGAAGAAGTGGCGTGCGGCAGCAAGGTCGGTCACGCGCAACGTGATATGCGCAAGCGTGGCCTGGCCGGCGATGGGGTGACCATCGGGAGCAGGGGTGTGATTGCCCTCAAACCCCTGTTGCAGCAGCTCGATGATGAAGCCGTTGGGATCGACGAGCTTTGCCATGTAGCCGACTTCGAGAAACTGGATGGGGTCGGTTACCTGTGCACCTCTAGAGCGCAGATAGGAAACGGCAGCATCGAGATCGCGCAACGTGATACCAATCTTCCAATAGAAATCGTGCTGCTTGGGTTTGTGGGGCGCACTGGCGGTCGCGTGGAATGCCAGACAACATTGTCCGGGGTCCAAGCCAAAGACGGGCTCTTCAATGTGACCAAGACTCTGCATGCCCAGGAGTTCGCCGTAGAACGCCTGCAGGGGTTCCAGCGACTGCACACGGAGGCAATGTCTTGTTATGATCTGGTGCATGGGACCGTCGATGTCTTGATTGGTAGGAGAGTTATCATGTGGCAAATAAGGAAGTGCGGGTAACTATTTGGAAGTAAATGTTTAAGATATGTTTCCATAATATATATTATACGACTAATGTACATTCACAGATAGGCGTTGAAGGGGCTCCATGAACATCACGATCCGACCTGCAGAACCCGGCGACCTCCCTGCGCTCATGGCACTCTACACCCATCTTGGCAGCAACAACCCAGAACGTGCCGACCTTCGTACCGTCGAGACCTTTGCGCGCATTCTTGATGCACCGGGCATGCATCTGTTTCTGTTGGAGGAAGACGGCGTTGCGCTTGCGTCCTGCTATCTCAATGTCATCGACAACCTGACGCATGGCGCGCAACCCTATGCTCTGATCGAGAATGTCGTGACCCATGCCGATGCACGGCGGCGCGGCTTCGCCCGAGCAGTCCTTCAGCATGCCGTGGCATTCGCCTGGTCGGCCGGTTGCTACAAGGTGATGCTGATGACCGGCAAGGCAGACAACATTCCGTTCTATGAGGTCTGTGGCTTCGATGCCTCCGAAAAACATGCGCTGATCGTGCGTCGGCCTGCTAACGCCTGAACACCGGCACGCCTGCATTGGCCCAGGCCAGCTGACTCTGTGTTTCGACCGCGCCAGGTCGGACAGCACGCAATCGCTTTAGCGCTTCATCTGGCTCTTCGCCACGCTCGATGAGCAAACGAAGGGCAAGCATGCCTGAACGCCCCTTGCCGCCACGGCAATGGAGCAGAACAGCACCCTTCCCGTCCAGACAGCCATGAAGCTCTCCAAACACCACGTGCCACGCTGCCGTGAGCGTTTCGTCAGGCGTGCCAAAGTCACGGATTGGCATATGAAGCCAAGTCAGGCCGATTGCCGTGAGCCGTTCGCCCAGATCACCGGACATGGCGGCGTCCATCTCGAACTGTTCTGTCATCGAGACAACGATATCGGGCTTCCAGGCAACGACCTCATCAAGGTCTGACATCAGCGTGCCCAAGGCACCGGGCAACGGACAAAGCCCGATGCGCGCACCCTCGTCGTCCAGCGTTAACGTGGCGATCTCAAACACGGAAGTCAGGGCACCACGGCAACAGGCTCGATCTCGACCAGAAGATCCGGTGATGCCAGGCAAGAAACACCAATCAGCGTGTTCGTTGGCAGGTTTTCGGCCCCGAAGAAGGCGGTCAGCTCCTCCATGATGCCTGTGAGGTGCTCTGGCCGGCAATCGACGACATAGGTCGTGATGCGCACGACATGTTCCGGCCCTGCCCCGATCGCGGCCAGACGGTGACCGATATTGGCAAGCACGGCGCGGGTCTGAAGCTGAACGTCCGCACCGCCAATCAGCGTGCGGTTTTCGTCATAGGCAACCTGACCTGCCAGCCAGACGTGCTTGCCGCCTTCAGCAGTAACAATGTGATGGTAGCCGCGCGGCGGATAGGCGCCTTCGGGATTGGTGCGCGTGATCATGGGCTTCGCTCCGGTTGGTTCGGGTTAGCCGCACTCTACCCCACAGCCTGCAACCAGTGCGAGGCTGACTTGCTCTGCCGACCCAATCATCGCAGCTTAGCGAGCCAACCAACGCGGAGCGCCAGACATGATTGACTTCTTCTTCGACCACACGCCCAACGGCCAGAAGGTCCACATCATGCTGGAGGAGACCGGCCTTCCCTATCAGCTGATCATGGTGAACATCGACAAGGGCGAGCAGTTCGACCCCCGGTTCCTGAAGATCAGCCCCAACAACAAGGTGCCTGCCATCATCGACAAGGACGGACCCGAGGGTCTGCCCATGGCAATGTTCGAATCCGGCGCGATCCTGCATTACCTCGCGGAAAAGACCGGCCAGTTCCTGCCCTTTGAGGCGCCAGAACGTTGGGACGTGATCCAATGGCTCTACTGGCAGATGGGCGGGTTCGGTCCCATGCTGGGCCAGGCGCACCATTTCCTGGCCTATGCACCGATGAACCCCAGCGGCCCGCAGGTCCTGCCCTATGCCCAGGACCGCTACCGCAACGAAGCCGCTCGGCTTTATGGCGTGCTGGATCGCAAGATCGGCGACAAGGACCATGTCGCCGGCAACGCCTACAGCATTGCCGACATGGCGATCTTCCCCTGGTGCCGCCTGCACGGACGCCAGGAACAGGACCTCAACGACTTCCCCAATGTGAAGCGCTGGTACGACATCACCTCACAACGCCCCGCCGTCGCCCTTGATATCGAAGCCTCGGCAGATGTCGTCGATGGCTTCACGGAAGAAAGCTGGGCCGTGTCGTTCGGTTCTGAGCAGTATCAGAAACGGTAGGCTGGCGCTTTTTCACGGTCTTTCTCCGTTCCCCAGAGAAGGCTGGCGTCCATACGCACAATCGTTGGAACGGAAGCACTGACGTCAGAGCGTGCAATCGGGAGTTTGGCGTGGTCGTTCGACGTTTGAAGCTCTTCAACCACCGGGCTTATGGACCCCAGCCTACGCTGGGGATCACATCCGTGGGCGTGCAAGGAGCATTGCCCCTATCGCAACTGCGTCATCCAGCACGCGCGGCGATGCCGCCATACTTGTGGACGAAGCGGCCCCAGGCCTCCTGGGCGGCGCTCTCAGCCCGGGTAGCGAGGTCCGGGCCGTCGGCGTGGACCAGAGCGCCCTGCTCCATGACGATGCGGCCGTCGACCATGACCATTTCCACATTGCTGGCATGAGCGTGATAGACGAGGTTCTGGACGGGATCGAGCGTGGGACGCAGGCCGAAGGTGCGGTAGTCGACCATCATCAGGTCAGCGCGTTTGCCGATCTCCAGTGAGCCGATCTCGTCTTCCATGCCAAGGGCCCTGGCTCCGCCTATGGTCGCCAGACGCAATGCGTCAGCGGCGAGGATGGCGGTGGCGTCGGCATTCTTGATGCGTGCCATCAGGACAGCGGCGCGGATGACCTCGAAGTAGTCGCCATACATGTTGTCGATACCCAGGCTGACCGGGATGCCGCGCTTCTGGTAATCGAGCAGCGGCGCAATCTGGCCCCGTGTGGCGTTCATGAGCGGACAATGGGCCAGACAGGCACCGGAATGGGCAAAGACTTCGGTGTTGTGTTCGTCGGTGACATAGCCGTGGGCAATGACCGTATCGGGCGCAAGCAAGCCGTTGTCACGCAGGTACTCGAAGGGGCTCAGACCGTGAAGCTCGCCGACAATGGCGTATTCCTCCTCGCCCCAGCCGCAATGGGTGGTCAGACGCAGGCCCAGACGGTCAGCCTCGCGACGGCTGGCTCTCAGCAGTTCGGGCGAGACGTTGATCGTCATGTTTGGCGCCATCACCACGGTGATGCGCCCGTCGGCACGGCCATGCCAGGTTTCGGCGAACTCGACGGCGTGTTTTACCTCTGCTTCGGTCACCTTGGCATCGAAGACATACTCACCGCGGGTGAAGGCATCGGCATCGGCGTCCGAGGTCATGATGCCCATGGCGCTGCGGATACCCAGCTTCTCGACGAAGGGCGCATAAACGTCGGCATCCTCCTCCATCTCCAGCACGGTGGTCACACCGCTGCGCAAGAGTTCGGCATAGGTGAGCGAACCCACGGCGCAACGCTCCTCGCGGGCAAGCACCGTGTTCATGGGGATGTACATACCCACGACACAGTTGAGCCCGGCATCCTCGGCCCGCCCCCGGAAGATGGTGTAGCCGACATGGGTGTGGGTGCTGATGAACCCCGGCGCGACCACCCTGCCCGTTCCGTCGATGACCGTCCCGGCATCGGGGTTGCGCGCCGCGACTTCCTCACTGGGTCCAAGGTCCGTGATGCGTCCGTTGTCTATGAGAAGGGCGCCGGACGGAATGACCCGAGAGCCGGCATCGACCGTGATCAGGGTGGCATTGGTGATGAGGACAGACATGGCAGGAAATCCAGAAAACAGCATGCGCCATGTTCAACCCTGTCCAACCCTTCGTCCACCGATAACGGGGTGATCAGAACAATAGCTACGAAACCATCGTTTGATCATGGTTTGGCCCCACAGCGTACACCTTCATGTGTGAGACGAGGCCTCAATCGATCATATGGGCGAGCCGATCATGTCATGGAAACTAACAAGCAAGTGGGACGATTTCAGATTTGCATGCGCCAGCATCTTTGCATGGACAATCATAGCAGGCGTGACGGCATTTCTGATACCGAGTGCCATCGGCAATCCAGAAGCTGCCAAGAGTGTCATAGTCGCTCCCACAATCTTGCTGGCCATCTTGGGCATTATCTGTCCACTTGTCCTGCTGTTGAGTTTGACGAACTGGTTTACGCGACGCGCATCGACCCCTGACGAACTCACAGTTGTTGCTGTGCTCGTGCGTACCCATTTTGCTCTCATTGTCGCCAGTCTGGTTCTACAGGAGTTTGCAGTTGTCATTTCCGGGCCGCCACAACGTTGGGATCAACTCGGAATGTTGCTTGCGCGAGCAATGGGTCTGCTCGTTTTTCTACTGAGTCTGCCAGGCGCAGTCCTGACCCTGTACCTAACTGATCGGGAGTTGGCACCACTGGTTGGCTGCAGCGTTTTTATCGGTGTGATGGTTGGAACGATCATTGGGCTTACCGTTTGGTCGCATTCTTTGCCAAACCTTGTTTTTGGCGAGATCGTCAAAACTGCCGATGGTCGGCCCTACTGCATGCTAACGGCCGGGAAGCCTGCAGAATCCTTCTATGATCTCAACGGTTTCGACATGCTATTTCGCATGCGGTTTTTTGGTTCCAGCGCAACCTACTATGGCCTGCTCGTTGTCGAGAATCCTGACGGCGGCTTGTCTTACTGGAACTGGTCTTTTCAAACGGCGCGCTTCGAGCCCACGCAGAGGTTGTTTGGCGTCGGCATTGACGGTGGTTGCACGCCTGAGCCAAACAGTTTGAGGAACTGACAAAGTTGATCGCTGGTTGCGCAGCGTGCGAGCTGTGGTCATGGTTCGTGAAACAGGATTGCTGCCCATGCCCCAACTCCCCCTCACCTCGTATGATTGTTTCTCCGATGTCGCCTATGGCGGCAGCGTGGCGATGATGGTTTCGGATGCGGCGGGGCTTGATGAGTCGGCAATGCGGACCGTGGCGCGCGAGATGGCGGTGCCGGCGACGTGTTTCATTCAGAGCATCGAAGGCGAGGATGTGCGCGTGCGTTTCTTTTCAGCAGGCGCGGAACTTCCCATGTGCGGCCATGGCACCGTGGGCCTGTTCACCAAGCTGTTCGAGGATGGGGCGTTAACGTGGGGCCGAGAAAACCGGCGTTCCGCCACGCTGACAACCCCGATCCGGTCGTCGCCGGTTGATCTTTACCGCAGCCAAGACGGGCGCCCGCGCGTGATGCTGGACATGCGGTTACCGGTCTTTGATCTGCCCGGGTTAGATGCAGGCGAACTTGCGGGTCTGCTGGGTATCAGCGCCGATAGCTTGGATGCCGCGTTGCCGCTGGAAACAGCCTCGGCCGATTTTGTGCATCTGGTGGTCGCCATGCGCTCGCAGGCAGATCTGCATGCCCTCACGCCCGATTTCACCGGTCTTGGAGCATTTTGCCGCAAGCACGGCCTGGGCACGGTGATCGCGTTTACCCGGGAAACGGGCGACCCCGGGGCAGCCTGGCGTTGCCGGGACTTCTGCCCCGCAGTGGGGGTGGACGAAGCGCCAGCCGTGGGGACCAGCAATGGTGCACTTGCCTGCTATCTGGTCCGACATGGCATTCTCAAACCTGACACCAACGGAACGATCAATGTCTTTGCCGAACAGGGATACTCCCTTGGGCGACCCAGCCGCATCGACGTCGAAATGACCATAACTGGTGGCGATGTTGACACGGTGCGTGTGGGCGGGGTGGCCACACGCATTGTCTCAGGGTTCATCGAGGTGCCGTCATGAACAAGCCAACCGAACAGACCGACCCCATGACCCGCCTGCTTGCCATCATGGCGCAGTTGCGCAATCGCGAGAACGGCTGTCCCTGGGATGTCGAGCAGACGTTTGCCACCATTGCGCCCTATACGATCGAGGAGGCCTATGAAGTTGCCGATGCGATCGAAAAGCAGGATTGGGACGGGCTGAAGGACGAACTGGGCGACCTGCTGTTCCAGGTCGTGTTCCACAGCCAGATGGCATCGGAGGAAAACCGTTTCGACTTCGCTGATGTCGCAGGGTCGATCAGCGACAAGATGATCCGACGCCATCCCCATGTCTTTGGCGATCAGTCCGGTATCGATGATGCCGACAAACAGACCGTCAACTGGGAAGTTCAGAAGGCCGCAGAACGTGCGGCCAAGGCGAAGACCGAGGGGCGCACCTTGTCAGCACTGGATGGCGTCACGGCCGGACTGCCGGCACTGATGCGTGCCACCAAACTCCAGAAACGCGCCGCCCGCGTAGGCTTCGATTGGCCCGATGCGGACCATGTCATCGCCGATGTCGATGAAGAGCTGGGCGAGCTGAAAGAGGAAATCGGCACGGGCGGTGAACACGACCGGCTGGAAGACGAACTGGGCGACGTGCTCTTTACCGTCGTCAACCTGGCGCGACATCTGGGCGTCGATCCTGAAGCCGCCCTGCGCCGCACCAACGCGAAGTTCGAGCGCCGCTTCCGATATGTTGAAGAATGTTTGGCTGCGGAAGGCAGGACAACGGCGGAGGCATCTCTGGAGGAGATGGACGCTTACTGGAATGCAGCGAAACATCCAGAATCATGACTCTCGAAGCCGCATCCTTCTCCGACGCATACGCCGAGGCCATCGAGGCTTACGAATGCGATGGCGTCGTGTGTCTGAGGAAGGCAGTCAGCGCCGAATGGCTCACCGTGATCGAACAAGGCATCAGCGATGCGCTTTCGGGCGGCAGTGCGGATCTGGATATCGTCCAGATCAAGGGAGACACAGGCCGTTTCTCCTTCAGCTCTCAGGCCTGGCGTGAGGTCGAACCGTTCCGGCGCTTCATCTTCGAGAGCCCCCTGCCCGATCTCTGTTGGCCGTTCCTGCGATCCCAAACGCTGACGCTGTTCTATGACTTCCTGCTGATCAAGGAAGCCGGCAGCAACAGTGCCTCGACGCCCTGGCATCAGGATCAGGCCTATTACCCCTTGCAGGGGCGCAAGATCATAAACTGCTGGACGGCGCTTGATCCGATTCCGCTGGAAACCGCGTTGCGGTTTCACAGGGGCTCCCATGCCGACGGCACGATCTATCGCGCGGTCAATTTCGCCGACGTGGAACAGAACTACAAACACGCACGCTTTGAACGGCCTGTCACTCCTGACATCGACCACGATTCCGATGCCGTGATCCTGAGCGCCGCGATGGAGCCCGGCGATATGTTGATCTGGAACGGCTGCACCTTCCATTCAGCCCCCGGAAATACACTGAATCAGCGGCGCGCCGCCTTCTCGATCAACTGGACCGGCGACGACGTGACCTATGAGGATGTTCCCGTTCTGGAGACCTATCGGGACCCGAGCCTGAAGACCGGCGAAAGGATAGAAGGTGAGAAGTTCCCGTTGGTTCGGCCAATGGTCGTGACGGTCTAGCCGGATGTCCGACGATCCTGACTATGACGAACGGATACCGCGCGAACCCGTCATGGACTTGAGAACACGGACCAGACGCATCGCAATGATCGCTGTTCCCTTGCTGATTCCCGTTCTGGCTGTGACATTCTTTGCCGTGTTCTGGCAACCATCCTATCCACCTCGGCTGTGCCGAACAGGGTTTATGCCGGGAAAGGAATCAGCGATTGGCCTGGAAGATCGCGAGCTTCAGCGTCTTTTGCTGGAGCAGAAGTTCGAGGTCCATGACTCCGTTGGCCGCGAGAACCATCGTTACGCGCTCTATGAGCAATGGACACTGAGGTGCATGGTGACCTGCAAGATTGTATGGAGAGTTGATCCCGACAGTCGGATCGTGGAATGGAGTGAAGCAACCGCGCAAAACGATTGCGCTTAGGCTGCACTCAGCCAGCCAATTCCATCTTCCGGAACCGTGCCAGGTCGATCTCCTCGATGCCGACTTTCACGACAACATTCTCCTCGTTGTCATGGCGTTCCAGAACCTCGCCGTGGCGGTACAGAAAGCTCAGCGCCTTGCCGTCCGTGACGGGAACGGTGAGGTCGACAACCTGGCGGTTTTGCCACAGTCGGCGATCCAGAAGGTCGAGCAGTTCCTCGACGCCCTTGCCGGTGATGGCGGAGATGGCAACGGTGTCGTCACGACGTTCGACCGTGGCGTTGATACGCTCGAGGGCTTCGCCATCCAGCCGGTCGATCTTGTTGTGGGCCTCGATCATGCGATCAGAGCGATCGGCAGCGTCGATGCCCAGCTCATCAAGCACGGCAAACACATCCTCGGCCTGTGACTCGCAATCGGGATCACTCATGTCACGGACATGAACCATGATGTCGGCTTCGATGACCTCTTCCAGCGTGGCGCGGAACGCCGCAACCAAGGTGGTGGGAAGGTCGGAGATGAATCCGACCGTGTCGGAGAGGATGACGCGCCTGCCTGAAGGCAGATCGATGCCGCGCATGGTGGGATCAAGCGTGGCAAAGACCTTGTCGTCGGCATAGACCTTTGCACCGGTCAGACGATTGAACAGGGTCGATTTGCCCGCGTTGGTGTAACCGACCAGGGCCACGATGGGGTACGGCACCTTCCGCCGGGCACCACGATGCTGCTCGCGCATGCGCACGACATCGGCCAGGTCGTTCTTGAGGCGCGAGAGTTTTTCGTCGATCAGACGCCGATCAATTTCCAACTGGGATTCGCCTGGACCACCGACGGCACCAAGGCCGCCACGCTGGCGTTCCAGATGGGTCCAACTCTTGACCAGGCGACTGCGCTGATAGGAAAGCGCGGCCATTTCAACCTGAAGAACGCCTTCCCGGGTTGCCGCACGGGCACCGAAGATGTCGAGGATGAGACCGGTGCGGTCGATGACCTTGGCATCAAGTGCCTTTTCCAGATTGCGCTGCTGGACCGGTGTGAGCGTGGTGTCCATGAACACCAGTTCGATCTCTTCTTCGGCGATGTAGTTGTGAAGTTCCTCGACCTGTCCCGAACCCAGATAGAGACCGGGTTTGGGTTCGCGCAGGGAGATGATTTCTTCTGCAACGATATCGAGCTCAATGGCGCGCGCCAGCGCGCTTGCCTCTTCGAGACCGCGGTCGTCATCACGCTCACGTTTCCATCGGCCTCGCAGAGAGGGATAGAGAACGAGTGTCCGGGTCGGCCCGGACTTTGTTTCGTAACCAAACTCAGACGTTGACTGTCTCCTCTTGCGATTCTGCCTCACCGCCCTCTTCGTGTTCGAAGAGCTTGAGCGGGGCCGACGGCATTACCGTCGAGATCGCATGTTTGTAGACGAGCTGAGAATGCCCGTCACGGCGCAGCAAAACGCAGAAATTATCAAACCATGTGATGACACCCTGCAACTTCACGCCATTCACGAGAAAGATGGTCACCAGCATCTTGCTCTTGCGGACGCTGTTGAGGAACGTGTCCTGCAGGTTGTGCGGCCTGTCGTTCGACATGACGCAACCTCCCCCTTGTTATGTTACCCGGATGGTCCCGTCGGCCTCCACCGATCCCGCCACCCGTTGGCGCATGTAGCGCGCATTGAGGGTAGTCGCACAGACCACCAGCGCACAAGGGTTATGGTATCGCGCGAGTACACGGCGGTTCCATGACACCCGACACACATTGACGAAATTCGGTCAGCGTCAGGCAGCTTCGCCCATGGCGATCTTGTTGGCGAAGGAAAGATAGGCCGCCAGCAGGGTGCGCGTTGTTGTGCCGGGATGGCCGTTGCCGATCACAGTGTCGTCGATCTGTGTCACGGGTTTGACGAAGGATGTCGTGCTGGTAAGGAACGCCTCGCGGGCGTTCTTTGCCTCCTCAACGGAAAACGCACGCTCGACCACTTCGATGCCGTGTTCGCCAGCAAGCTTGATGACACGATCCCGCGTAATACCGGGAAGAATATCAAGACCCAGCGGACGTGTGACCAGCCGCCCGTCCTGATCAACGATCCAGGCATTGGACGAGCTGCATTCGGTCACCATGTTGTCCGCGTCGAACAACCAGGCCTCATAGGCGCCGGCACGCGAAGCGGCGGTTTTTGCCATCGCATTGGGCAGCAGGGAAACGGTCTTGATGTCGACCCGCTCCCACCGGTTGTCCGGCCGGGTGATGACCTTCACACCAACGGCCTTATCCGCGTCGTGGGGCAACACGACCGTTTTGGCCGTGCAGACCACCGTCGGGACCAGATCCTGCTTGTCATAGGCGTGGTTGCGGGGCGCGGTGCCGCGGTTGATCTGGAGATAGACCATGCCGTTCATCACACGGTTGCGCGCAATGGTCTGGTACATGAGGTGAATCAGGGCAGCGTCGGACATGGGCGCAACCATCTCGAGCTCGCGCAGACTGCGTGTGAGACGGGCCATATGGCCTTCCTCGTCGACCATACGTCCGGCCACCACCAGGATGACCTCGTAGACGCCATCGGCGAAGTTATGAGCGCGATCGTCGATATGAACATGCGCGCGGATGTGCGGCAGGTAACGTCCGTTGACATAGGCGATACGGGACACGGCGGCCCTCCCCTTCGATACGGGTTCTTTAACGCAGTGGCGCCGGATTTAGAAGAATTCGAGGCTGACAGAGAAGAGTTTTTCGACCTTCTTGATCAGGTCCGCATTGGTAAAGAGAACCACACGGTCGTGGGCCTTGATCTGGGTATCGCCGTCAGGAACGATCACTTCGCCATCCCTGATGACCGAGCCGATCAGAATGCCCTTTGGCAGCCGGATGTCGCGAATGCGCTTGCCCGAGATGTTTGAGGTTTCCAGGGCCTCGGCCTCGATGAACTCGCCGGCCCCTTCACGCACGCTGTAGACCCCACGAATGCGACCACTGCGAACATGCTGGAGGATGGTGGAAACCGTCGAACCACGCGGATTGACCACGGCATCGACGCCCAGTTGGCCGACCAACGGTCCATAACTGGTGGAATTGACCAGGGTTATCGCCCAGCCGGCTCCCAGTCGCTTGGCCAGCAGCGAAGAAAGAATATTGACTTCATCGTCGTTGGTGACCGCCACGACCGTTTCGGTCTGTGCAACGTTGGCCTCCTCCAGAAGCTCGCGCTCAAGCGCATCGCCCAGCAGAACCGTTGTCTTGCCAAGTGCATCGGCCACTTCACGCGCGCGGGATTCATCGAGTTCGATCAGCTTGCAACGCACTTCGGGATGCTCGGCTTCCAGTTCACGCGCGATATAGAGGCCGATATTGCCACCGCCGACAATGATGATCCGGCGTGCTTCGGCCTCTTCATGACCGAATGCCGCCATGGAACGGCGTACATGGGCCGTATCAGCAATGAAGTAGACCTCATCGCCTTCGCGCATCTCTGTCTGTCCGGTCGGGACGATCAGTTCGTCGTCCCGTATGATGCCGACGACAAAGATCTTCAGATCGGGAAACAATTCGGCCAGTTCTTCCAAGGGCGTGTCGAGTACCGGACAGTCGGGCATGCAGCGTACGGCAATGGCGCGCACACTGTCGTCAGCCATGGGGATGACATCCAGTGCACCGGGCACTTCAAGCCTGCGAATGATCGCGCTGGCGACCTCGACCTCAGGCGAAATGATGACATCGATCGGCAGATGGTCGCGGCTGAACATGTTGCGCCAGGCCGGTTCCAGATAGGCCTGATGACGTACCCGCGCGATCTTAGTTGGAACATTGAACAGCGAGTGGGCAACCTGACACGCGATCATGTTGACCTCGTCGGCATAGGTGACCGCGATAATCATATCGGCGTCTTCGGCCCCGGCCTGCTGCAGAACCGGAGGATGCGCGGCAAACCCGACGAGCCCCTTGACGTCGATGCTCTCGGTGATGCGCCGGATCCGGTCAGGATCAACGTCGATCACGGTGACATCGTTGGCTTCACTGGCCAGTTGACGTGCGATGTTGAAGCCGACCTGGCCGGCTCCACAGACAATAACTTGCATGATCCTCCGCCCTGATCAGGCTTTGCTGGCGCGGTCGTCGTCGCCGATACCCAAGGTCTTGAGCTTGCGATGCAGCGCCGAACGCTCCATGCCGACATAGGTTGCTGTGCGCGAAATGTTACCGCCGAAGCGCAGCAGTTGCGACTGAAGATACTGACGCTCGAAAACCTCGCGCGCTTCCCGAAGCGACATCGCCATCATCTCCGACCCTTCGTTCGCCCGCAACGTGACGTTCGCACCGGAAGTGAGCTCGGGCGGCAACATCTCGGCGGTAATACGCCCGTCGCCCTCAGTCGGCGCCATGATCAGGAGCCAATCCATGACATTGCGCAATTGCCTTACATTGCCCGGCCATTCTGCGGCCTGAAGCGTGGCCATGGCGTCATCGGATATCTCGCGGATCGGCAGTCCATGCAGTTCGGCAGCGCGTTCGATGAAATGGCGGCAAAGTTCCATGATGTCTTCGCGCCGCTCGACCAGAGAAGGCACGCGTATGGGAACCACGTTCAGGCGATAGTAGAGATCCTCTCGGAAGTTACCGTCGGCAATCTCAGGACCGACATCACGGTTGGCTGTGGCGATGACACGAACGTCGACCTGTACCGGCGTGTTGCCACCGACGCGGAAAAAGGTCTGTTCCTGGAGTGCTCGAAGGATCTTGCCCTGGGTTTCCAGGGGCATGTCCGTGACGTTGTCGAGAAGCAGTGTTCCACCGTGAGCGCGCTCGAAGGTGCCCACGGTTCGCGGGCTGTCGGGACCGAGCGCACCACGTTCCGTGCCGAACAACTCAACCTCGACCCGCTCGGGCGCCATCATGGCTGCATTGATCACCACAAAGGGTCCCGATGCACGTTGTGACAAGCGATGGATCTGACGCGATACCACTTCCTTGCCGGCCCCCGCAGGACCGGTGATCAGGACTCGGCTTCCGGTCGGCGCGACGCGTTTCACGGCAGAGCGAAGTTGGGCAAGGCTACCCGACGTTCCCACCAGTTCGTCTTCAACACGGGAGATCTGCTTCAGCTCGGCATTTTCACGGCGCAAGGTCATTGCTTCAATGGCGCGTTGTACCAGGACCAGAAGGCGGTCGGTCTGAAACGGCTTCTCTATGAAGTCGTAAGCACCCAGCTTGATCGCACTGACCGCTGTTTCGATATTGCCGTGCCCGCTGATCATGATCACGGGTGTATCGGGTTGTTCGGCAATGAACTGTTCGAGCAGTTCCATGCCATCCCTGCTGCTTCCACGCAGCCAGATATCGAGGATGATCAGGGATGGAACGCGCATCCGGATTGCTGTCTCTGCCGAGTCGGCATCCGAAGCGGTACGCACACTGTAACCTTCATCTTCGAGAATGCCAGCAAGCGCAGACTGGATATCGGCCTCGTCATCGACAACCAGAATGTCATGCATCATGGCTAAGCGTTTCCGTCATCGTGTTGCTGTTGTCGTCCTGCCCAAGAGGCAGAATGAGTTTGGCGCATGCGCCGGTATCCTCGTTGTCATGAAGCGTGAGACTTCCGCCGTGATCTCCTGCAATCCTCTGTGCAATGGCAAGGCCCAATCCGGTTCCCCGCTCCCGGTGAGTCACATAGGGCTCGAACAATTTCTCTCTTGGCACCTCTGGCAACCCGCGTCCGTTGTCCTTGATCGTGATGATACAATGCACTCCCTGTCCCTCAACCGCCACACGGATCATGCCGGTGGCTATCGTTCCTTCTTCCAATGCCGCATCGATCGATTCAATGGCATTCTTGATCAGGTTGATGAGAACCTGACCAATCTGGCGGCGATCACACAGCAAGAGCAGCGGCTCAGAGGGAAAGTCCCGCTCAAAATGCACATTCGCCTGGGCAACTTCCTGAAGCGTGAGCGCGCCTTCTACCAGTTCAACGATGTCTTCGGTCAGAAGTTCCGGTGATGGCAGCCGCGCGAAGTTCGAGAATTCATCGACAATGTGACGAAGATCACCAACCTGCCTGACGATCGTGTCCGTGCAGGCTTCGAATACCTCCGGAGAATCACTGATCTGCGCCAGGTATTTGCGCTTCAGCCGTTCGGCGGAGAGTTGAATGGGGGTCAACGGGTTCTTGATCTCGTGGGCAATTCGGCGTGCAACATCGCCCCAGGCGGCCTTGCGCTGTGCTGCGATAAGGGGCGTGACGTCATCAAACGTGACGACATAGCCGCTGCCCTCAACCTCGGAATCGCCAACGCCCAGAAACCAATCCGCGCCGCGTTCCGAGCTGATCCGAACGGTAAGGTTGGTCGTGTGGCCGTTTCGTATCAGTTCGACGTTTTCCGAAGCCTTGCGATCGGGGCCCTCCATTGCCTGTGCCAGAAGCTCTGCGAGTTCGGGAACCGCTTCGCCAAGGTAATGCCCGACAAGCTCGTCGTGGGCGACCTCCAGCAATTCCAGTGCGCGACGGTTAGGCAGTTCAACCCGTCCGGTATCATCGAGGCCGATCACGCCGGCACTGACACCTGAGAGCACGGATTCCGTGAAACGACGACGGGTATCAAGCTGCCGGTTTGCCTCGATCAGTTCCCGGCGTTGCGCCGCGAGCTGCCCGGTCATGCGGTTGAAGGCACGACTGAGCGATGCAAGCTCATCACCACCCTGCGTGTCTTCGACACGTGCAGTCAGGTCACCAGCGCGCACCCGTTCAGCAGCGCCGGCCAGTGCGGTTACCGGCTGGACCAGGCGCGAGGCAAACTGAATGGCAAACCAGACCGCCACAAACAGCAGCAACATGGCGGCGACCACATAGACCAGCGTGAACACGATCTGCAGATCCGAACGCCTGCCCTCCAGCACCTGGAATTGATCAACCGCGGAGACCACACGCTCGGTATGACCAATCACCAGGGGGTCAACCAGACGTCCGACAAAGAGGTAGGTTCCCGGCGCGGATTCCAGCTCGATCAGGGCGCGCACACGATCATTGGCCTCTGTCGTCACCATCGTGACCATGTTGGGAGCAACACGCAGCATCAGATCGTCGGGAATCGGGGCAAGAGCGAGGGAAAAACTCAGGCTGGTCTGTCCCAGAATACGCCCGTCAGCCTGAAAAACGATGGCCTCGGAAATCTCGCGCAGCGCAGACTGGGTCTCGAGCATACGGCTGAGATTGACATTGTTGGCCAGCAGCGCCGGGCCCGCCCTGTCGATGTCCCGGGCCATAGCCAGCACGTGGGCGCGCAGATTCTCCGCATGTTCGTCAAGGTAAGCCTCGGCGACCTCCACCGATTCATCCAGAGCCGTGCGCACGCGTTCGCTGAACCATGCTTCCACACCCAGCGTGAAGAAAAGCGCAGAAAACACCCCGACCAGAATAGCCGGCACGATCGCAGCAAACGAAAACGCGGCAACAAGACGTGCCTGCAGCCTTGAACCTGCCTCTCCCTTGCGGCGCCTGGACCACAACGTCACAAGACGGCGTGCGATGACCGCACCCAACAACAACAGCAACACCAGGTCGATGTTGAGCAACACGATGATCATTTCGGTGTCAGGACCGAAAGGTCCTGTCCGGGTCAGTGCGCCATAGGTGGCAAATCCGGAAATCGTGGCGGCAATGGCGAGCAGCAGCGTGAGTTTGCGCGTCACGCCCCAACGGCGGGACCACAGGCCGACACGCCGGGTCAACGAAAGAGGAGATTTGGCTTGCTGTGCAACGGTCATCGTGCGGCACCCTGCCCGCGGACCGCGGGAATGCCAAGCTCGCGCAGCTTCTTGCGCAAGGTGTTGCGGTTGATACCCAACACGTCGGCAGCGCGTACCTGATTACCCCCAGTGGCGTCAAGCGTCAGAGCAAGAAGCGGACGTTCGAGTTCATGAAGCATGCGATCATAGAGTCCCGGCGCGGGCAGGACCTCGCTGTGCTGCTCGAAGTACGTCCGCAAGTGTGTCTCAATGCTCTGGGTGAGTGTCTCCCCTGTCTTGTGTCGCATCGGGCTAACCTGGGCCAGTTCGACCTCGACATCGTCAGCATCAATCGTGTCATTCGCGCATAGCGCGACCAGTCGGCGCACCAGATTCTCCAGCTCTCGAACGTTGCCGGGCCATTCATGGCCTTCAAGTGCTGCAATGGCTTCGCGGCTGAATTTGCGGGAGGGCAGCCCCGATTGCACCGAGGCCTGAAGGAAATGGCGCGCCAGAAGCGCGATGTCCTGACGGCGCTCGCGCAAAGGCGGCACACGTACCGGAACGACATTCAGCCGGTAGAAGAGGTCTTCGCGAAATTGTCCCTGCTGAATGGCGATTCCGAGATCGCGATGCGTGGCGGCAATGATGCGCGTATCGGTGCGGATTGCCTGGCGTGAACCCAGCGGCGTGAAAACACCTTCCTGAAGCACACGCAAGAGACGGGTCTGGGAATCCGGCGGCATATCGCCAATCTCGTCGAGAAACAGCGTGCCTCCCTGTGCCTGGGCAAATCGGCCATCCCTGCGCTGATGCGCACCGGTGAACGCGCCGCGCTCATGACCGAACAACTCGCTCTCGACAAGTTCACGCGGAATGGCCGCGACGTTGACAGCAACGAAGGGTCCTGTTCTGCGCTGACCAAAATCGTGAAGCGCCCTGGCCACCAGTTCCTTACCGCTGCCGGATTCTCCCTCGATCATGACCGTGAGGTCGGTCGGCGCGAGGCGGCCTATGGCACGGAAGATGTTCTGCATCGCCGGAGACTGACCAACGATCAGAGCCTCTTCTCCGGATTCTGCAATATCTGCCTGTCCTGAAGACGGCTGTTCAA
>CALIUG010000218.1 GCA_938048755.1 uncultured Alphaproteobacteria bacterium
GCTACAAACCACCCGCTCCCGAAGCCATCTTGCCCCGCCCTGCAGGTCTGCCCTACGCTACGCTCCGGTCAGCCCAGCAGGGCGACCATAACCGCCGGACTCTAACATAGAAGGTGGACCACCTCTGTGGGGCAGGCCAGCACCTTGCCCAGATTGGTGATCGGTACGACCTCACCGTAGCCCACCGTGGCCATGGTGACGACGCTCCACCACATGGCTTCGGGAATGCTGCCGAACCCTTCGGGCTGGGCATGGCGTTCGGCGAGGTAGAGCGCGACGGAACCCAGATACCAGAGGACAACGGCGACCGAGACGGCCGTGGCGAGTTCCTTGCCGCTCTCCTTGACCGCTTCGAAGATGAGGTCGACGCCGGACATGTAGCTGGTCAGCTTGAAGATGCGCACCACACGCAGGGTCCGCAGCCAGGTCGGTGGCGGTGCGCCCAACAGGATGAAGAGGAGCTCGGGCGCAAAGGCCAGCAGATCGACCAGAACAAGGCCCCAGTTGTGGCGCAGGTAAAGCAGGTGGCCGCGAACACCGCGGTACTCCTCGACATGACCGGCCGCGAACAGGCGCGCGAAAAACTCCACGGCAAAGACCGACAGGATGATGAAGGTCAGAAGTTCGAGCAGGAACGTGTCGTGAAACTTGTAGTCGGGATCCGATTCCAGCGTGAACATCAGCAGGCTGACCAGGATCACGGTCACGATCAGGCAGTTCGCGGCCGTCAAATTGCCGTGCTCGGGCTTGTAGGGACCTAGCTGCTGATAGGCGAAGGCGCGCAGGCGCTGGTACATCAGGGATCATCCGAACGGTCAGGGCCGGAACTTGCGTTATGGCGCATGGCGTTGGCAAGTGCCGGGTGAAGAGGCAGGATAGAGGAACGGGCCGCAGGGTGACACGATCCTGTGCCCGCAACCGGGATGGTAGGGATGCCTGAATTTGTTGTCGAACACCGCGATGGCCGCGTCTTCCCCGTCGAGGCCGAGACTGCCGCAGAGGCGCTCACCCATGTCGCGCGCCAGCGTCGTTTGCATCCGGGCCACCTGCGTTCCATGCCCCGGCCGCGTGTCGAGCATGAATGGGGTATTCCCTTCTTCATGATCCTGCTGACGGGCTTTACCCTGATGGGCGTGGTCCTGATCCTGATTTGAGCGCGGAGGATGCACCAGTCATGGACCCTGGCGTGTCCTTGGGTGAAAATGTCGCCACCATCAAACAAGAAGAACCACCATGAGCACCAAGCAGCTTTCCCGTCTCAGCGCCGATGATGCAACCGACACCATGGTTGCCACCATGCGTCGGGACGGGGCGATGATCGTCGAGAACTTCGTTGATGAAGCCATTGTCGACCAGGTCCTGGCCGATCTGCGCGAGCCGTTCGATACCGTGGGCAGGTCCACCGAGAACGACTTCAACGGCTATACGACGTTGCGGGTCAATTCCGTGCTCGATATCTCCATGGCCTCGGGCGAGATCGTCGGGCATCGCCGCATGATGGATGTGCTCGACGCCCTGCTCCTGCCCAACTGCCCGAGTTATTCGATCGGCTCGACCACCGCGATCGAGATCTATCCAGGCGAGGCCGATCAGGTTCTGCACCGCGACGACACGATCTATCCCATGCACATCCCCGGTGTGGAGTTCCAGGTTTCGGTGATGTGGGCGCTCAACGACTTCACGGAAGAAAACGGCGCCACACGTTCGGTTCTGGGAAGCCATTTGTGGGACCCGCCGCGTGAACCCGGCCCCGGCGACACCGTGGTGCAGGCACCCATGGCCAAGGGCTCGGCGCTGTTCTATCTGGGCTCGGTCTACCATGGCGGCGGCGCTAACCGTTCGGACGCGCCCCGTGCCGGCCTCATCAACACCTATTGCCTGGGCTGGCTGCGTCAGGAGGTGAACCACATTCTTTCGGTGCCGCGTGCCATTGCCGCGCAGCATCCCGAACACATCCAGCGCATGATGGGTTACGAAGCGGTCGGCGGCATGCTGGGGTTCTATCCCACCGACATCGGCCGGGTGCCGACCAAGGAACTGAAAGGCGGCCAGATGTGGGGCTGGCAGGGAGGATGACCATGGAACTGGCGTATTTTGACAGCGATGTTGCCCATGCCGATCTGATCGAGGCCCTGCGCAACACCGGATCTGCGGTCGTCACCAACGTGATGGACGAAGAAACCATCGATATCTGCGCCGCCGAGATGCGCCCGGAATTCGACCGCCATGGCCGCGACACCGAAAACGACTTCAACGGCTACAAGACCCTGCGCATTTCCAGCACGCTACGTTATGCGCCGACCACGGCGAAGATGATCGCCCATCCGCTGGTGCTCGCCATGGCCGATGCGTTCCTCAAACCCCATTGCCTGAGCTACCGGATCGGGAGCAATACCGGCATCGAAATTTACCCCGGCGAAGGTCATCAGGTGCTTCATACCGATGATTCGATCTACCCCCTGCGCATCCCCGGCATCCAGTTCCAGATCAACGTCATGTGGGCCATGTGTGACTTCACGGAAGCGAACGGTGCCACCCGTGTCGTGCTGGGCAGTCACCTGATCGACGACTATTTCGACGAGCAGCCCGATCCCGTGCAGGCGGTCATGCCCAAGGGGTCCCTCCTGTTCTATCTGGGTCCGGTGCTTCATGGCGGGGGTCAGAACAACACCGAGACGCCGCGCATGGGCCTGATCAACACCTATGCCCTGGGCTGGTTGCGCCAGGAGGTGAACCAGTACCTTGCCGTCCCGCCCGAGCTCGCCGCGCAG
The DNA here is from genome assembly GCA_938048755.1 of uncultured Alphaproteobacteria bacterium. Lineage (GTDB taxonomy): Bacteria > Pseudomonadota > Alphaproteobacteria > SP197 > SP197 > SP197. The sequence continues at coordinate 2,772 of CALIUG010000218.1, forward strand.
TACGACGAAACCGTGCGCCGCCTGCTGGGCTACACCAAACACGGCAGCAGCCTGGGCCACAGCCGTGTCGCGGGCGATGTCTGGGTCTGGGACGAGTGAGTTCCCGCCCTTAATCCCCCTTGAACGTCGGGGTGCGTTTTTCGCGGAAGGCAGCCAGGCCTTCCTGAAGGTCGTTGCTGGCAAAGGTCGCTTCGACCAGGCGGCGGGCCCAGCCGGCGCCTTCCATGGGGCCCTTGGGCATGACCTCATCGGCCAGGGTCTTGAGCGCGGCAACGACCAGTGGTGCGTTTTCGGCGACCTTCTCCGCAAGTGCGCGGGTTTCGCTCATCAGGTCGGTATCGGGCACGACCTTGTTGAAGAAGCCCAGTTCATAGGCGCGCGCCGCGCTCATCTTCTCGCCGGTCATGAGCAGTTCCATGGCGGCCTTGTGGGGCATGCGCGAGACGAGCGAAGCGATGATGCCGCCGGTGAAGCCGATCTTGGCTTCGGGATAGCTGATCCAGGCGCTTTCTGCCGCCACCGCCATGTCGGCCATCTGCACCAGACACAGGCCACCGCCGACGGTGAGTCCGTTGACCGCGGCGATGACCGGCTTGGTGAGCTTGACGCCCACGCCGGGTGTGATTGCCCACATGTCGCCGCCGCCGTTGAGATCGGCACCGGCGGTAAAGGCCCTGCCTGCACCGGTCAGGATGGCGACCCGGTCGTCGCCAGCCTCGAAATCAATCCATGCCTGGCGCAGGGCATCGCCGAGCTCATGGCTGAGCGCATTGAGCTTGTCGGGCCGGTTGAGCGTGATCGTGGCGATGTGGTTGCTGGATTCATAGAGTACGGTGTCGGATGCCATGGTGTCATTCCCAACATGATTCGGGTGTCATCCCGGCCGACCAGAGGGAGAGCCGGGACCTCGAGAGGCAGGCGCTGAAGTCTCGAGGTCCCGGATCGGCGCGGCAGGGCCGCTTGTCTGGGATGACACGAGCTCAAGGGCAGGCCTTCTAGGGCCGAGCGTAATGCATGCTGGTTTGGGATGCACGGCACAGCAAGCAGCGCTAGGATCGCATTTGGTTGTCAGGAGTTCTTGCATGATGAAGCTGGCGCGGTTTGATGCCCGTTCGACGGACGGGGACGAGGTCGGCAGGGCGATCGACGAACACGGGTATGCTATCGTCGAGAACATAATCGATGGTGACGATCTCGCTGCCCTGCGGGCCGAGCTGGAACCTCATTTCGAAGGTCAGAAGACCGGCGAGACGAACTTTCTGGGTGCCCGGACCAAACGCTTCAACAACCTCTTCATGCGTGCGCCCACGACGCGCAAGATGGTGCTGCATCCGGTCCTTCTGGGTGCCGCCGACCATATCCTGCTGCCCTGGTGCGCGCGGTATCACGTGACCTATACCGGCGTGATGCACCTGATGCCTGGTGAAACTGCCCAGGCACTGCACCGCGACGCATTTTTCTATCCCATCCGCAATCCCGGCCCGGTGACCCAGCAGGGTTCGCTTTGGGCCGTGACCGATTTCACGGCCGAGAACGGCGCCACGCGCATCATTCCCGGCAGCCATCTTTGGGAGGAGGAGCGCCAGCCCCGGCCCGAGGAGGTTGTCGCCGCCGAGATGCCGGCGGGCTCGGCGATCATCTATGCCCACAACATCATCCACGGCGGCGGCGCCAATACGACCGATCAACCGCGCACCGCCGTGGCGCTCAACTTCTCGCTGGGCTGGCTGCGCCAGCAGGAAAACCAGTTCCTGACCCTGCCGGTCGAGAAGGCCCGGGAACTGCCCGAAGCCCTGCAACGCCTGATCGGCTATGATTTCGGCGCGCCGTTCATGGGCGCGGTGAACGGCCAGAACCCGCATGCCCTGCTGGAGGAACCCAGCGACGAGGTGGGTTACCGCAGCGACCCGGAGCTCGAAAAGGCCTATCGTGAACGTGTGAACTGGCTGAAGGTCGAGGCGGTGCCGCCGCCACCCGGCGTTCTGCCGACGGACTGACGGAGGAATCCATGCCCGATCTCAATACCTTCCCCAACACCGCAAGTGTCGAAGAGGTCACGGCTTCGATCCACGAAAAGAGCTATGCCATCATCCATGATGTTCTCGACACGTCGGAACTTGCCTGCGTGCGTGACGAGCTTGCGCCGCATTTTGCCGAGCGGGTCGGCGGTTCCGACGATTTCACCGGCCACAAGACGGTGCGCTTCGGGGCCCTGCTGGCGCGTGTGCCCAAGGTGCGCGAGATGGTCCTGCATCCCCTGATCCACGGTATCGCCCAGGCGCTGCTGGGGCCCTCCTGTTCGAACATCCGCCTGAACTACACCGGCGTGATGCATTTGGAACCTGGCGAAAAGGCACAGACGCTGCATCGCGACAGCGGGTTCTATCCCATCCAGAATCCCTGCCCGCCGCTGCTGCTGGCCACCATGTGGGCTATCTCGGACTTCACGCAGGAGAACGGCGGCACGCGGATCATCCCCGGCAGCCACCTCTGGGATGACAAGCGCAAGCCCGAACCCGAAGAGATCATTGCCACGGAAATGCCCGCCGGTTCCGTGCTGCTCTACATCGGCGCGTCGTTCCACGGTGGCGGCGCCAACAAGGCGGCTGCCCCGCGCACCGGCATTGCCCTCCATTACGCGCTGGCCTGGCTGCGCCAGGAGGAAAACCAGTATCTGGCCGTGCCTCAGGACCTCGCGCGCACCTTCTCGCCCGAACTCAAGGCGCTGATGGGTTATGAGCTTTCGACCGTAAACAGCGGCTTTGTCGATCACCAGCATCCTCGCGATGTTCTCGACGGCGTGCCTCCGGAAGGCCCGCGCCCGATCGGCCCGGCTGAACTGATGGCTGCCGACAACGCAATCAACCGGTTGCATGTCGACCGCGCCGAAGCCGTCGGGCGTGCCCGCCACGATGTGGTGGCGCCGTTTGACCGGTAGGGTGGGGTTGATTGTTTTGTTTGATTAGCCTCAGGCGCCGGCACTCGCTCCGCATTTTCTTTTAGCCTCAAGCGCCGGCACTCGCTCCGCTCGTTTGGCTTCCGCCGCATGCGCGGCGCCGGTGCGGTCGCACCGGTCGGCGGCCGCTTCGCTCTCGCCGCCGAATGCCTGCTCACGGGCGGAGCAGGGTGTGTGTCGCAACCAACTCAACTGTGTCATCCCGGCCTTGAGCCGGGATCTCGGTCCGCACGTTGCCTTTGAAACCCGTCATGACGCGATCCCGGATCGCGCTCGCCCTGCTCGCTTGTCCGGGATGACACCCCTTTTGGGGATGGTGTGTAGGCGAGAGGTCCCGTCAGGGACCGAGGGGAGCGACCGCGACCCCGCCGCGCTAGCGGCGTAAGCCAAGTGAACGGAGTGAACGCCGGCGCCTGAGGCTAAAAGAAAAGGGCGGACGCGCTCGCCCGACCCCTGAGGGACTAAAAAACTGCGCCCCTCTACTGCTTCGAAAGTTCGCCGATCAGGGCGTTGGCAGCCTGGTTCAGGGCAGGTCCGGCGTTGAAGTCGTACTCGTTGATCGCAACGTAGACGCCGATGTCGTGTGCCGGAGCAAAGGCGAGGTAGACCAGCATGCCCTGGATGCCGCCCGCCTTCTGCAGGATCATGGGGTGCTCTTCGCCGGCGTTCATGACGACCCAGCCCAGTCCCATGGCGTCCATGTGTCCGGACTCGTCCATGCCGAACACCGAATCGAGACCATTGCGCGGCAGGTAGGCCGCCTGATCGATCAGGCGCACTTCGGCCCCTTACTGGTCCTCGTCGTTCATGTGCCAGGCCATCCAGCGCAGCAGGTCGTTGGTCGTGGACTGCAGCGCGCCGGAACCCTCGACCATCTCGCCTGAGGGGATCTAGGGCAGCGGTGAGCCGTCGATGAAATGACCCTGCATGGCGATGGCCTGCTGCTCGGGCGTCAGGTTGTACATCGTGTCGGTCATGCCGGCGGGCTCCAGCACACGTTCACGCACCAGATCAGCGAAGGGCTGGCCTGCGGCCGAGGCAAGGGCTGCACTCAGGACATCGAAGCCGAAGTTGGAATAGATGATCCTCGTGCCCGGCGCATACACCAGCGGATCGTTGTTGAGGTTCTCGATGAATGCTTCCTGCGTCATCGTAGCATGGGGATTGTCGGCTGGGCCGTGCGCATGTTCGATCTCGCGCGGCAGACCGGCGCTGTGGGTCACCAGATCGATCAGGCGAATCTCGCGCCCGTCCATGGTCGGCCAGTCGATATCCCAGTCGAGATGCATGGAAACGGGATCGGTGAAGTTGACCGTGCCGTCTGCTACCAGGCTGGCCAGCACCTGGCCGGTAAAGACCTTGCTCACCGACCCGATGCGCATGGGCGTATCCCCGTTGGGCGGCGCGCCCGCACCGTCGGCATATTCACCGAAACCTTCGACGAAGGTCTCGCCGTCCTTGATCGCGCCGATGATGAAGCCCGGCGTGCCCGACTGGAGATAGAGGATCTGGCCCATGAAACCCACGGTTTCTTCCAGAAACTTGCTTTCGTCGGCGCGCGGCGCCGTCGTCATGCCCAGCATGACAAGAAGCACAGTGGCGGTGCGGATAAGGGATTTCATGAGCGTTCCTTCCTTGGGACTGATTGTTGGGCGCTGAGTTCGCCGATGAGCGCATTGACTGCGGCGTTGACGCCGACTGTGGCGTTGAAGTCGAAGGCGTTGATGGCGGCAAAGATGCCGATGTTCCGGCCCGGTGCGAAGGCGCCGTAGACCAGCATGCCCTGACGTCCGCCGGCCTTCTGCAGAATGACCGGGTGGCCTTCTCTGGCATTCATGACCACCCAGCCCAGGGCCATGCCATCCATGAAGCCGGACTCGTCCATGCCGAAGACGACATCCATGCCGTCGCGGGTGAGGTAGGTCGCATGATCGAGCAGGCGCACCTCGTCCCCTGCGGGATCGTTCCGGTCCATGTGCCAGGCGAACCAATTCAGCATGTCGTTGGTCGTGGTGTAGAGGCCGCTGGAACCCACGACGACGGATCCGGTGGGAACATGGGGCATGGGCGCGCCGTTGGGCGCATGGCCCTGCATGGCGATGGCTTCCCGTTCGGGTGTGAGTTCAAACGTGGTGTCGGTCATGCCGGCGGGTTCGAGGACATACTGCTTTAGCAGATCCTCGTAGGGCCGGCTTGCTGCACCGGCCAGCGCATGGGCTAGAAGGTCGAAGCCGAAGTTGGAATAGGAGATGCCGGTGCCCGGCTTGAACATCAGCGGATCGGCATCAAGGTTGTCCTGATAGGCCTGCAGGGTCTTGTAGAGGAAAGGATCCTCTGGCGGGCCCTGGGGATGTTCGATCTCGCGCGGTAATCCGCCGCTATGGGTGACCAGATCGATCAGGCGCAGTTCACGGCCGTCGATCTGGGGCCATGTGATGTCCCAGTCCAGATGCATGGAAACCGGATCGGTGAAGCCGACCGTGCCGTCTGCAACCATGGCGGCCAGCACCTGGCCGGTGAAGGCCTTGGTGATCGAGCCGATGCGCATGGGCGTGTCACCATCGGGCTCGGCTTCGCTGCCATCGGCGTATTCACCGTGACCGGCCACAAAGGTCTCGCCGTCCTTGACGACACCGATGATGAATCCGGGGGTTTGGGCCTGAAGGTAGATGATCTGGGACATGAAGCCGACGGTCTCTTCGAGAAGATCCGTGTCGGCGCGCGCGGTCTGCGAACCGGTTGTGCCAAGAACCAGCAATGTGGCCAGGGAGGTGATCAGGCGGTGGAACATGGTGAAATCCAGTATGCGTGTCGATCAGAAGCGGAAGCCCAGGGTAAAGAGTGCGCGACCGCCTTCATCCTCGACCGCGCTGCTCTTGATGGTGGGGATGGCGACAAAGCCGTCAACAAAGATGCCGTGGTCCAGGAAGGCCCGCATGCCTGCCCCGGCTGACCCCAGCCGTGCCGAACAGAAGGTCGTGCCGATGGCATCGTTGTGGACATAACCGTAATCGGCAAAGCCATAGACCGTGGAGTGGCGTACCCAGGACTGGCCGAAGTCGACGACATGTTCCAGCTCCACGGCAGCACCAAAACCGGAATCGCCTGCCACACCAAACCCTGCGAAGGCACGGCCGAAGGTCGCATCGCCGACACTGAAACGCACCGCATCAGGCAGCGGATCCGGGGCAAGCTGTCCCGTGGCCTGGAAGGTTGCCGAGCAGCCTGGCGCGATGTCGGCATCGAGTTGCAGGCTGCCGCTTGCCAGACGGAAATCGGCCTCACCGCCGAAGCGGCCTGCCAGGGCGCGACTGCCCGAGGTTGCGCCCAGGCTCGAAAGGCCGTGTGAGCCCGCAAGGCTTGCTGCCAGTGAGAGCACGTCGAAATCCTGATCATAGGCCGCTTCCAGCGTGATCCAGCGCGTGCGGTCGATGGTCGCGGGTGTGCCCATCACGTCAACATCCGTATTCTGGGCATTGAAGGTCAGGGTGCCGTCGAGATTGTGATCGAGCCTGCGGATGAAGGGATATTGCAGCGAGGCGACGCCGGTCAGCGTGGTGATCTCGATGTCGAAGGCTTCGAGGTCGCCGCCCGGTTCGACCAGAACGCCGGTCAGGGCATAACCGGCAAACAACCCGTCGCTGCCCACGGGATAGTCCTGACCGAAGTTCACCAGCCGGAACTCGCTGGGGTCGGCGGGATTGGTGACACCCACCAGGGTCGATTGTTCGAACAGGCCCAGCACATCCCCGGCAAAGGCAACACCGGTGAGCTGCAACGGTCCGGTTTCGCGTGAGCCAAGGTTGTCGAGCGTGACCTGGCCGCCAATCCCCATCGGTGCAAGGTCGAGCGTAAGCCGCCCCGCGCCGACCTCGCCGGGGATCTGCTCCAGCAGGGCATTGACCCGATAACCGCCCAGATCGGAAATCAGCAACAGATACCGTTCCATCAGAGAGACCCGCAGCGGAACCATTGCAGCGATCTTGTCGGTGTAGGGTTCCAGGCGCTGGTAGAGATCGCCGACCTCTCCGTTGATGATGATTTCCTTGATGTAACCGGTAAACACCTCGATCTCGATGGTGCCGGTGCCAAGGTCGATCTTAGTGACGATGGCGCGGGCGTAGTAATCGGCCTCCCGATAGACGCTCTCGATGGCGGCCGTAATTTCGGCCATGGCGTCGTTGTCGATCTCTCTGCCCAGATAGGGCTGCCAGATCGGTTCGAGTTCGCTCCGGGGAACCAGGTCATCGCCGGTCAGGTCGACCGCCTGGAGGACCACCGTGAGGCCCACGATCTCGGGCGTCACGGCATCCTCGACATCGACCGTGACGCCAAGGCTACCCTGTTTCTCGGGCGGATTGCGGTAACGTTCGATGATCTGGTTCTGATCGACGATGACATCGTCGATCTGCCGACTCTGGGCTGTAGCCTGTGTGGTCAGTCCGCCCGCCAGCAACGCTGCAACGCAGGTTCCGGCAAGGCCGCGCATCATGGTGCGGTCCAATCAACCAGCCACTGGTCCATGACCAGAAGATTCCGGTAGGGAACGGGCGGCGTGACCATGTCCAGCGGCACCGGCACTCCGGTCGCTTCGGCCAGATCGAAGGCTTCGGTACCTTCGCTGTTGATGGCGGTCAGCAGGAAACTTTCGAAAACATAGGGCAGTCCGTCGGCATTCAGAGCCGAGGGCCCGTCCATGACATGGAGATGCAGATGCGGCGCGATAGTGTTGCCGCTATTGCCGATCAGGCCCAGAACGTCACCCTTGGCCACCTGATCACCTTCCTTCACGGCTACGCTGCCGGGCGCAAAGTGGGCATAGAGCACATAGACGCCTTCGCTGATCTTCAGCACCACGTGGTTGCCGTCGGCCTCCTGGAAGGCAAGGCCTTCGGGCGCTTCACCGGGCACCTGATCGTCAAAAATGTCGACGGCAGCGACGACCAGGCCATCAGCCACGGCCAGGGCCGGTTTGCCATAGATGACATAGTTCTCGGGCACGGAAAGGTCGCCGGTGACCAGACGGCCCGAGGCATCGACCTGTTCCCAGTCGATCGCGAACCGTTGCGCCAGCCGCAGGCGCCCGTTGATCGGCAGTAGGGCACGGATATGGCGAATGGCATCACAACAGCCATCGGCGGCGAGGTAGTTTTTTCCAATAAAGGGAGCGCCCAGAACCGGCACATCCAAGGGCACGACATCCATGGCGTGAACGGGAATCTCGAGGCCTTCGCCCATGCCCTCAAGATCGACCGTCAGGCGATGATGGCGCAGTGCAGTGCAGTGGGAGCCGGCTGGTCGGCGGGAACGGCAACATGCATGAACAGAACGCCGTACCTGCCGCCCTCCAGGCTGTCGCTGTTATTGCCACGGCGACCGTCACGTTCAAAGCGCCACATGATGGCATCGGGATCCAGGGTTGCCAGAACCGTGGTGCCGTCCTGCGCAAAGACCTCGACTTCCCGGAGCGTCGCCAGGCCGCTGGTGATGTTCGTGATGACCAGCTCATAAACCAGATGGTTGGCGCCATCAGCACCCGGTGTGAGGTGGATCGGTGCCAGGCTGTCAGCAAGCACCAGGGTGAAAACTGGATCATCCCCGTCTGCCCGTGGATGGCTTGCCACGCCCAGGATCAGCAGCCCTATTGCAAGGGCAAGGCCATGCCTGGTCAGCGAGGCGCGGCAAATCAGCAGCTTGATCATGATTACGACCCAAGATTGCGGAAATTCTGCAGGTCGGTGTCCTGCAGTACTCCAGATGTGAATCAGCCCCTGCGGCAGAGCATGCCCCCGTTGCACGGGGGTTACCAGCCTAAGGGACCACAATAGGTTCAGGCGCCCAACATGGCGTTATCGGAGAAGGGTTGACGGGTTATTGCGGAGCAGAGAAATCAGCCGGATTTTCGCTGCCCCACGTCCTGGGGCAAGGCATCGACCATGGCGCGGATGTGTTCGATGGTGGTGCCACAGCATCCGCCGATGATCTGGACGCCTGCCTCGACGTAACCACGGCACGCATCGGCAAATTCGGCTGGCGTGGCGCTCGCGTCCACATGACCTTCCTTGCGATCCGGGCGCAGGGTTTCGGGATAAGCCATGACCGGGCCGTCCCAGTGTTTGAACAGGACTTCAAGGCCAGGCTCGGTCGCTTCGATGGTGCTGTGCATGATGCCGAAGACATCACCGCCGATGGCCTTGAGGCTGGCGATGATCTCGCCGAGGTCGAGTGCATCACCGGGCTGGTAGTCGTCTCCGATGTTATGGGGCTCTTCCCGGGCCGGGTCCCAGCCGATCACGCGTCCGTCGTCGGTGACGCTGCAACTCAGGCCGACCCAAACGGGCAGACCCGTGGCAACAGCGGCTTCCAGGCACAGGCTGGCGCGTTCGACATCGCGCATCATCTCCAGAATCAGGAGATCGGCGCCTGCCTCGGCCAGAACATCGGCCATCTCGCGTTGATTGGCGGCTTCCTGTTTGGGTGTGGGGAAAAACTCTGGGTCGGGACTGACGGTGCCTTCGATCCAGGCCGTCATGTTGGACATGGAGCCTGCCACGGCCACGGGCCGGCTGGCGGCAACATTGTCGCGCGCCTGACGCGCCAGTTCGACCGCGCGCGTGTTGATCGCCACGGTCTGATCTTCCAGGCCTGCGCCGGCCAGCACATGGCGGCAGGTCGCAAAGGTGTTGGCGGTGATCACATCGGCACCGGCGCGCGCATATTCCTCATGCACCAGACGTACGGTGTTGGGGTGGGTCATGTTGGCCAGCGCACACCAGGCCTTGCCGCTCATCTCGCCGCCCAGACGGGCGATTTCGCTGCCTGTTGCGCCATCAAGCACAATGACGGCCCCCGACTCGAGCTTGTCCTGCAGAATCATGTCCCGGCTTCCCCAAAAAGCACTGCCCCGACCGGGCCTCTCCCCAAAAGAGGCCCCGACGCTCAAGATTATCACAGGCAAACGGTGATTGTGGAAGAAGTCTGTTCGGCTCGAAACTGCCGGGCTAAGGTTGTCACCGGACAGTAAGAGGTCTGCGCCATGACGCTTCAGAAGGTAAGTCCCGATACATCACTCGATGCAATGTCTGCCATCATCGAATCCGACGGCTGTCTGGTAATCGAGAAACTGGCGCCGGACCTGGTGGCGCACGCCAAGGCCGAGCTTGACGACCACATCGAGTCAGCCCCCTTCGGCCCCGGCAATTTTGCTGGAGAGCATGCCAAGAATGTCGAAGGTCTGGTCGGCAAATCCCAAGCCGCCCATCAGCTGATCATCCATGACACCGTGATGGCGCTGTGCGACCGTATCCTGCTGCCAAACTGCGTGCGTTATCAGGTGAACTATACCGGTATCATGCATCTGGAACCCGGCACAATAGCCCAGCACGTCCATCGCGACGGGGATATGTACCCGTTCCGTCACCCCTGCCCTCCGGCCATTCTGGCGACCATGTGGGCGGGAACCGATTTCACGAAGGCCAATGGCGGCACCCAGATTGTTCCCGGCAGCCATCTCTGGGAGCATGGCCGTCAGGCCCGCCCTGATGAGATCGAGTATGCCGAAATGCCGGCAGGTTCGATCCTGGTCTATCTGGGCGGCCTGATTCACGGCGGCGGCGCCAACATCTCCAACACCAAACGTACCGGCATTTCCGTGCAGTACAGCCTGGGCTGGTTGCGCCAGGAGGAAAACCTGCACTTTGCCGTGCCTCCGGAACTGGCGAAAACCCTGCCCGACCGGTTGGCACGTCTGGTGGGCTACGACTTCGGCGGACCGTTCTGTGGTTTCGTCCATGGCGATGACCCCCATCGCCTGATCGAGGACACACCCTTGAGCGAACGTTGCCACACCTATCCTGAACTCAACGAGCGTGCTGCCTCGCTGCAGCGTTTCCGTTGGGGTGACATCGAACCGGCGCCGACGCCGCCGGAATCCAAGGTTGCCGAAAAACTCCCCTACAATTCTGTCGCGGACATGAACTAGGGAATAAGGCCGATGCCTACGCTTAACCTGCACGCGCCCGATACCCCAGCCGATCAGCTGCACGCTTCGCTGATGGAACAGGGTTACCTCATCATCGAGGAACTCGCAGTCGATCAGGCAGCGAAGGTGTCGGCGGAACTGGCGGAGGATATCGAAGCCGCACCCTTTGGCCATGACGCGTTCCTGGGGCCACGCACCAAACGGCTGGGACGTGTCCTTGCTCGCTCTCCCGCAGCGCGGGAACTGGCGATCCACCCCACGGTCATGGCCCTGTGTGATGCCACGCTGCTTCCCAATGCCTGCAACTACCAGCTCAACTTCACCGGCATCATGCATCTCGAACCCGGTGCCAAGGCACAGGCCCTGCACCGGGATGGCCTGATCTATCCGTTTCGCCAACCCTGCCCGCCGATGATCATGCCGGCCATGTGGGCGCTTTCGGAATTCACGGCAGAGAATGGCGGCACGCAGATCGCTCCGGGCAGTCATGTCTGGGAACACGACCGCGCACCGTTTCCCGATGAAGTGGTGAATACGGCCATGCCTGCGGGATCCGTGCTGCTATATCTGGGCGGCACCTGGCATGGCGGCGGCGACAACCATTCCAGCACGGTGCGCACCGGCCTTGCCCTGCAATACAGCCTCTCCTGGCTGCGCCAGGAAGAAAACCAGTACCTTGCCAACCCGCCGGAAGTCGCCAGGGACTATCCCGAGCGGTTGCGCCGGCTTATCGGTTACGATTTTGGCGGGCCGTATCTTGGATTCCATAACGGCGATGATCCCCACCGCGTGTTCGAGCCCGATTATGACGGTCCACCCATGCGCTCGCGTCCCGAGCTTGATGCGCGATCGACCAACAATACGCTTTTGCGGGTTGGCGATGTCGAGGCCGTGCCGACACCCGACCGCAAAGGCGAGCGCGTTGCGGCCTTGTCGCGCCAGCCAAAGATCGAAACCTGAACAGGGAGACAAAGCCATGTCCGGCATCCGTTACGTCAAACCCGCCGACCGTGTGTTCGAGCAGATCGGTGGGCCGCCCGGAAAGATCACCGTCGCGCGCGATGTCTCCAAGAACGAAAGCGAGACCTTCGGTGCCTCGGTCGGCACCTTCGAGAACTGCGAGATGGAATGGACCGTCCTTTATGACGAGTACATCTACATCCTCGAAGGCAAGCTGAACCTTGAAACCAAAGAGGGCACCTTCGACATGGAGCCCGGCGACGGAATCTGGCTGCCCAACGGAAGCTGGATGATCTACCGCGCCGAATACGCCAAGGCGGTGATCGTCGTGCACCCGGTCAACTGGCGCGATATCCACGGTATCGCCTGAGCCAAGGACCGGCAGCGGCGTTCTTAGTACATCGTCTTTTTCATGCGTTCGGGATACTCGGCATCATAGGCCGCACCGTCGAAGGGTTCAGGCGACAGGGCCTGGGCCATCTGGCCCGCTGTGGGCAGGCTTGCACGGTCGATGCGGGCATCGGGATCCCACAGACGCGAGCGGGCAAGCGCCTTCTGGCACTGGAAGTAGATACGTTCGACCGTGACCACGATGACGCTGCTGGCGGCCTTGCCCTGCATGGCGAAATCCGCACACAGCTCCGGGTCGGTCGAGATCACGGCGCGCCCGTTGATGCGCATGGTCTCGCCAACGCCCGGAATGAGAAACAGCAGAGAGATGCGCGGGTCCACAACCAGGTTCCTCAGGGTATCGAGCCGGTTGTTGCCGCGCCGGTCGGGCAGCATGACGGTCTTGCGGTCCACGACCCGCACGAACCCTGCGGGATCGCCACGCGGTGAACAATCGAGGCCCCCGGGACCACAGCTTGCCACGGCACAGAAGGGCGAGGCCTCGATGAAGGCGCGATAGTGATCGCTGATGTGGTCAAGTTCCTTGATGAGTGAGGTCTTGACCGGCTCGCCATAGAGCGCTTCGAGTTCCGCGACTGACTCAATGGTGTGGGGTGCTGGCATGGTGGTGGTCTCCGGTTCCGGTGCGGCGATGCTGGCGCATTAGTTACAGCGTGAGGGCGCGATGGACCAGAGGCACGGTGCCGGAGCACAGATGTGCGAATCTGACATCTCAGAAATGTGTCACCCCGGACAAGCGGCTACAGCCGCGCCGATCCGGGGCCTCGAAAGGCGTGCGCCGAACGTTCGAGATCCCGGCTCTCCCGATGGTCGGCCGGGATGACACTTTTTTGGGTGGTTGCTACAGGCACCCTGCACCGCTGGTGAGCAGGCAATCGGCGGCGAGAGCGCAGCGGCCGCCGACCGGTGCGGCCGCACCGGCGGGCCGGTCAGGCCCGGAAGCCAAACGAGCGGAGCGAGCGCCCGGCGCCTGAGGGAACAGACAAAATCATTGGAGCGTGTCCACAGCCTGTGCGGTCGCGACTATCGGGTCTGGCGTGCGGCCCGGGCGGCGGCTTCCAGGCCGGCGGGGCGGTCGGCAACCTTGAAACCGGCCAGGGCCAGAATGTCGATCAGCAGGCGGTCATCGAGCTCCTGCAGGCGATCGTCGGCCAGTCCGGAAAGCACCAGATCGGCGTGACCGTGCAGGCGCGCCCAGATCAACAGGCCGAGCTGTTCTGAATCAAAGGTTCCGATGCTGGGACGGTTGAGTTCGCGGTTGGCTACAGCCAGGCGGATCAGCTCGGCGGGCCGATGCACCAGGATCTCGGCTGCCAGGCCCGAGGCCTGGTCACCACGGTTGCTGGCGTTATAGGCATAAAGTGAGCGATAGACCTCGCCCTGCTCGCGGGCGAACTGCAGGTAGTAACGGCAGCGGCGCGACAGGCAGCCCGCCATGCTTTCTGGCACCAGGCTCGCCAGGCCTTCGGCCTCACGATCCTGTTCGACATGGGCCAGCATGATGCCCAGTTCAGCCAGATGACGGCTGCGGATTTCTGCGCCGATGGCATCCACGCCGCCGGGGAAATAGCGATAGATCGCTCCCGGTGCGCATTCCAGCTGTTTGCAAAGCTTGCGCACGGTCCAGTCGGTCGAAACGCTGTCGCGGATCAACGCTTCGGCCGTTGTCACGATACGGTCAGCAGATAGTGCTGCACGTGCCACAGTGTTATCCCCCCAGAGCAGGCCCGCTTCCCGTTGAAACGCGTGTTCTGCCCTGACCAAATCATTCTGAAGCCGTTTCGCGGTACGTGTTCGCATGACACGCCTGAACAGGCCCCGATCCCCTTGGCGCAGGCTTTTGAAGCCTGCTACCGTCCGGGCAATATACTAGTGAACCACGTTCACGGTGCAAGACGGTGTCCCAGGCGGCGCCTTCCCGATGCACGCAACACCTTGATATCATGTGGAAAATCAGATTCATGGAAGAAGGTGTCACGGTATCGGGGTTCATCCACCAGGCCATCCACAGGGCGCGCGGGCTGATTCGCCGAGTCGCGGCAATCCTCCTGGTTTGTGGTGCCGTGAGCTCCGGAAACGCCGATGAGACCGACAGGCTGGTGGTCTTTGCCGCGGCCAGCACGGCCGAAGCGGTAACGGCCTTTGCCGCAGCCTTCACGGAAGAAACCGGTATCGAAGTGGTCGTTTCCACCGCATCGAGCGCCTCCCTGGCGCGCCAGATCGACCATGGCGCGCCTGCCGATGTCTACCTCTCGGCCAACCCCGCCTGGGTCGGTTACCTCGGTGAACGGCATCTGCTGGTCCCTGGCCGCGCCATCATCGTGGCGGCCAACAGCCTGGTGGTCATCACGCCGGCCGGAGATGGGGTGGAACAAGGCACAGACTGGACGCGAACGCTGTTCAACGCCCTGGGAGAGGACGGCAGGCTCGCCCTGGGTGACCCTGCTCATGTCCCGGCAGGGGTTTACGCCCGGGAAGCATTGGAGGCAGCAGGCGTCTGGCAGGCGCTCGAACAACGCACAGCCCGCACCGCCGACGTGCGCGGCGCACTCATTCTGGTCGCGCGCGGTGAGGCACCGGCAGGGCTGGTCTATGCCACCGATGCGCTGATCTCGTCCGACGTCGCTGTTGTTGCAGCCGTGCCGGGTGACCTGCATGCGCCCATTGTCTATGTCGCGGCTGAAATCGCGGGCGGCAACCATGAAGCCGCGGCGTTGTTCCTCGCCATGCTGGCAGGGCCGCTGGGCACTGCAGCGTTCAGCGATGCCGGATTCTTGCCTGCGCCGTGATCGCGTACCGGTTCAGCCTTCGACGATGAGCCGGCTGTCAGCGGTGATGGTCCCCAGAATCTCCAGGAAATCCTCGCGCGTGAAGGCGACGCAGCCTGCGGTGGGCCCCCAGTCCGGCCGAGCCAGATGCAGGAAGATCGCGCTGCCGGCACCAGGTACCGGGGGATCGTCGTTGTGGCCGACCACCACCACGAGATCATAGAGGTGATCGTCGCGCCACATTTCCTCATGACTTGCGCCAAAGGGCAGTGTCACCGGGCGGTTGTAGTCGGCATGAGCCGGGTCATCGCACCAGCCGTCCTCGGGTCGGATGACTTCGACCGGCAGCGTGCAGGCCGGGGCCTCTTCGCGATCGGGACGGTAGAGCAGACGGCGCAGGGGCCATGTGCCCACAGGCGTGCCGCCATCGCCTTCGCGTTTGTCGGTGACGATGCCGCCGGAACCAAGGACGCAGCGATAGCGTTGTTCGCCAAGCCGGCAGGTGCCATCTGCGCCGACCAGAAGGTCGCTCACGGCTGCTTGGCCTGACGCCGGTCGATGCCCCGATCCGAAAGCGCGCGGTCAAAGGCTTCCAATTGGGCCATGACGCGCCCGAAGACCGTGTCCTCGGGATAGTTGCCTTGCGCATCGGGTTCGCCCGCGGGCATGCCGGTGAGCAGTTCGATGGCATCGGCTGCCGTTGTCGCGCTCCAGATATGGAACTCTCCGGCTTTGACGGCTTCGACGACCTCGTCCTTCAGCACCAGATTGCGTTCGTTGCCGGCTGGCACGATGGCGCCCTGTTTGCCGGTCAGTCCGCGCTCCAGACAGGTACGGAAGAACCCTTCGATCTTGTGGTTGGCGCCGCCGATCACCTGAACCTCGCCGGTCTGGTTGAGCGAGCCCGTCATGGCGATGTCCTGGCGCATCGGCACGCCCGCCAGCGAGGAAACGATGGCGCAGGTTTCGGCAAGCGAGGCGGAATCGCCCTCCACACCGCCATAGGATTGCTCGAAGGTGATCGAGCAGGAGAAGGAAAGCGGGAAGGAGCGCGCGAA
This sequence comes from uncultured Alphaproteobacteria bacterium, assembly GCA_938048755.1. Lineage (GTDB taxonomy): Bacteria > Pseudomonadota > Alphaproteobacteria > SP197 > SP197 > SP197. The sequence continues at coordinate 18,906 of CALIUG010000218.1, forward strand.
GAGACCGTTGAGATAACCCTCAACAATCAGGGCGCCCTTCTGCTGGATCGGCCCGCCCATGGCGACACGCCGTTCGATGTTGACGATGCCATAGGCCCCGACATAGGTGCGCGCGGTGATGCGGCTGGGCAGGCCGAAGGAATGGTCGCCCATCTGCAGGACGACCAGTCCGTTGACCTGGCCTGTATCCTCACCATCGGTGTCGATCAGAACGGAACCGTCGGTAATGCGCTGCAGGCTGCGTTCCTCGGCACGGCCGTTGCGGCGCCGGCGTTCGTTGATGGCGCGCGCAATGCACCCGGCAGTGATCGTGTCGCTGCCGGAAAGTTCGGCGGCCTCTGCCAGCAGGTCGGCGATGAGTTCAAAGCGAGAGGAGAGTTTCTCACGATCATCGGCCCAGCGTGCCGCATGGCCCAGCAACAGGTTGATCGCGCCGGCCTCCGCGACATGGCCCTGTTCGTTGGCCTGGCGCTGGATCAGGCGGGCGAACAGGGCAACGTCTTCATCGGTGGTCGGGACATAGGGGTCGATCTCGGCCTTGACCTTGAAATAGGAGCGGAAGTCCTGATCGGCCGAGAGCAGGCGGTAATACCAGGTTGGCGCACCGACCAGCACGACCTTGACGTCGAGCGGAATGGCCTTGGGCTTGGGTGTCCCGGTCAGGGGCACGCCGCCATAGCGGTGCAGTTCCTCGATGCGGATTTCCTGATCGCGCAGTGCGCCTTTCAGAAAGTGCCAGGCGACCTGCTGGGCTGCAATGGCGTCGGCGCGCAGGACCAGGATGCCACCATTGGCCCGGTGCAGCGCACCACCCCGGATCATGGTGAAATCGGTGTGGAGCGAGCCTGAAACCGGCAGGTACTCGATCGCGCCAAAAAGGTTCTCGTAGGTCGGATTGGGTTCCAGCACGACGTTGGGATGTTTGGTGTCCCCGTTATCGACGATCAGATTGACGGCGTAACGACGCGTCAGTTCCGATGGCCCCTGGGTCGCGGGTTTGGTGCCGCCCTGTCCCTGGGATTGCTGGTCGGCGTGATCGGCCGGTGCTTCACCCTGAAAGAGATGCAGGTTGTCGAGAATGTCGCTGCGCAACTCGACCAGCCAGCGGGTCAGGCCCTGGTGGCCGCCATAACTGGATTCCAGTTCGGCCAGCAGGGTCGCGGTGGTCTCATCGGCAATGGTGCGGTTCACCTCGCGCACACGCCGGGTGAGGTCCAGTTCCTCCCGCCTGGCGGTGGCGCGCATCTCGATCATGGCGGGATTGAGTGTTTCGACTGCTTCTTCCAGCTTCTTGCGGTCTTGCTCGGGCAGGGCAAGAAGTTCTTCCTGGCTGACCGGCTTGCCGTCCTCTCCCATCATGACCAGCGACAGGCCCTGAGGGCCCGACCAGACATCCAGGCCGTGGGCGCGGGCCATCTCGCGCAGCTTGCCATAGGAGGCATCAAGATTGGCCTTGGTTTCCTCCTGGGCCAGGCGAATCTGGTCGGCATAGGCGTCCGAGGTGAAGGCCTTGCGCAGGGCATCGGTCAGCGCGGGCAGGAGTTCAGCCATGTCGTCGCGGAAGGCGCGGCCCTTGCCGGCGGGCAGGCGCACCGGGCGCGGCTTGTGGGTGCGCCGGAAGTTGTTGAGATAGACCCAGTCATCGCTGGGCGGTTTGCCCGCGACATGGGCGGTCAGGTAGCCCCGCGTGGCGTCCATGCGCCCGGACCGGTCCTCGCCCAGAACGAAGGTGTTGTAACCCTCGTCATCCATGGACAGGGCAAAGTCGAGCGCTTCACGCGCCAGCGTGTGGGAGGACAGATCAAAGAGCCGAGCCTCTTCCAGACCTGCGGTTCCCGCATCGAACCGCCCCTCGAAATCGGGTTTGCCTACATCGTCATGGCCGAGTTTTCTGGCTGTCATCGTTACCTCGCATATGGGCCACCAGCCTACTGTCTGATCATCGACTGGGCCAGTGCCGCCATATCAACCCTGATGTGATGATGGCAACATACACAGCAGGCAGGATTGCGTAGATTGATGGCGATGTCTGAGAGATTTCTTGGATACGAGCGTGACGCGCTCGACCGGCAATACGACCTGATCGGCCAGCAGGGCGAGCGGTTCGATGTCTATTGCAGGCTCTATGAGAGCCTTTCCGACCATGCACGCACGGCGTTTCCCCACGCGGATCTTGATGTTGATTGCGGCGAGGGTCTGGTGATGGACCTGTTTCCGGCCGAACAGCCCGACGCGCCGATCCTGCTGTTTCTCCCCGGCGGTCTGACGGCAAACCGCAACCGGCGTGACGTCGCCTTTCTGGCCTCGGGCCTTGTGCCCCATGGTTGCGCCCTGGCGCTGGCCGACGGCTGCCAGCCCCAGAACGGCAACGTCATCCATGCCATCGACAACGCACGCCGCGCGGTGCTCTGGCTGCGCGCCCATGCCGATCGCCTGAACGGTGATGCCGGACGCATTGTTGTCATGGGCCAGGGACTGGGTGTGGTCCCGGCCGCGCTGACCCTGACAGCGGACTGGTCCTATTATGATGAGGACGCGGCTCCTGAAGCACCTGTTGCCGGATTGGCCGGGATTTCGGGCATTTTTGATCTGGAGCCGGTGCACCGGTGTTTCCTCAACGGCATGGTCCAGCTGGATGCCGCCATGACCAAGACTTACGCGCCGCTGGTGCTGGCATCGTCCATCCCCAAACCGAGGCCGTCGGTCTGGCTGGCGGTCGGTGCACAGGAAACCGACGAATATCATCGTCAGATGCTGGCTTACGGCATGGCTGCGGAAGCATCCGAATGCACCGTGACGGCTTCTACGGAAACCGATCACAACCATTTTTCCCTGCTCGCCGAGTTGGGCGACCCATCAAGTGTGTTCACAAAACGGTTGATCGACTGGGTCCTACACCCTGCAGTTGGCGAAAGCATCCCTATATAAGGCGGTGTGGACGGGGTGTGTTGCCCCATATGACTAGACAGCCAAACGGGGGTTCCCTGATGTCCGGCCGAACGATTCTGATCGTCGATGATGACGAAGCACTGCGCCATTCCCTTGCCGAACAGCTTCATTTGCATGAGGAGTTCGATGTTGAGGAATGCGGCACGGGCACCGAAGCCCTGGAAATCAGCAAGGATGACCGTTTCGACCTGGTCCTGCTGGATGTCGGCCTGCCCGACATGGACGGGCGCGAACTGTGCCGCCTGATGCGCCGGGCCGGTCAGAAGATGCCGATCATCATGCTGACGGCGGCCGATGGCGAGGCCGACACCATCCTGGGCCTGGAATCAGGCGCCAACGACTACGTGACCAAGCCGTTCCGCCTTGGCGTGTTGCTGGCACGGGTGCGTGCCCAGCTGCGCCAGCACGAACAGAGCGAGGATGCGGTCTTCAACATCGGCCCCTATACGTTCAAGCCTGCGGCGAAACTTCTGGTCCATGACGAAACCAGCCAGAAGGTGCGCCTGACCGAAAAGGAGGCTTCGATCCTGAAGTTCCTCTATCGGGCCGGAAACAAGGCCGTGGGCCGCGACGTCCTGCTCGATCAGGTCTGGGGCTACAACGCCGGCGTGGCGACCCATACCCTGGAAACCCACATCTACCGCCTGCGCCAGAAGATCGAGGATGACCCCTCCGACGCCCGCCTGCTGATTACCGAGCCCGGCGGGTACCGGTTGAATCCGTGAGAAGGTAGGCGGGTTTCCTGATTTCGGGAGCCGGTGCGGGCTCGGTTTTTTATGTTTGTTCCCTCAAGCGCCGGGCGCGTGCTCCGCACGCTTGGCTTCCGCCGCATGCGCGGCGCCGGTGCGGTCGCACCGGTCGGCGGCCGCTGCGCTCTCGCCGCCGATTGCCTGCTCACCGCCGGTGCAGGGTGCCTGTAGCGACCATCTCAGATTTGTGTCACCCCGGCCTTGAGCCGGGGCCTCGACAGGCAGGCACTGCACTCTCTAGCTCCCGGATAACCGCGTTGCGGTTTCCGGGATGACACCCCTTGGGGTGGTTTGTAGGCGAGAGGCCCCATTTGGGGCCGAGGGGAGCGACTGCGACCCCGCCGCGATAGCGGCGTAAGCCAAACGAGCGGAGCGAGTGCCGGCGACTGAGGCTAAACTATAGAATCCCCCAGCCGCCGTGCATCCTCCAGGGCCCAGGCCTCCTCTTCCTTGTTCCCGGTCTTGCGCGCGATGGCGAGCGAGATCAGGACGTTGTGCCAGGTGGCCAGGTGCAGGCGCTCTTCGTCGAACATCCGGCCGGTGATGCCTTCATAGGCTTCCGCGAAGATGGGAAAGAAGATTGGGATGAGCGCCAGGTGGCACATTTCCCCCTCGCGCCAGTCCCGTCGGGCCTCGGCCCAGTCGATCAGACCGGTCAGACGGCCCTCGAAATCGATCAGCAGGTTGGTCGTGTTGATGTCGCCGTGACAGGGCACGGTGGCAGGGTCGTCGGGTAGGCTTTCGCCCGAGCGGGCGATCGCCTCGATCAGCTCTGGACCTGCGACATCGCTGGTCACGCTTGCTATTTCTTCGAGGTCGCGCAGGTCGGATTTGGCCTGGGCATCCGGGAAGGACAGTTCCGCGCCAAGACCATGCAGGGCCGCCAGGGTTTCGGCCAGATCGTGGGCCAGACGCTCGCGTTCGGCCTGGGGCAGACCCTCGATCAGGTCATCGTCCAAAGGCGTGCCCGGCACTTTCTCCAGGCGCATCCAGGCAACAAATCCGGCCTCGCCCGCAGCAGAAGCGGCGCCGAACCGGTCGGAATCGATCAGCTCGGGCATGCGGACCGGCAGGGTGACCTCTTCCAGCGCATTGAGGGTGTCGCATTCGGCCTGCCATTTCTCCAGGCCATTGCCGATGCCCGCCTCGCCGCGGATCAGCTTGAGCACCGTGTCATCGGCAAGATCATAGACGTCGCCCCACAGGCCCCGGCCCAGGCGGGTGATGTCGGAGAGTTCGGCGGTTGCGCCGCTGGCCTTGAGGGCCTGGATCAGTTCGGGCGTGTTCATGCAGCCATCTTGTTGTTGAGGATCGCGCGGGCCATCACGACACCGGCGATGGTGGAAACAAAGGTGATCGCACCGAAGATCAGGCCGACTTCGTGCCAGCCGCCAAAGCCGATCAACCAGCCGGCCAGGATCGGTGTTGCAAAGATGCCCAGATTCCTTCCTGCCATCAGCGGGCCAAAGGCGGTCGGTCCCGCGCGATCGCCCCCCAGCAGCCTTCCGGGAACGGCAAACAGGCAGGTCGGCGCCGCACCTGAGACGATGCCGTAAAGCGTGATGGCAACCAGACCTGCCATGGCGCCCATATAGGGTGCTGCAATCCAGACCACGGCCTGGATCAGGGTTGCTCCGCCAAACAGCAGGCCAAGCGGCACGCCCTTGCGCAGCAGCCAGCCCGTGGAAAGGCCGCTCAGCAGAACGCCGACGACACACAGGGCATTGGCAGCCGCAGCGGTGTGGGCGCCAACACCGAAGGTGTCGACCATGTAATCGGGCAGCCAGGTCATGAAGGCGATGTACTGGCCGCCCCAGATGGCAAAGACGATGCCGGCAAACCACAGAAGGGTCTGTTCGCGCTGCGTCGTGGAGAATGCCGTGGCCCCGTCCGCCAGTCCGGCCAGAGCGTGGGAGACCGGCTTCCAGCGCAGCCACAGCCACACGCCGACCAGCGCGGTCAGGACAACCGAGACCCACCAGAGCGGTTGCCAGCCATAGGTATGGAAGGTGAGGTATCCCACGCCCAGCGCCAGGATCTGGCCCACCGGCACCCAGATTGCGACAATGCCGGCAACGCTCGAAAGATCCTTTTCGACCGCGCTGCGGTTGGCCAGCGCCGGCCCGGCAATGGCAAAGACGGCATAGGCAAAGCCCTCCAGCGCGCGCGCGGCAAGGTTGAGCCAGGCGATTTCCGGCAGGGCCAGGGTAATCAGGTTGCCGATCAAGAAAAACGCCAGTGAGCCGCCCATGATCACAACGGGATGGCGCGATGCCAGACGGCCCACGGCGACCGAGAGGACGAGGCCCGAAAGCGCATAGATCGAGACCAGAGCCCCTGCGGTGATCCGGTCATAGCCATAGGCATCGATCATCAGGGGCAGGGCCGGCGGCAGCTTCAGCATCTGGAAGGCGGCCAGCGAGGAAATCGCCAGCCCCAGCCAGATCCCGCCCCAGTCGCTTCTGCCGGAATCCATGTCCGGGGCGTTGAATGTCATTGCTGCAGCCTAACCGGCGGTGATTTCGTCCAGGGTCACCAGGGCGTGGAAGGGGATGTTGGCGTTTTCATAGAGTTCCCTGCCGCCTTTCAGGCGGTCGACCACAGTGATGACACCGGCGACCTCGCCGCCTTCGGCGCGCACGGCTTCAACCGCGGTCATGGTGGAACCGCCCGTGGTCATGGTGTCTTCCAGCAGGATGACCTGGTCGCCTTCCTGCATCTGGCCTTCGATCTGGCGCTGGGTGCCCCGCGTCTTGGCCTTGTCGCGCACATAAAAGCCGCGCAGGGGCTTGTTGCCCGATGCGCTGGCCATGACGACGGCGGTGACCACGGGAATCGCCGCCGTGGCCATGCCGCCCACGGCGGTGACATCGGAATCGGTCAGATGTTCGGCCAGCATCGCGCCGATCAGGGTGGCGCCCTGCGGGTGCATGGTGACGCGGCGCAGGTCGATATAGACGCTGGCGCGTTCGCCCGAAGCGAGTTCGAAATCGCCGCCGCTCAACAGGGCGTGTTCGCGGATCAGGGTCAGCAGCTGTTCCTTGGCCGATGGGGTGCTCATCACAATGTTCCGATTCTGGCTGTGCGCCTTGCGGTGCGGGTGGTCCCGGTTCACGGGAGGGTATACCCTGCAGCCATGGTTGGATGCGAGCGTGATTCTCGCCGGGACGTGGACATCATGGGACAAGAGCAAACGCCGTGACGGAAGCTGACGACTTTTTCGTCCGGTTCTGGGGTGTGCGTGGCAGCATTGTCTGCCCCGGCCCTGCGACCGTGCGATATGGCGGCAACACCTCCTGCCTGGAGGTGCGTTGTGGCCCGCATCTGTTGATCATGGATGCCGGCACGGGCCTGCGCGGGCTGGATCTCTCCCTGCCCGACGGGCCGCTCGACGCCGACCTTTTCATGACCCATACCCATCTCGACCATGTCTGTGGCTGGCCCTATCTCAGCGTGCTCAACCATGCCGAAACGAAACTCACCGCCTGGTCGGGTCATCTCAAGGCGCCCCATACCCTGGAAAGCGTGCTCGAACGGTTCCTGAAGGACCCGGTGACACCGGTGACCGAAACCTCGCTCAGGGCCGACATCACCTGGAAGGCCTTTCAGGTCGGTGACGTGCTGGAACCACGTGATGGCATCACGATCCGCACCACGCCGCTCAACCATCCCAACGGCGCCACCGGCTACAGGATCGAATATGGCGGCCGCTCGATCTGTTATGTCACCGATACCGAGCATGTCATCGGAGAGCCCGACCGGAACATCCTGGGCCTGATCGAGGGTGCAGACCTGATGATCTACGATGCGACCTATACCGATGAGCAGTTCCCCAACTTCGTGACCTGGGGCCATTCGACCTGGGAGGAAGGTGTGCGCCTGTGTGACGCCGCCGGTGTGGAGACCTTTGTCGTGTTTCATCATGATCCCGGTCATGACGATGACCGCATGGACGCGATTGCTGCCGATCTGGAAGCGGTACGCCCCGGTTCGGTCGTCGCGCGTGAAGGCATGGTGTTGCGGCCGTGAGCGGATTGCGCACCAGCCTGCGCCGCATGGGCCTGGGACTTGCCACGGTCACAGGTATGGCCCGGCGCGGATTCTTCATTCCCTATCGTTATGCCGACACCCTGCCCGGCCCGGGCGCACGCACGCCCTATGAGGCCATCGAGCGGCTGTTTCACGATCATGCCGCTGTGTTTGCCGCGACCCTCTCAAAGGCCGGTGAGTTTGCCGGTGATCTCCAGGCCATCGGTGCGGATGACCCGGCGCCGGGGCCGCGCTGGAACCAGGACTGGTTTCCCCGCATGGATGCTGCGATTGCCTATTCCATGGTCCGGGCGGCGGAACCGTCCCGCATCGTCGAAGTGGGATCAGGCCACAGCACGCGCTTCATGGCGTGCGCCATCCGCGACGGCAGGTTGGTCACGCACCTGACGGCAATCGATCCGGCACCGCGTGCGGCCATCGACACGCTCGAGATCGATATCGTGCGCGAACCTGTGCACCGGGCCGATCCCTCGGTATTCGCCGCGCTGAAGCCGGGCGATATCCTGTTCATCGATTCCAGCCATATCGCCATGCCCGGTTCGGATGTCGATCTGCTTTTCAATCGCGTCCTGCCGGAACTGCCGGCCGGCGTGCTGGTCCATATTCACGACATCTTTCTGCCCGATGACTATCCCGCATCCTGGGATTGGCGTGGCTACAACGAACAGCTCGCCGTTCTGCCGCTCCTGACTTCGGGTGCATGGCAGCCACTCTTCTCCAGCCGTTACATGGCAACCCGTCAGGCCGAGACACTGGCGGCAAGCCCGGTCGGCGGGCTGCCCATGCCGACCGGTGCCATGGAAACCAGCCTGTGGCTGCAGCGGCGATGAGAGATATCACGCCGCCGACACGCGGTTATGACGCCGGGTTATCGCCAGGCGCGGTAGACAGGGCGCTCTGCAAAGGACGGCACGCGTGAATCTGGCCCGGCGAATCATGACCATGTTGCTGGGACCGCCTGTCGAGGGCGGCCTTCCCGATCGCGTGCAACGCCAGATCGAGCACGATCAGGCCGAAAGCGAAATCCTGATCGGCTGGGTCCAGATGGTCGGCATCGTGATGTTCGCGGCGCTCTACAGCGTCGCGCGCAAGACCTTCCCCGACGATGCCATGTTCGAACCGGTGCCCTGGGCGCTGGGTGCCTATTTCGGGTTCACGCTCCTGCGTCTGGGACTGGCCTATGCCCACCGGCTCCCGGCCTGGATGATCGTCATCTCCATCGTGGTCGACATGGTGGTGCTTCTGGTGACGATCTGGAGTTTTCACATCCAGTACATGCAGCCGCCGGGCTTTTCGCTCAAGGGCCCGACGATGCTCTATATCTTCGGGCTGATCGCCCTGCGCGCCCTGCGCTTCGATCCCCGTTATGTCGCCATGGCCGGTGCCGTGGCGGTGGTCGGCTGGCTGGTCATGCTGGCCAACGCCATCCTGATCGATTCTGAACCCAGCGCGATCACACAGGACTACATCCATTATCTCTCCTCCAGCGACATCCTGATCGGCGGGGAGATGGACAAGATTCTCTCCATCATCCTGGTGACGGCCGTGCTGGTGATCGCGCTGACTCGTGCGCGCAAACAGCTCATCCGGTCGGTGTCGGAAAGCCAGGCGGCAGAAGACCTCTCGCGTTTTTTCTCGCCCGAGATTGCCGAGAAGATCACCCACAGCCAGGACATCGTGAAGCCGGGCGAGGGCGTGCTGCGGGAAGCCGCCATCCTGTTCATCGACCTGCGCGGATTTACGGCACTCTCCCAGCGTATCGGACCGAACCAGACCGTGGACATGCTCTCGCGTTATCAGCGCGTCGTGGTGCCCGCGGTGCAGGCCCATGGCGGGGCGATCGACAAGTTCATGGGCGACGGCGTCATGGCAACCTTCGGGGCCGCCAACGCCACCGACACCTTTGCTGCCGATGCGCTTGCCGCCGCGCTGGAAATCGATGCCAAGATGACCGCTTGGAACGCGCGCCGCGCCGCGCGCGAACAGCGCCTGCTCGCCTGGGGCATGGGCCTTGCCACCGGCACGGTGGTGTTCGGCGCGGTGGGTGACGAAACCCGGCTGGAATACACCGTCATCGGCGATGCCGTGAATCTGGCGGCCAAGCTGGAAAAACACTGCAAGACCCGCGGTGCCCGCCTGTCGGTCACCAACGACGCCCTCATCCTGGCCCAGCGCCAGGGCTTTGCCGGTCACGACCTGACGATCGAGGAACTGGTCAGGGTCGAAGGCGTCGCGGTCGACATGGATGTCGGCATCCTTCCGGCATAGACTTGCCCCATGGATATCTGGCTGCTTCTTTCCATTGGCGGCATGCTTGCGGTCGTCGGCTTCAGCATCTGGCATGCGGTGCGTGACAGGAGCCCTTCTGAGGTTGTTGCAGGACTGGTCGGCGCGATCGGCATGGAATTGCTGGGCCTGGCCGCGATCATCTTTTTTGTCGGCGGCGCCCTTTTTGTGATTCTGCTCACCGGCGGTGGCCCTGCGGTTGGCCTGATCGCGGTCCCCATCATCGTGCTTGTTCTGGGCATCATCCTCTGGCGCCTCCGCCACTGATCGCTTCCACGCGCCCGGCCCCCGCCGCTATGGTGGGGCCTGACAATCAAGGCGGAGAAGACCATGCGACTCAAGGGCAAGGTGGCGCTGATCACGGGCGGGAATTCAGGCATTGGGCGTGGCATCGTTGCGCGGTTCGTGGCCGAAGGGGCTGCCGTGGCGATCGTTGCGCGGAATGCTGAAAAAGGTCAGGCGGTGCTGGCGGAGGAACAGGCCAGGGGTGCGGATGCCGCGTTCTTTTCCTGCGACCTTTCGGTCGAGTCCGAGGTCAAGGCGATGGTTGCCGACGTCGTCGCGCGTTTCGGGAAGATCGACATTCTCATCAACAATGCCGGTGTGGGCGGCCGGCGTGCCGGGGTCGAAGACAGCGACCCGCCGGGCGTGCGCTGGGACAAGCTGCGCGGCCCCAATCTGGATGCGCCCTGGTTCGCCAGCGCCTATGCCATGCCCCACCTGATTGAAACCAAAGGCAGCATCGTATGCACCTCATCCACCGCCACATGGCACGGCAACTGGGGCACCTATGGCATCGCCAAGGCCGGGGTCGAGGCGCTGGTGAGGAGCTTTGCTGCCGAAGGCGGACCCCATGGTGTGCGCTGCAACGGTGTCTCGCCGGGCTGGATCGCGACCGAACGCGATGCCGAAGCACCTCCATCGGGCGGTGGTGACTGGGCCCTTCCGCCTTCGGCCTTCAACCGCATGGGAACCCCTGCAGAGATCGCGGCGGCCGTGCTTTTTCTGGCGAGCGACGAAGCCAGCTTCGTTACCGGCCAGACCCTGATTGTCGATGGCGGACTGATGGTGCTCGATTATCCCTCCATGGACATGCTCAAGGACGCGGGTCCGGGCATGATGTCGGCGAACCGCTGATGCCCAATCAGGTAGGACGGTGGCCGGTTCACGCCTTGGTGAATCGGCTTGCCAGACAGGCGCTGTGCGCCACAATGGCGGTATGAACGACGCCACCATCATCTTTCTTGGTTGCCTTGCCGTGATCGCCGTCAGCATCTGGATGGTGTTCTTCAAGGCGCGCATCCCGATTCCTGAGAACCTGCCGCGCGGCGTGACCCGCTTCACGCTGGAGGTGCTCAACGACTGGCTGCGGTTGTTCGGCGGCCTGACCGGCTGTGTCGGCCTGCCCATGGCGCTTGCCCTGGCGCTCGCTGTGCTGTGGGGCGGCATGACCCCCTGGCACTTCGTCGGCGCCATGCTGATGTTCGTGCTGATGATCGTGTGGCGGATGCGCTAGGCGGCTCTGCCACTTTCCGTCGTCACCCGGCCTGACCGGGTGATCCATCCCTGAGTCTCACACCGCTCGCAGACAAGGCGTTCCATCTGCCCTCGTATTGCGCCCAGGGTTCATCCTTCTGCATGCGTGAAACGGCTACGGGATGGATGGCCCGATCAAGTGGGGCCAAGACGAAAAGCAGGGCGTTGCTGTGCTGCTACTTGTACGGGTCAGCGGCGTCGCGCAGGCCGTCGCCCAGGAAGTTGAAGGCCAGCACGACGATGATCACCGGTACCACGGGCAGCATCAGCCAGGGGTAGAGGGCGACGACGTTGATGTTCTGGGCTTCGTTCAGCAGCACGCCCCAGCTGGTGATCGGCGGGCGCAGGCCCAGGCCCAGGAACGAGAGGGCGGTCTCGCCCAGGATCATGCTGGGGATCGAGAGCGTGGCCGAGGCGATCAGATGGCTGGTGAAGCTTGGCATCAGATGGCGGAAGATGACGCGCTTGGGTTTGGCGCCCATCAGCACGGCCGCGGTGGCGAAGTCTTCCTCGCGCAGGGCCAGCAGCTTGGAGCGCACGGCGCGCGCAAGCCCGGTCCAGTCGAACAGGCCCAGAATGATGGTGATGCCGAAATAGACCCAGATCGGACTCCAGGTCACCGGCAGGCTGGCCGAGAGCGCCATCCACAAGGGCAGTTCGGGGAAGCTGCGGATGATCTCGATCAGGCGCTGCACGGCAGAATCGATCCAGCCGCCGTAATAGCCCGAGAGACCGCCCAGAATGACCCCCAGCAGGAAGCTGATGGCGATGCCGATCAGGCCGACGGTGAGCGAAATCCGCGCGCCGTAGAGAATGCGCGAAAGCATGTCGCGGCCCAGCCTGTCGGTCCCCAGAAGGAACAGCGTGCCGTCCTCTGCCGGGCAGATGATGTGGAAGCTACCTTCGATCATGCCCCAGAATTCGTAATCATCGCCCAGGCAGAAGAAGCGGATGGGCTGCACCTGCTCCTTGTTGGCCGTGTAGACGCGCTCCAGCGTTTCCATGTCCAGGCGGTAGTCGAAGCCATAGACAAACGGGCGCACCAGCTCGCCCTCGTGGAAGATGCGCACCATCTGGGGCGGGGCATAAAGGAAGTCGGTGTTGCGTGAATGCAGGTTGTAGGGTGCCAGGATCTCCGAGATCAGGATCGATCCGAAGGTCATGATCAGCAGCACGCCCGACCAGACCGCAAGCTTGTGGCGGCGGAACTTCCACCACATCAGCGTCCACTGGTTGGCCAGATAGAACTTTTCCTGGGCCGGGGTCAGCACCTCGACCGCGTTGGCGTCCCAGGGCTCCTCGTTGACGTAACGCGGGATGTTGCCCGATGTGTTGGGTGTCGTGTCGGTCATGTCAGTGCCCCGCTCCCCCGGCGAGCCGGATCCGGGGGTCGAGCACGGCCAGCAGCAGGTCGGAGATCAGCACGCCGATCACGGTCAGGAAGGCCAGGCACATCAGGAACGAGCCGGCCAGGAACATGTCCTGGGTCTGGAGCGCGCGCAGCAGGATGGGGCCGGTGGTCGGCAGCGACAGCACGACCGAAACGATCACCGCGCCGGAAATCACCTGGGGCAGCAGGTTGCCGATATCGGCGATGAAGGGGTTGAGCGCCATGCGCAGCGGGTACTTCACCAGCGCCTTGCCGGGCGAAAGGCCCTTGGCGCGTGCCGTCACGACATACTGCTTCTGGAGTTCATCCAGCAGGTTGGCGCGCAGACGCCGGATCAGGCCCGCCGTGCCGGACGTGCCGATCACGACAACGGGAATCCACAGATGTTCCAGGATCGAGACGAACTTGCCCCAGGTCCAGGGCTGATCGACATATTGCGGGTCCATCAGACCGCCGATCGATGTTCCGAACCAGACATTCGCCAGGAACAGCATGACCAGCGCGAGCAGGAAGTTGGGCGTGGCAAGGCCCAGGAACCCCAGCAGGGTGAGCCCGTGATCGCCCCAGGAATACTGGTGGGTGGCCGAATAGACGCCGATCGGGAAGGCCACGATCCAGGTGAAGATGATCGTCGAACCAGCCACGATGATGGTGAGGTAGAGGCTCTCGCCGATCACTTCGGCCACCGGCTTGTTGTATTCGAAGCTGATGCCCATGTTGCCTTGCAGCAGATCGCTCACCCAGATCAGGTATTGCTGCCAGACCGGCTTATCCAGGCCGAATTCCTCGGTCAGCACGGCAACCTGTTCCTTGCAGCTCGATTCCCCCTGGGCTTCACACTCGGCGATCATGGTCGAGAGGAAGTCGCCGGGCGGTAGCTGAATGATGATGAACGTGATCAGGCTGATGCCGATCAGCGTGGGCACCATCAGCATGATGCGGTGTGCGAGATAACCGATCATGCCGCTTCTCCGGCGGCGAACAGAGGACATTCGAACGAAAGGCAGGAACGATTCTGGTGCCCGATCAAGGTCGGGACGTCAACGGCTACCCAGAGGACGTACTGTTGCCAGATCGGCTTCTCGAGGCGGTGTGCGACCTGGATGATTTCGATCTGTGCCGCGCAGTTCGATTCACCGTGCGACTCGCATTCCGCAATCATTTTCTCAACCGGATCATCGCTGGCAAGCCTGATCGCAAACGCGATCAGGCTGACCCCGACCATGGTTGTTGCTGCGCGCGTCAGACGCTTTGCGATGGTTCGGATCATGGCCGCCCGTCCTCACCGTCGGTGTAGAAGAAGGTTTCGGGCTGGTACATGCCGAACTGCGCGCCGGGGTCCCAGTTGAAGATGCCATCGGCGGGGACGTTGTGCATGCGGTTGGTGACGACGACGGGCTGGAGCGTGCCAGCAACCAGGCCGATCGTGTAGACGCCCTCGGCATAGATCTCGAGAATCTCGTGCCAGATCTCGCTGCGGGCTTCCGGACTCTCGGCGCCGCGCCATTCTCCGTAGAGTTCCATCAGGTGCTTGGGCCCTTCCATGTCGACGGGTTCGCCTGATGCGCCGGAGGTCTCGTAATACTGGCCCCATTGCGGCCATTGCAGAAGCTGCTGGCTGGTCGGTGCATATTCGGCCGGGCTCATCTCGGAGGTCGGCAGGCCGTTCTCCGAGCCGAACGAGATCGCCATCACGGTTTCACCGGCAAAGATGCGGTTCCTCAGCACTTCGCGTTGCAGGGGTTTGGAGAAGACCTTGACGCCGGCTTCCAGCCAGGAATCGTGGATCAGCTCCAGAATGTCGGTTTCCTCGGGATCTTCGCCCGCGGTTTCCACGATGATCTGCAGCGGGCGGCCGTCTGGCAGCAGGCGCAGGCCCTGACTGTCTCGTTCCGTCAGGCCCATCTCGTCGAGCAGACGGTTGGCTTCGTCAAGATCAAAGGCGGCATAGGCGTCGCGGTAACCGGCTTCGTAAAGCGGTGAGGCTGGTAGCACCGTGTTCTGACCCTCGATGCCCAGGCCGTAATAGATCACCTGGTTGATCTCGTGGCGGTTGATCGCCAGCGACAGGGCGCGGCGGAAGCGGACGTCGCGCAGAACCTCGCGCCAGACCGGGTCGGAGACATTGAGGTTGGGGAACAGGGCAAGCTGGCTGCCGCGTGCGGTGCGCCACAGATTGACCGTGTAGTCG
This sequence comes from uncultured Alphaproteobacteria bacterium, assembly GCA_938048755.1. Classification (GTDB taxonomy): domain Bacteria; phylum Pseudomonadota; class Alphaproteobacteria; order SP197; family SP197; genus SP197. The sequence continues at coordinate 34,057 of CALIUG010000218.1, forward strand.
TTGTGCTCCTCGCCCTCCTTCAGGAAGGTGTAGTCGCTGAACGCCAGGCCGCGTGCCTGCAGGTCGGATTCGCCGGCCCAGGTCTTGAGCGGGATGAGCTTGGAATCGACCACGTTCATGAAGATCCGGTCGATATAGGGAAGCTGCTGACCCGCCGCATCGACCTTGTAGTAATAGGCATTGCGCTCGCCGATGAAACGCTGCGCCGGCGCCTCGGTCGTGATCGTCCAGGGCTGCAGCGTCGGCAGTTCGGGATTGTCGAACTTGTACATGTTGTCGACGGCGTTATGGAGCGAAGCCCAGCTTGTCTTGCCTTCCTCCTCGACCCACGCTTCGATCTGGGCCGTGTCGCCATGTTCGATGTGATACTGCTTCATGAAATGCGCAGGCCGGTAGATGAAGAGCGGCGCTGCGCTGGCCAGCACGGGCAGGAAGTCGGGATTGGGTGCGTGCCAGGTGTAACGCACCGTGGTCTCGTCGATGACCTCGAACACCGGTGGCTGGTCGTCGACCATCAGCAGGGTCGGCGGGCCCGCAGGGGCGAGTTCCTCGTTGTTGGCGACATCCTCCCACCAGTAGCGGAAGTCCTCGGAGGTGAACGGTTCGCCATCCGACCAGCGATGGCCCTCGCGAAGGTGGAAGGTGAAGATGCGGCCTTCCTCGACCTCATAGGATTCCAGGATGTCGGGAAGGATCTCCAGCTCGGTGTTGTAGGCCACCAGGCGGGCATAACCGAATACGACCAGCAGGCGGGTATCGCGGCTGCGGTTGATCAGCATGTTCCAGTTGCCGCCGTAGACACCGATTTCGCGGCCATCGTCCACGACATGGGGATTGTCGGGCAGGCGCTCGGCCATCGGCGGCATGATCACGGTATCGACCAGGGGCTGCCAATAGGGCACCTCGGTTGCCTGAGCAGCTGCCAGGTTCGGGGTTGCGCCGGCAATCAGGGCGGCTGCCAGGATCAGGCGTCGGATCATGCCGCGATCCCTTCCGGCTTTGCGCTGGCGCGCACGAAATGGCCGTTGCCCAGATCGATCATCTGCAGGGTCGAGCCCTCCGCAACCGTGAAAGGCTCGGGCCAAGCCGAGGGAATCGAGGCGCGGCCCGCCATCAGGGCGGTCAGGTCCAGCTTGCGGTCGGGGTTGGGCTCGGGCACGGCCGCCAGCAGGGCCTTGGTATAGGGGTGCACCGGATTCTTGAAGATGTCCTCGCGGCTGGCCTGTTCGACCAGACGTCCCGAACACATCACGGCAATGCGGTCGGCCATGTAGTCGATGACCGCCAGGTTGTGCGAGATGAAGAGGTAGGTGAGTCCCAGTTCCTTCTGCAGGTCTTTCAGAAGGTTCAGGATCTGCGCCTGGATCGAGACATCCAGCGCACTGACCGGCTCGTCGCAGATCAGCAGTTCTGGCTCCAGCGCCAGGGCGCGGGCAATGCCGATCCTCTGACGCTGCCCGCCGGAGAAGCTGTGGGGATAGCGGCGCAGATGGCGCACATCCAGGCCGACCAGACGCATCAGTTCCATGGCGCGCTCGGCGCGTTCGGCAGGGGTGCCGATCTTGTGGATCACCAGGGGCTCGGAAATGATGTCGAACACCGTCATGCGCGGGTTCAGCGATCCGAAGGGATCCTGGAAGATGAACTGCACCTTGCGGCGGTAATCGAACAGCTTGTCGCCTTCCAGTGCGGCGATATCGACCGGTGTGCCCCGGTCGTTGAAGGTCACCGTGCCGGAATCGGGCGTCAGTGCCTTCATGATCATCTTGCTGGTCGTGGTCTTGCCGCAGCCTGACTCACCCACCAGACCCAGGCATTCGCCGCGGCGCACGTCAAAGCTGATGTCATCAACCGCCAGGTGCTGGGTTGATCCGCGCGCCAGCCAGCCCTTGTTGCGCACGCTGAAGGTCTTGGTCAGATGCTCGATGGTCAGCATCCGGTCATCGGCGCCTTCGGGCCAGGCTTCGCGTTCCGGGCGTTTCAGGGCGGACCGGTCCTGCTTGATCTCGCGCAGCGGGATCAGGCGTTCGCCGGGTTTCATGTCGAACCGCGGCACCGCAGCCAAAAGACCCTTCAGATAGGGATGACGCGGATCACCGAAGATGTCCCGCAGACCGCCCTGCTCCATGACCTCGCCGTGGTACATCACGACCACGTCCTCGGCGACATTGGCCACCACGCCCAGATCATGGGTGATCATCAGCACGGCCATGCCCAGTTCGGCCTGCAGATCGGCAATCAGCTTCAGAATCTGCGCCTGGATCGTGACATCCAGCGCCGTGGTCGGCTCGTCGGCAATCAGCAGGCTGGGGCGGCAGACCAGCGCCATGGAGATCATGGCGCGCTGACGCAATCCGCCGGAGAGTTCAAAGGGATAGGCGCGCCAGGCCTTTTCCGGATCGGGGAACCCGACCAGGCGCAACATCTCGACCGTCAGTTCCTTGGCCTCGGGCTTGGAACAATTGCGATGGAGCAGAAGCGCCTCGCCCACCTGATCGCCCACGGTATGGAGCGGTGAAAGCGAGGTCATGGGTTCCTGGAAGATGATCGAGATGCTGCCGCCACGGATCTGGCGCATCATCTTGCCGTCGGCGGGAAGCGCTACCAGATCGACCGGCGCGTCGTCGGGTTTTGCCGGGTCGTTGAACAGAACCTGGCCGCCCGTGATCTCGGCGTTCTGCGGCAGAATGCGCATCAGGGTCTGGGAAATGACGGTCTTGCCCGAACCGGATTCACCGACCAGGGCCAGCGTCCGGCCGGCAGGAATGGCAAAGCTGACGCCCTTGACGGCCTGCACTGCACCGTCGCCCACCAGGAACTGCACCCTGAGATCGCGGATATCGACCAGCGGCGTCATAGGTGATCGTCCGGCATGGTGCCCTGGCGCACGGCAAAGCCCATGGCGTCCAGATTGGCGAGCGTAACATCGTTCAGCGGCAATTCTCGGTCCTGGGCAGCCTCCATGGCAATCGCCACGACGGTATCAAATCCGTCGAGTGATGAATCCACCGTGATGGTGTTGCCCGTGCCCCGCAACTTCAGCTCCATCCAACTCTTCGACCCCGAAAGGTCCATACTGCCGCCATATCGATTCCGACGCATGGAATAGAAAGCAAGTTTCATTCCGGAAAGCTCTGACCAGCCTATGGTGCGCGCCAGCGGCCCCAGCGTTCTGATGCCGTTGGCCGAGATTTCAACACTGGTCATGTTTTTTACCAGCGTGCGCAAGCCGAAGACCGTAAAAACCGCCCCGATAGCCAGAAGGATGTAGACCAAGACGCTGACAACCTCAATGAGGAGCAGCGGCGTGAAACAAATCAGCGCGCCCGCACCTGCACGGATGTAGTCACCCATCAGGACCTTTGTGTCATAGCGATGCAGGCTGGATTGATTCAAGACGGACTTCCGGCGGAACAAAACACGTCGGACGCATCAAGCCACCGCGCCCGGGGATGATCGCGCACGAATGCGACAAATCTGTCAACAAAGGAACGCGTTTGGGCATCATGCACCCGATGATGGGTCATCATGCCGGTCGGTTCACCGGCATCGGCCCCACCGCATCTGCGTGCCCGCAGGTGGTGGACGGCAGCCCTCAGGCACGGCGATTCGCCCGCAAACTCGCGCCCCGCCTTCCAGTTGATAAGGTCGAGATGGACATTGGTCTGATGCAATCCCGACCGGATTGCCGTCTTGCGCGGCCCCAGGGTGGAAAGGCCCGTGAACCCCGCCTTGCCGAGCGCGACCTCCACAGCCGGGTCGATTCGATTCCAGGGTGGCACCATGACCGGCAGGAATCGGGCGCCCAGGGTCGATTCCAGATGTGCCCTGCCGTTTGCCATCGCGTCAGCCAGGCCCGCAGACAGAGCCTCGTCACACAATTCCATCTTGCGCCGGTCGCCCTGTGTCCGGTCGGTGTGGCTGACACCATGCTGCAGGACGCGGCAGCCCGAATCGGCGGCCAGGGCGTCAGCAGATCGTGCCTCCAGCCAATCGGGCACCGTGGCCAGGGCCAGGGGAACGTCCAGTGCCTGACGCTGCGCCAGAAAACCATCCAGAAGGCCATCATCGGGCCCGGCATCGTCATCACGCCACCAGAACGTCGCGGGCTGGCTCTCGCTATCCCACTGGTCCAGTTCGTCGCTCAGGGTTTCCCAGTCAGACATGGTCGATCCAGGTGCAAAGGCGTTCGGCACTGTACTGCGCACCATGAAGGTCAATCAGATCGCTTGAAAGCGGTGACAGGTCAAAGGCAGCGTCGACGGCCTGTGCCAGCGACCGGGGCGCAAGATCAACCTCATCAAGCACCATGACCGCGCCCATGGCGGCAAGCCTTCTGGCCCGTTCTGTCTGCTCGGTCTCACCCTCGCCGACATAGGGCACAATCACGGCCCGGGCGCGTGCGGCGATCAAATCGGTGATCGTGTTGTAGCCGCCCTGTGAAACCGACACGGCGCAACGCGCCAGAAGGTCACGGAAATCGGCACGGTTGTTTTCAACGATGATGCCTGGCTCGGTGTCTCTGACGGTCGGCTCGCCGGGCAGGCGGGCATGGGGTTCGCCCGAAAGCAGTCGCCAGGTCCGGTTGGCTGCGTGTTCCGAGAGCGGGCGTGCCTGTTTCGCCGCTTCCAGCAGCGCCGTACCGGTCGTGCCGCTGCCTGCCGAAACGATGACCTCACCGTCACCATCGCCCGTCATGTCCTCGGGTAATGTCCAGTCGGCGGCAATATAGCCGGTATGGACCAGGCGCTGGCCCAGGGCGGCGGCGTGCGGAAAGGTCTCACCGAAGCCGACCAGGCGCGGATCGCCGTGCACCAGGATGTGGTCGTACCGTTCCTGCGCCAGCGCCAGCATCGTGTCGAACCGTTCGGGCTTCGACGGCTGCTGGAGGATATCGCGCACCGATGAGACCGTGACGGGCGGGCGCGCCAGATCATCGGCGCGGTCCAGAAGACCAAGCACTTCGTGGCGCAACTGGCGGCGGCCGAAGGGAAAGGTCTCGGTGACCAGAGCCGCAGGCTGCAGGGCCTCCAGCAAGTCGCTCAGGCGTGCCCGGCGTTCCGCCATCAGCGCCTCGCCGGAGGGAACACCCTGTTGATCCACAAGGCTGGAAAATCCTTCGTCGGCGGCGCGCAGGGCGGGTAGCTGAACCAGGCGCGCATCACCAAGGTCCAGGTTCGAAAGAGGAAAGCCGCCCGACGCCACCACGGCGTCCACGCCACGGGCTGCCAGCGCGCGGGCGATCGCTGCGGTGCGGCGCAGATGGCCGCTGCCCAACAGGTGTTGCACCCAGAACAGAACGACAGGTCTCATGACGGCGGCCCCAACCGATGCACGGCCGGTTCGCCCAGAGACGGTGACCCGTCTTGCCGCAGTTCCAGCATCAGCGCGCCGTCACGGGGCAGTTTCAGGGGCGGTGGGCCCATCATGTCCCAACCGGTAGCGAGCGTCAGGGCCACGCGCATCACGCCGCGGTGGGTCACTACCAGCGTATCGGTTCCCGCCCGGGCAACATCGGTCAGAAACCGCGCCAGCCGTCCGGCCACCTCGCGGGGGCTCTCGCCACCATCGGGGCGGAAATCGAGGCCCCGGGCCTCGTTGGCGGCCATCGTCGCGCCACCGCGGCTGCGCAGGGCAGGCAGAGTTTCCCCCGCCCAGCTTCCCCAATCCATCTCGATCAGGCGTGCGTCGCTGCGGCCATGGTCCAGACCCAGAAGCCTGGCGGTATCGCGGGTGCGTTGCAGGGGGCTGGTCACGACGTCCCAGGATTGCCAGTCCCTGGGTACCCGCCAGTCCGCGACCATGCGCCTGCCGGCTTCGGACAGGGGCGTGTCGGTGCGGCCTTGAATGCGGCCTGCCTCGTTCCAGGTCGTGGGCGCGTGGCGGATCATGGCAAGCCGGGTCATCGGCTGTGCCTTGCCAGCGTGATCGCGCGATCCAGCGCCAGAGCGGCACTGGCCATGCTGTGGCGCACCGCGACATGATCGGCGGCTGCCGCACCCATGGCGGCGCGGCGCAGGGGGTCATCGATCAGGCGTTGCACGCCCGCAGCAAAGGCCCCTGGGTCACCTTCCTTCACCAACAGCGCGGTCTTGCCGTCCCGGGCAATCTCGGGAACGCCGCGCGCACGTCCGGCAACCAGGGGCAGGCCTGCTGCCTGGGCGCCCAGCAGGGCCATGCCATAGGCCTCGTTGATCGCGGGCCACAGGCAGAGGTCACAGCCGACCAGCATGCCCGGAAGGCTGCGCGGGCTGATCTGTCCGGCAAACCGGGCGCGCCCCTTCAGCAGGGCTTCCACCTCAGCCCGGCAGGGTCCGTCACCGATCACCAGCAGGTCCATGGCCTCAGGCGCGATGTGTTCCAGGGCCTCGGCCAGGACGCGATAGGACGCCATCTTGTCGCCATCGCGCATCATCGCGACGACCACGGCCAGGGGCCTGTCGGGTGACACGCCGAACCGTTCCGTCAGACGCCTGCGCGCGGGGCCGGGCTTCTGACGCTGATAAGGTGCAACATCGACAAAGGGGGTCAGGGGTACCAGGCGTTCACCTGGAATGCCGGCGCGTTTGAGACCGTCGGCATCTTCGGACGTCACGGGCATCAGTGCATCGGCGCGCGCCAGAGCTGCCAGGGAACGGGCATAACCATCCGACCAGGCTCCCTTGCGCTGCTTGGGTGCGATCGAGGGTTCGGCCACCACATAGGGAAGCCCCAGGGCGTCGGCCAGGCGCGGACCCAGGTGATCCGGCGCCTTGTGATAGAGATGATAGGTGAACCACAGGTCGGGCGGCGCATCGCACCAGCGCTGTTCCAGCCCCTGCGCCTGTTTCAGACCTTCTGCGGCAATCGCGCCCTGACGATCGCTGTCCCCGGCCTCGTCATAGGCCCGCAGGGTGGAAGCCAGCACGACCTCATGCCCCATGGATTCCAGGGTTTTCACGATCAGGCGCGCGACCGTGCGGTCGCCGGACGGCACACGATGGGTCGGGGCTTTCAGGGGCGCATAAAAGGCGATCCTCATGGCACGGCGTTATCTGACCGGATGTTCCAATACATAGTGGCAAGTCTAGTTCAGATCGTCCGATAACCCGAATCGCCGCGCCAGATCGTCGATGCCGCCGGTCATGGAAAACTTGGTGCGCACGCGCACCTCTCCGGCCTTGCCCAGACGTTCGCGCAAATCAGGATCGGTGATGGCACGCTGCAGGCTTGCCGCCAGTGCCTTCGGGTCACCCGGAGCAGAGAGCAGGCCGTTGACGTCGTGGGCGATCAGTTCGGGCACGGCGGAAACCTCGGTCGCAACAACGGCAAGACCCTGGCTCTGGGCTTCCATCAAGACGTTGGGCAGGCCGTCGCGATCACCATCCCCGGCAATCTTGGAGGCCAGCACGAAGAGGTCGCTGGCGTGATAGGCCTGCAGCACTGCCGTCTGGGGTTGGGAGCCCAGCCACGTGATGCGCTCCGCGATTCCGGCTTTCCGTGCCTGCTCCTGCAGCGCATCACGCAACGCTCCGCCGCCGATATGGGTGAGATGCCAGTGCAGGTCGCCGGGCAACCGGGCCAGCGCGTCGATCAGGTCGTCATACCCCTTCTTGGGCACGGCGCGCCCGACCGAGACCAGGGCAACCGGGTTGGCAGGATCGCTGCCGTCGCGCTTCTCCTTCCTTTCCGGGGGTGGCGGCCAGCGTTTCAGATCAAGGCCGTGATAAACCAGAGAGACCCGGTCATCGGGTGCCAGTGCGGCCAGATGGCCACGGTTGCTTGCGGTGCAGGTGACCAGCCACTGGCAGTCGCCCAGCTTCTCGGAAAGTTCCCAGTCGGGCGAGGTATAGATGTCCTTGGCATGGGCCGAGGCGCTCCAGGGCAGGCCCGTCATCATCGCGGCGTAACGGGTCACCGAAGACGGCGTGTGCAGGAAATGGGCGTGGAGCTGGCGCACATGGGGTGCGGTCTCGCAGGCCAGGACACAGGCCTGACCGAACCGGCGAATGCGGTTGGCGGTGCGGTCACGTTTGAGATCGCGCCACCACTGACGCCATGCCGCAGCGTAACCGGGCAGGCGCCGGGCCTGCCACCAGGCGCGCAGCACCCGCAGGGGCTCCTGATAGAGGTATTCGGGAAGATAGCTGACCGGTGCGGTGATCTCGTCATGGACGGGATGGGTTGTCCTGTCCGTGGGATGACGCAGCGAAACGATCCGGATCGGCAGGCCCCGGCGCTGCAGTGCCAGAATCTCCTGGGCAATGAAGGTTTCCGAAAGACGCGGGTATCCCTTCAGAATGAACGCAACCGGTGCGTCGCCGTCTGGCGCTGTCACACCCGCCTCTTGCCGTCAGCGGGCTGTCGTGCGGGTGCCGTTGTCGCCCGCCACGGTCAGCAGGTTCTGGCGTTTTTCCTGGCCCAGCTTCAGGGCGGTGCGTCCTTCGGCCAGATGCATGGCAACCAGCCGGTTGACGTTCTCAAGGCCGTCCAGCAGCCCGGGAACAACGACCTGGCTGGGCCGGCGTTGCTGCCTGAGCTGACGAATCGCAGTCGCCATGGCCTCGGGTTTCTCTGCCATGTCCTCGGTCAGCATGGAAACCAGGCCCAGTTCCTGGGCGCGACTGGCGCGGATCAGCTGTTCCATTCGCGGTACCTGGCGCGGCACGATCAGCGCGGGTTTGTCGAAGGAGAGAATTTCGCAGAACGTGTTGTAGCCGCCCATGGCGACGACGCCTGACGCACGCGCCATCAGGGTTTCCAGATGGGCATTGAAAGTAATGGCCGTGACATGGTCCAGTCTGTCGACCCGATCCTGAAACGCAGTCTTGACCTCGGGCTGCATGAACGGGCCAAAGACGATCAGGGCCGGAATGGTCGGGGCGCGTTTGCACTCATAGGCATTGAGCATCCAGTCGACGAGCAGGTCGCCGTCGCCGCCGCCGCCTGTGGTGACCAGGACAAAGGGCTCCTCGATGCCGTCGGGCAGTCCGTCATCATGCAGGTTCTGCGGCACGGACCGTTCGAGATAGCCGGTATAGACCATCTTGCGGCGCACCGATTGCGGCACGTCGATCTCTTCGAGCGGATCGTGGATCTGCGGCAGGCCATAGACCCAGATGTCGTCATAAAGGTCGCGCAGGGCAGGCATTGCTTTCTTGCGCCGCCATTCGGCCTTCAGCAGGGCGGGATCGTCCATCACGTCGCGCAGACCCAGAATGATGCGGGTGCCGCGTTTCTTGAGCATTTCGATGGTTTCGCGCATCTCGCCGCGCAGACCCAGCGGTTCCTTGTCGACCAGCAGAATGTCGGGATCGAAGATATCTGCGGTGTGTTTCATGATCGATTCACGCATCGCCATGGTCTGGTCGGTATCAAGCAGCAGGTTGAGCGAGGTGTATTCGCCGTTTCGCAGCTTGATGACGCCGGGAACCCGCACGAAATCAACGCGCGCGCGGAAATCGAAGCTGCCGATGATGGGTGAGCCCGAAAGGATCAGGACGGTCAGATCCTCGACCGATCCCACCATGGAATGCGCGATGGCTCTGCACCGTCGCAGATGTCCCAGTCCAAAGCTGTCGTGACTGTAAATCAGGACGCGCGGACGCGTTTTTTTGCTGGCCATGGCAGTCCCCGCCGCTTGCCCCTGGAGCAAACTATGACACAGCGGGCCATTTCGCGAAAGCGGGGCCGAAAACTGCGCATTCCTCAAACCGTGTTCTTGGGCTAAGGTCGTCGTTCGTTGGGGGTTCTGGGAGTCGCTGTTCGTCCGCATGGAACGCAGCATCTACAAGTTTATCTTTCGCTTTTCCAAGCGCGAGCAGGTGTTCATCCTTTTGTTCACCGTGCTTTCGCTGCCGTTTTACTATGTCTCGCTCGATATCCCCAAACTGATCGTCAACAACGTGCTTTCCGATCAGGTGACCGAGGCTGATGCCTCCGTTGCGAACCTGGATCTGGGCATGGTTGCCGCAGCCGAAGACATCCGGTCCTTCTCGCTGTTCGGGTATGACATTCTCGATATGGAGCGCCTGACGCTGCTGGGCATCTATTGCGGGATGTTCCTGGGGCTGGTCCTGATCAACGGTGGCTTCAAGTATTTCATCAACGTCTACAAGGGTCTGCTGGGCGAACGCATGTTGCGCCGGCTGCGCTATCAGCTGTTCAGCCGCATCATGCGCTTTCCCCTGCCCCATTTCCGCCGGGTCAGTTCCGGTGAGCTGATCCCCATGGTGACCCAGGAGGTCGAACCCCTGGGCGGTTTCATCGGGGATGCTCTGGCGCTGCCGTTTTACCAGGGCGGTCTGCTGATCACCGCGCTTATCTTCATCTTCATGCAGGACTTCTGGATGGGGCTTGCCTCAATCTCGCTTTATCCCATGCAGGGGTGGCTGATCCCCAAGCTGCAGCGCAAGGTAAACCTGCTGGGCAAGGAGCGCGTGAAGGAAGTGCGCAAGGTCTCCGAGCGGATTGCCGAGACCGTGCAGTCGGCCGAAGAGATGCACGCCAACGGCATGGCGCGCTGGGAGCTGGCCGAATTCACCTCCCGCATGGGCCGGATCTTTGAGATTCGCTATGCGATCTACAACAAGAAGTTCTTCATCAAGTTCCTGAACAACTTCCTGGCCCAGCTCACACCGTTTTTCTTCTTTGCCATCGGCGGTTACTTCGTCATTCAGGGTTCGCTTTCGCTGGGTGGTCTGGTTGCCGTGCTGGCCGCCTACAAGGATCTCCAGCCGCCCTGGAAGGAACTGCTCAACCACTACCAGATCCGCGAGGACGCCAAGATCAAATACGATCAGGTCGTCGCCCAGTTCGCGCCCGCCGGCATGCGCGAAGAGGAGGTCGTCGTCGGCGAGGTGGCGCCCGAACCCTTCAACGGCGCGCTGACGACGAGCAATCTGCGTTATGACGAGGATGGCGAGGTCCTGATCGACGGCTTCAATGTCGAGATCGCGCCGGGCCAGCACATCGCTCTGGTCGGTGGGCCAACCAGTTCCAAGGACCGCGCGGTCATGCTGCTCGCGCACCTGCTCGATCCCGCCAGTGGCAAGTTGCGTTACGGTGATGCCGAAGCCCAGACCATGCCCGAGGTCGTGACGGGCACGCAGATCGGCTTTGTCGGACCAGCCACCTCGCTGTTCTCCGCATCCCTGATGGATAACGTGATCTACGGTCTGCGCCAGGCGCCCAGGGCGCCGCGTGATGCCGGTGATGACAAGGCCAGGAAGGAAACGGAACGCCAGTTGTCCGAGGCAGCCAAGACCGCCAACAGCGCCGATGATGCCTTCGCAGACTGGATCGATCTGGAGCGGGCAGGTGCGGCCAACCGCGAAGAACTGATCGAAGCGGTGCGCCATGCGCTTTCCGTCGCTGACATGGAAGACGACGTCTATCAGCTCGGTCTGCGCGGCAGGCTTGACCCTGAAACACGGCCCGAGGCCGCCAAACGTCTTCTGGAAGCGCGCAGCCTTCTGGAATCGCGCCTGAAGGAAGACAGCTACCGTGGTCTGGTCGAGCCGTTCGACCGGGATGCCTACAACACCAATGCCACGGTCGGTGAAAATCTGCTGTTCGGCACGCCAGTGGGCGAGGATTTCGACCTCGATCGCCTGCCCGAGAACGAATATGTCATGAGCGTGCTGGCCAAGGTCGGACTGGTCGACGACTTCCTCTCGATCGGTCACGAAGTCGCCCAGACCATGGTTGAACTGTTCGCCGACCTGCCGCCCGACCATGAGTATTTCGGCCAGTTCTCCTTCATCTCGCTTGATGATCTGCCGGAATTCCAGGCGCTGCTGCGCAAGGTTGAGCGCGACGGTCTGGAAGAGCTTGAAGAGAACGAGCGCCTCATGTTCATGGCGCTGCCGTTCAAGATGGCGCCTGCCCGGCACCGACTTGGCCTGATCGACAATTCGATGCAGGAGCGTCTGCTGGAGGCACGCCGCGCCTTTGCCGAGGACCTGCCCGAAGCGCTCAAGGGCTCGGTCGAGTTCTTTGATCACGATCTCTACAACACGGCTTCCTCGCTCCAGGACAACATCCTGTTCGGCAAGCTTGCCTATGGCCGTGCCCAGGCCCAGACCAAGATCGGCGAACTGATTTCCGACGTGATCGAAAGCCTGGAGTTGCGCAGCACGGTGGTCGAGGTCGGCCTTGATTTTGAGGTCGGTATCGGCGGCGCAAGACTGTCCTCGGCACAGCGCCAGAAGACCGCCATTGCCCGTGCTGTTCTCAAACGCCCACAAATGATTGTTCTCAGTGAGGCAACAGCGGCATTGGATGGGTCGGCCCAGACCACCATATTGAAGAATATCCGGGAAGAGTTCTCTGGCCGTACCGTAATCTGGGCAATGCACCGTCCAAGCCAGGCCAAGGATTTTGATGAAGTTCTTGTCATGGCCGATGGCAAGATCGTCGAAAAGGGGACGTTCGACGACCTGATGGAGAATAAGGCGGTTCTCGCGGATCTGATTGGCGCGGAGTAACACGATGACTACGGAGGCACGGCCATGAGCCTGCAACAAGATGTCGAACTGATGCGCAACATTCCCCTGTTCGCCAAGATCGAACCCAGCAAGCTGAAGCTGCTGGCGTTCACGGCCGAACGGCTGACCTTTGGCCAGGGCGATCTTGTCTGCAAACAGGGCGATGAAGGTGATTCGGCCTACATCATCATCGACGGCGAGGCCGACGTCATCGTCGACACCGCCAACGGCGAGGTCACGGTCGCAACGCTGAAGAAGAACGACTTTCTGGGCGAAACCGCCATTCTCTGTGACGTGCCGCGTACCGCCACGGTCAAGGCAAGGAGCGATCTTGAGACCCTGATGATTTCCAAGGATCTCTTTTTCCAGCTGGTCGGCCAGTTCCCGTCCATGTCGATCGAGATCATGCGTGAGCTCGCACGTCGCGTGGAGCGCACCACCGTGCAACTGCGCGAAGCGGTCTCCCAGCAGGCATGAGCCGTCTCGACAGCGTCATCCGCAGGCTGGAGGCCCAGCGTGCCTGTCTGGGCCGTGCTTGCGATCTGATTGCCGATCTTGACGGGCCCGTCCTGGAACTGGGGCTGGGTAACGGGCGCACTTATGATCACCTGCGTGAGATCCTGCCATCGCGCGCGATCTACTGCTTCGACCGCCAGATTGCCGCGCACCCCGACTGCATTCCCGATGACGATCACATGTTTCTGGGTGACCTCAGCGAAACCCTGCCCATGGCCGTGGATCGCCTGGGCCGGAGTGCTGTTCTTGCCCATGTCGATATCGGTTCGGGTGATGAAGAGGCCAGCCGCGCCCTGGGTGTCTGGCTGGCCGATGAACTTCCCGCGCTTCTTGCGCCAGGCGCATTGGTGGTGAGCGATCAGCCGGTGCCGCACGCTGCATGGCAGACCCTGGAGCTGCCCGCCGGCGTGGCTTCGGGACGGTATTTCATGCAGCGGGTTGCCTGATCCCCACTGCCATCAAAATGCTGTACAATCGGACGTGCTTTGTCAGAGTGTGACCACTGTCATACCCTGGTCGGCAATGGATGCAGCATCGTGCTGACTGGGATCATGGGATTGAAACATGGCCGGTAACGACCGTCCCTCAGGAACCATCATGCCACGGGTTGACCGTGCGGTGCTCGATTCTCTTATCGAGATCATCGGGCAGGAAAGTGTGCGTGCGTTTCTGGCAGAGTTTCAGGACCTTGCCGCGCAGCAGCGTTTCGCCATTCAGGCAGCCCATGAAGCCGGCGACCTCGAAGCACTCTATCGCGAGGCGCACAATCTTGTGTCGACTGCCGGTAACCTGGGCATCAAACGCACGTCCGATCTGGCCGATCAGGTCCAGCGCGCGGCGCGCACCCACGATACCAACGCCCTCGACAAGGCCGTCGAGAGCCTGCTCGTGGAGCTTGATGCCGTGGTCGATGACCTGCCGGGCCTCGTCAAGGCGGCATCGCAGGTCGCCTGATTGGCGACCGCCGTCAACCGACCTTCTTCTCGACCGCATCCCAGAACAGGGATTCCAGTTTCACGCCGTCATACCGGTTGATTTCCTGCAGGCCGGTGGGTGAAGTCACGTTGATCTCGGTCAGCCGGTCGCCGATCACGTCGATGCCGACCAGGATCATGCCGCGCCTGGAAAGCTCCGGTCCGATGGTTGCGCAGATCTCGCGTTCGCGCGCGGTCAGGGTCGATGCCACGGGTCGCCCGCCGACATGCATGTTGGAGCGGGATTCACCGGCTGCGGGGATGCGGTTGATGGCGCCGACCGGCTTGCCGTCGATCAGGATGATGCGTTTGTCGCCTTCGCGCACCTCCGGCACATACTTCTGGACGATCACCGGTTCGCGATACATCTGGGTGAACATCTCCAGCAACGCACCCAGGTTCTCGTCGCCGGGTGACAGATGAAAGACACCGGCACCGCCATTGCCGTAGAGCGGCTTGACGATGATGTCTTCGTATTGCTCGCGGAAATCCCGAATCGCTTCGGCCGAAGAGGCGATCATGGTCGGCGGCATGACGCCTTCAAACTTCGTGACGAAGATTTTCTCGGGCGCATTGCGCACCTCAAAGGGATCGTTCACCACCAGCGTCTTGGGGTGGATCTTCTCGAGCATATGGGTGGCCGTGATGTAGGACATGTCGAACGGCGGGTCCTGACGCATCAGGATGACGTCCATCTCCGCAAGGTCCATCAGCGCCACGTTGCCCAGAGTGACATGGTCCCCGTGGTTACGCCGCAGATGCATCGGCCGGGCATAGGCCTGGACCTTGCCTTCGCGGAACACTAGGTCGCGCGGCAGATAGAAATAGACCACATGGCCGCGTTCCTGGGCCTCAAGCGCCAGGACAAAGGTCGTGTCGGCATCGATGTCGATGGCTTCGACGGGGTCCATCTGGACGGCAACGGAAAGCGTCATGGCAGGAACTCTCGGGCTACGGAACCATCTGCTTAGAACAGATCATCTCTGCAGGGAACCACACGCTGGTGTCCGGCGGTCGCAGCAACGGGCTACGATCATGACAACCCGACCGCACCGATGCATGCTGGCACCCGGCCGAAACCGGGTTTGGAGAAACCGATGTTCGAAATTCGACGCGTGAGCGGCGGCGCAGCAGGACGCAGTGCGGGATCGTCCTGCAACGGCTTTGCCTGGGCGGTGGCCACATCGCCGGACGACGTGCCCGACATCCATCAGCAAACCGTCAATGCGCTTGCCATGATCGACGACATTCTTGGCGAGCTCGATACCGACAAGACCCGGCTGGTCAATGCCACGGTCTATCTGGCCCGGATGCACGACAAGGCCGAGATGGACCGGGCCTGGACGGCATGGATCGGTGATGATCCCGCTCACTGGCCCCAGCGCGCCTGTGTCGAATCCGGCCTTGCCGGCTACAACCTTGTCGAGATCGTCGTGATCGCTGCCTGTCCCTAGAGCAGCGGGGATCAGGCGCTCTTGATCCGCACGTGACTGATCACTTCCTTGACGCCTGAAATGGTGCGCGCGTGGTCGATGACCCGGTCGAGTTCGGCCTGGTCTTGGGCAATGCCGGTCAGATAGACGATGCCGCTTACGGTCTCGACATTGTAGTTGATCGAGCTCACCTCGCCGTCGAACAGTAGGTCCGCGCGCAGTTCGTTGGAGATTCTGACATCGGTCAGGTAGCTCTCGATTCCGCCGGTATCGGTCACCTGGATCTCGTTGATGACCTCTTTGACCCCTGTGGCCTGCCATGCAAGGCGCACCGCATCGACCCGGTCATCAGGCTCGGGCACCTTGCCGGTCAGCAGGACGCGGCCCTCGGTTACATCGATCGAGACATCCTGGAACAGACTCTCGTCATAGCTGAACAGGGCTTCGTTGATTTCGACCTTGATCGTGAAATCGTCCACCACGGTGCCGACGGAACGTTCTTCGGCAACAGCAACACCGCCGGTCGCGGCAGCACCAATGGCCATGCCCACACATCCGCTCAAGACCGGGGCGGCGAGGGTAAACGCAGCGATCATGGCGAGGTTCCGGAACATCATGGGTCGGTTCTCCAGCGGCAGATTCACACATTATATAGGGGATCGCCGACCAATAAGCACAAGAAATATGGCGAAATTAGAGCAGATCATGACCGCAGCGAATCCTCTGCGACCCGCTCTCAAGGTCGCCAGACATCGCGGGCATGACGGGGCCAGCGCCAGGGCGCAACGTCGACCCGGTCAAACCGCCGTTCCAGAGGCTGCAGATCGGGATGTCGGGTCAGATAGAGTTCCAGGGTGCGTGCGATGCGGTCCCATTGGCGCACGCTGATCACCTCGTCATCGGGGATGGCGCGCGCCTTGACCTCGACCGCGGCAACCACACTACCGCGGCGCACGATCAGATCGATCTCGCCGCTGGCTAGCCTGCAACGGTGTTCCAGCACGCGATATCCCTTCAGCATGAGGGTCAGTCTGGCCAGAAATTCTGCACGCCGGCCCCAGGATTCGGCTTTCTGTCGTGATGCGCGTGTCATCACCCTTCTCAATTCTGCCAACTTGGTCGATCATAGATGCAGTCAGCAACGCAGAATACCAACGCGACAACGCGGAGATCGACGACCATGGGTTCAACCCAAAGCAGCCTCAACAGGCTTCCGATACATCTGGCTCTGGCCGCAATGCTTGCTGCGGGCCTTGTCCTGTCGGGGTGCAAAACGACCAAGCCCGAAACCATCGAGACTGCCGAACCCGCTGAAGAAGGCGAGACCCTGGTGATTGCCACCGACGAGGTCATCGATCCTGCGTTCACCGAAGATCCCGATGCGTTCGTTGTGGATCCCGTCACGGGCATCAACGAACCGGCCTATGGCGATGATGCCACGGGATCGGTCCGCCGCATTGCCCTGCTGCTCCCGCTCAGCGGCACCCATAGCGGCCTGGGCCATGATCTGCTGGACGCCGCCACCCTCGCCCTGTTCGACATTGGCAATGCCAACATCGAACTGGTGGTCGCCGATACCATGGGCACGGCCGACGGCGCCGCCCAGGCTGCCGGTCAGGTTCTTGCTGCCCAGCCGGACCTCATCGTGGGTCCCCTCTTCTCCCATGCTGTCACGGCCGCGGCACCGATTGCCCAGCAGGCCAGCATCAACATGATCGCCCTTTCTTCCGACCTCGAGGTCGCCCAGCCCGGCGTGTTTGTCCTGGGCATTGCGCCTGAGGATCAGATTGACCGGGTTGTTGCCTATGCTTCCAGCCAGGGCCGCCTGCGGTTCGCCGCACTGGCGCCCCAGACCCGTTTTGGCCAGCGTATGGTGCAGGCCATGGAGGCGTCGGTGGCCCGCTATGGCGGCGTCATGGTGACTCGCGCCTTCTACAATCCAGACGGCCTGGCACTGGATGAGACCGTGCGTGAGTTGACCCAGTATCCCCTCAGCCAGGGGGATCTGGAAAACCAGATTGCCGAACTGCGTGCCCGGGGTGACGAGGTCTCGATGGCTGCCGTGGCCCGCCTGGAAGGTGATGAGGGGGTCGGTGCCATGGCCTTCGATGCCCTGCTGATCCCCGATTCTGGAGCGAAGCTGGGCCAGCTCTCGGCCTATCTTGGTTATTATGATGTTCTGTCGCCGAGCGTTCGGTTGCTGGGCCTGGCCAGCTGGAACGACCCGACGCTGGCGCGCGAGCAGGTCATGCAGGGGGCGTGGTTTGCCACCGCACCCGACAACAACCGCAGCTGGTTCGGCAACCGGTTTGCAGGCGCATATGATACTGAAGCGTCGCGTCTGGCGACCCTTGCCTATGATGCCATGGCGTTGGCCGCAGCGCTGACCGGCAGCGGTTCGGGTGGTGACTTCAGCGAACGGGCGATCACCGACTGGCGTGGTTTCCAGGGCGTCGACGGTCTCTTCCGTTTCCACGATGACGGCACGCCCGAACGCGGCCTGGTCGTCATGGAGATCACCGCGGACGGCCTTGATGTCGCAAGTCCGGCACCGAGCGTGTTCGAGCCCCCGGCGGTCTCCATGCTTGTGGCGCAGTAGCCGTCAGTCTGTCAGGCGATCGAGAATGCCGTTGAGCACCTGACGGCCCTGTGTGGTCGCACGGACACCGTCGGCATCGTGCACCAGCAGACCGGACTCGACCAGCATGGAAAGCGTTGCTGGGTCGACGGCTTTGTCCCAGCCTGATCCGGAAGCGCGCTGCAGGTCTGCGTGGCTCAGACCGTCGCACAGTCGCAGGCCCATCATGAGCACTTCGATCAAACGGTCCCGGCCCGTGATGGTTTCGATCGCGGCCGTTGCGTGGCCGTTCCTGGCGACGGCATCAAGCCAGGTTTCCGGCGCCTTTTCCTGGCGCCGTGCAATGCTGATGCCGTCCGCTTCGTTCAGACGTCCGTGGGCACCGGGGCCTATGCCGATCCATTCGCCTGAACGCCAATAGGTGATGTTGTGGTGGCTCTCGTGCCCCGGTCTGGCGTGGTTGGAAACTTCATAGGCAGGCAGTCCGGCTGCTTCCGTCATGGACTGGGTTGCCTCGTACATTGCAGCCTGGCTGTCCTCATCGGGCAGGTCCAGCGCGCCCCGCCGGGCCAGCGTATGGAACTGGGTGCCGGGCTCGATGGTGAGCTGATAGAGCGACAGGTGATCGGTGCCTACGTCCAGTGCTTCTTCCAGTTCGTTGCGCCATGTCTGTGGCGTCTGGCCCATGCGGGCATAGATGAGATCAAAGGACATGCGATCAAAGGTGCGCCGCGCCAGAGCGATGGCGGCACGCGCCTCGGCCGCATCATGCCGCCTTCCCAGTGCCTGCAGCGAAGCATCGTCCAGCGCCTGGACACCCAGGGAAACACGGTTCACCCCTGCCGCGCGATAGCCCGTGAACCGCCCGGCTTCGACGCTGCCGGGGTTGGCTTCCAGCGTGATCTCGACGTCCCCGGAAATCGGCCAGTGCGCCGCGATGGAGTCCAGCACCGCACCCACGGTCTCGGGCGCCATCAGGGACGGCGTGCCACCGCCAAAGAAAATGCTGGTGACTGTGCGCCCAGGTGCCAGTTCAGCCATGTACGCGGTCTCGGTGACCAGGGCATCGGCCCAGGCCGTCTCATCGATGGCCTCGCGTACATGGCTGTTGAAATCGCAATAGGGGCATTTCGACTGGCAGAACGGCCAGTGCACATAAATGCCAAAGCCGGGGTTGTCGGCGTCCATCAGTGGAAGTCCGCCGCCCCGATCAGCTTGGCAAAGGCGCGGGCACGATGGTTGAAGGTTTTCTTTTCGGCCATCTCCATCTCGCCAAACGTGCGGGTGTCGCCATCGGGCACAAAGATGGGATCGTAGCCAAAGCCGTGCTCGCCGCGCGGCGGAAACTCCAGTGTGCCGTCGACACGTCCTTCAAAGCTGCGTACCGAGCCGTCGGGCCAGGCCAGCGCCAGGACACAGAAGAAGCTGGCGGTCCGATCGGGGTTGTCGCCCAGTTCCTTTTCGACCCGTGCCATGGCGGCCGCGAAGTCCTTGGAAGGCCCGCCCCAGCGTGCCGAATAGATGCCGGGTTCGCCGTTCAGCCCCCAGACCGAAAGGCCGGAATCATCGGAAAGGGCGGGCAGGCCCGAACCCTCGACGGCTGCGACGGCCTTCAGGACGGCATTGGCCTCGAACGTGTCACCGGTTTCTTCCGGCTCGGGCAGGTTAAGCGATGCAGCACCGATCACCTCGATCCCGAACGGCTCCAGCAGGTCGTCGATCTCGACCACCTTGCCGGCATTGTGGCTGGCGATCACCAGGCGCGGCGGCAGGTCCAGACGTTCGCCCGCCATCACGCCTTCTCCAGGGCCGCCTTCTGGTGAACGACCAGTTCGGCGATGCCGGCACTGGCCAGATCCATCAGCCGGTCGAGTTCGGCACGGCCGAAGACCGCGCCTTCGGCGGTGGCCTGGACCTCGACGATGTTGCCGGCGCCGGTCATGACGAAGTTGGAGTCGGCACCGGCGTTGGAATCCTCGGCGTAGTCCAGATCGGCAACCGGCGTGCCGTCAAAGATGCCACAGGAAATCGCCGCGACATGATCCTCGATAGGGGACTGCTTCAGCGCGCCCTGATCCATCAGGCCCTTGATCGCAATGGCAAGCGCCACGAAACCGCCGGTGATCGCCGCCGTGCGGGTGCCGCCATCGGCCTGGATGACATCACAATCGACCTTGATCTGGCGCTCGCCAAGGGCTTCCAGATTCGTGACGGCACGCAGGCTGCGTCCGATCAGGCGCTGGATTTCCTGGGTCCGACCGGACTGCTTGCCCCGCGCGGCCTCACGGTCCGTGCGGGTGTTGGTGGCGCGCGGCAGCATGCCGTATTCGGCCGTGACCCAGCCGCGGCCCTTGTTGCGCATCCATGGCGGCACGCGCTCTTCGACCGAAGCGGTGCACAGAACATGGGTTTCGCCGAAACGCGCCATGCAGGATCCCTCGGCATGTTTGGCAAAGCCGGGCTCCAGATCGATCGTGCGCAGCTGTTCGGGCGTGCGGCCGGAAGGTCGTGACATCGGATGTTCCTGTCAGGTTGTGTGGCGCGGAACCTAGAGGTCTTGGTCAGGAATGGGAACCGTCCTGACGTTGACCTTGGGCATGGCACCGCCTACATGCTGTGAGACCCTGCTGGTCGCAGGAATCAACACAGCAAACCGGCCGTTTTTCGGCTTGAGGCCATGATTCAGGAACTCAACGACCGCTCACGCGAGATTTTCCGCATCCTGGTGGACGAATTTGTCGAAACCGGGGAGCCCATTGGTTCGCGCACGATTTCCCAGCGCTATCCGGGTGGGTTGTCGCCGGCTTCCGTGCGCAATGTCATGGCCGATCTGGAAGATGCCGGGCTGATCAGCGCGCCCCACACCAGTGCCGGACGTCTGCCGACCGATCTGGGCATTCGCCTGTTCGTCGATGCCCTGCTTCAGGTCGGTGAGATTTCCTCGGAAGAACGCGCCGCCATCGAAGGTGCGTGCGAGGACACCGGCAGGTCCTATGACGATGTTCTCCAGGCTGCGACCGGGTTGCTTTCGGGCCTTTCGCACCATGCCGGGGTCGTGGTTGCGCCCAAGCAGGAAACCCCGTTCCGCCATGTCGAGTTTGTCTCCCTCGCGCCGGACCGGGTGCTGGTCATCGTGGTGCTGGAGAACGGCGCGGTCGAGAACCGCATCATCGAACTGCCCGGCGGTATTCCGCCTGCGGCACTGACTCGTGCGGGCAACTATCTCAGTGCCCGCCTGGCTGGGCGCACGCTCGATGACGCCAAGACCCAGATCACCACGGAACTCAGACGTCACGAGGCAGAGCTCGATGCGCTCTCCCAACGCGTGGTCGAGGCGGGCCTTGCCACCTGGTCGGGCAGCAACGGTGCCGAGGAACGCGCCACCCTGATCGTGCGCGGCCAGGCCAACCTGCTTGATGATGTGCGCGCCGTGGCCGATCTCGAACGCATCCGCGAACTGTTCGACAAACTCGATGAGGCGCACCATATGATGCGTCTGCTGGACCTGACGCACAGTGCCGACGGGGTCAGCATCTTTATCGGCGCGGCCAACGAGCTCTTTCAGCTTTCGGGCTGTTCGACCATCGTGGCGCCGGTCTCCGACCAGGGCGGCCGCTTCATCGGTGCCCTGGGCGTGATCGGACCCACGCGCATGAACTACGCCAGAATCATTCCCATGGTCGATTACACGGCCAAGGTGGTAGGTCGCCTGATCGGCTGATCCGGACCAGGAAACAGGAAGACGTTGAGTTGAGGAAGTCATGAACGACGAAACAAGAAAACCGGCCGAGCAGGAAGTCCCCGAACCGGCCAACGACGATGCCCGGCGGGCAGGTGATGAAACCATTCTGGAGGTCGGCGGTGCCGATGATCTGGCTGCCGCCGATGCCGCTGCCGATATGGCTTCCGCGCAGGATGACGATGCCGACGATGGCGAGAGCGATGAGGTCGAACACGACCGCGAGGCCGAGCTGGAAGCCCAGGTGTCCGACCTGACCGACCGCCTGCTGCGCACCGCCGCGGAAATGGAAAACGTGCGCAAGCGCGCCCAGAAGGACCGCGAGGATGCCTCCAAGTTCGCGACCTCCAAGTTTGCCGAGGACATGCTGGCCGTGGCCGACAATCTGGCCCGTGCCCTGGAAGCCGTGACCGACGAAGTGCGCGCCAACGAAGCCGCCAAGGGCGTAATCGAGGGGGTCGACCTCACCATGAAGGAACTGGGCGGCGCCCTGGAACGCCATGGCATCGTGCAGATCGATGCCGCCGGTGCAAAGTTCGACCCCAACCTGCATCAGGCCATGTTCGAAACCGAAACGCTGGACTTCGAGCCAGGCACTGTCATGCAGGTCCTGAGAAGCGGCTACACCATCCACGGCCGCCTCCTGCGCCCCGCCATGGTCGGCGTCGCAAAGGCCCCGGCGGCGTAAACGTCGCCTCCAAAAAACAGGTGTGCCATCCTCCAACTTGATCGGAGGATCCATGCGCCGTCGTCACAGCATCAACAGATCCTGATGATTCCTGGGATGTCCGCTCAGACGCGGATGCCCAGAAGGTTGGCAAGCGCGGTGCGGCCCCTGGCCGTCGCCACGACCACGGGGCGGTCGTCCATCGTGAGCCAGCCAAGGCCCATCAGGTGTTGCAGCAGGGCCTTGCCCGTCCTGCCGCCCAGATGGCCCGGCTCCGGGTTGCTGGACCGGCAGGTCCTGGACGTGCTTCCCGCCGCAATCCCCTGTTGAAGCCCGATGGTGGCCAGCAGCCGCGCACCGCGATCGGTCAGTACCAGGGTGGTGCCGCTGTTTTCCAGGTGTCCACGCACCACCATGGCGCGGGTGATGGCATCGCCCAGGTCTCCACCCAGATGCTGACCGCACAGAATGCCCGCCATCTCGTTGGGCCTGGCTGCCATGCGCAGGGGTTTCAACGCTCCGGCTATGGCAGCATCGGCCAGCCGGTGGTGGTGCCTGCCATCATGGATCTCGGTGATGATCACCTCGGCGTCGCGCAGGCGGGCCAGGTGATGCCGCAGGCTCCGGGGCTGGTTACCGGTCTTGGCGGCAAGGTCACGGGTTGTCAGCATGGCCTTGTCGGAAAGCCCGGCCAGGATCGCCAGACGCACCGGGTGTTCCAGCAGCTTCTGGATGGTCTCGAGATCGGGTCGCGCCATGGCCGGATCGCCGCCCCGGTTCAGGCCGCCGTGACCGGCAGGGTGGCGCGCGCGACGAGACCGCCGCCGTTGCGTTCCAGCAGGGCGATGTCGCCGCCATGGGCACGCAGGATGCTGCGGGCCACGGCAAGGCCAAGTCCGGTGCCGCCGGTCGCGCGGTTGCGCGAGGGTTCGCCGCGCATGAACGGTCGGAACATGGCCTCGCGCTGATCCTCGGGAATGCCGGGGCCGCGATCAGCAATCTCGATCGTGACGGTATCGCCGGTCTGGCCGAGGCGCACTTCAGCCGAGCCGCCGTAACGCACGGCATTCTGGATCAGGTTGGCCAGTGCACGGCGCAGGGCGACCGGCCGGCAGGTGATGTTGAGTTTTTCCGGTCCTTCGAAGGACGCGGCCTCACCGGCATCGGAGAGATCGTCGACCTGGCTCTGCAACAGGGCCGAGAGGTCAACCTTCTGGCGTTCCTCCCGTGCGGCCTCGCCGCGTGCGGCGTCCAGCGCCTCCTTGAGCATGACTTCCATGTCGGCCATGTCGGCAAAGGCCTTTTCGCGCTGGGCGTCGTCGTCGATGTCTTCGGCGCGCAGCCGAAGGCGCGTGATGATGGTGCGCAGGTCGTGGGAGAGGGCAGCCAGCATCAGGCTGCGGTCATCGATCACCAGCCGCAACTGCGCCTGCATTGCGTTGAAAGCGGTCACGGCCCGCCGCACCTCGCGCGAACCTTTTTCGGGCAGGGGTGGGGCATCAAGATCGACGCTCAGGCGGTCGGCGGCCACGGCCAGGTCACGCAGCGGGCGGGTCAGCCGGTGCGCCAGAACCAGCGCCACCAACGTCACGATCAGCACGACAAAACCCAGGCGCACCATGGCGGTGACCCCAGGCAGGGTGGCGGTCGGTCGGGCCGGTGCCACGGCCACGACCCAGCCGCCATCCTCGACCGGCATGCCGACCATCAGGGTATAAAATCCCGGCCGCCAATGACCCTTTTCAACCGGCGCGGGATCGGCCTCGGGGTCGAACCTGCCCGGCGTACCGGCCAGGGCATGGATCAGCAGGTCGTCCAACATGGCTTCCGGCGCGGCGTCCCGCGCCTTTTCCTCGATTTCGTCTCCATGGCGCCAGGGATCGACCGGCGGCAGGGGCCGTTCGGTGGCAAGCCAGACGCGGAAGTCACGCTCGTGATAACTCGCCAGGGCATCGTCGCGGTCCTGCGGGTCCAAAGCGGCCAGCGCTTCGGCCATGCTGGTCGTGCGTTCGACGACGGCACGGGCAAAGCTGTGCTGTGCAGCCAGTTCGCGGTCGTGGCTGGCGACCAGGATGCCGCTGCCGATTACCACGGCCAGCACCGAAACGATGAGCAGCGTGAAGGCCGCGGTCGTACCCCAGCCGTGTCGCCGCATCATGACGGGACCACGTTCATGCGCGCGTCACGTCGGGGGTGAACTGGTAGCCCCCGCCGCGCACGGTCTTGATGATTTCGGGATTTTTCGGATCGACCTCGATCTTGCGGCGCAGGCGCGAAAGCTGGACATCGACACTGCGGTCGAACGGCTGGGCCATGCGCCCCTTGGTATAGGTGAGCAACTGATCGCGATCGAGCACGCGCCGGGGATGTTCCAGAAACGCGATCAGCAGGTCGTACTCTCCCGCCGTCAGGGTGATCAGCGTGCCTTCGGGATCGAACAGTTCGCGCCTGGCAGTGTCGATCTTCCAGCCGCCGAAGGCATACCGTGCGTCGTTGCCGTCTTCGGCCGGCTGGCCCGAGACGCGGCGCAGCACGGCACGGATGCGCGCCAGCAGTTCGCGCGGGTTGAACGGCTTGGTGACGTAGTCATCGGCACCCAGCTCCAGGCCCACGATGCGGTCGGTGTCTTCGGCCAGGGCCGTCAGCATGATGACCGGCACGGTGGAGATCTGGCGCAGCTTGCGGCAGATCTCGAAGCCGTCATCCCCGGGCAGCATCAGATCCAGCACCACCAGGTCGATATCGCGGTCGCGCACTTCGCGCAGCGCACGTTCGCCATCGGGCGCAGTGATGCAGGCCAGGCTGTGCTTCTCCAGGAAGCGGGCCAGCAGCTCGCGAATCTCGGGGTCGTCATCAACGACAAGAATGGTTGGCACGGTGTTCATGCCCTCCAGATAGCGGTTTCGGGGCCCCGGCACAGGGGAAGTTTGTAACGCTGTGTAACAGAGACGTTCAAACGCCGGTTTTCGTTACACAACGTTACCCGATGACACCTTTTGCGCAACGCACGCGACACAGAGGCCCGCCATCTTGTTTGCATGCAGAGAGCGGGTGAAGCGCTCAACAACAACCCGACCTGCATAGGGACCAAACAGAGAGGATGAAGACAATGAAACGTACCAATGCAGTTTACCTGGCCGGGGTTGTTGCTGTCGGCCTGACCGGTGCGGCCCTGGCGGCCAACAGCGGTGACGGTCACGAGGGTGGCATGTTCGGGAGCCATTGCGACGGCGACCGGGCCATGAAGATGGAAATGATGACCCTCTATGTCTAGAACCAGCTCGACCTCACCGACGCGCAGCTTCCGGCCTGGAACAACACCGTCGGTGTGCTCGAGGACGCTGCCCAGCAGCGTGCGGCCATGTGCGATGCGCTGGCCGAGATGGGCCAGCCCGAAAACGTGATCGAGGCGCTGGACCGTGCCGAACAGCACATGGAGACCGGCCTTGCCACCGTCAGCGAACTCAAGGGCGCGGTCGGTGATCTCTACGAAGTTCTCGACAACGAACAGCGCGCCACGCTGGACGAGATGATGAAGAACTTCCGCCACATGCGTGGGTAACCCCAAGCCCCATGCATCGCTTTGCCCGCTCCCGGCTCTTTTTTCAGCCCCTGGTAGTCGGGGGCGGGTGAAGCACTTCTTTCTGATGGCCGGCCCTCAGGCGCCGGGCGGGATGGTTTCCATCCCGAAGCCTGAAACGAGATTCGGGTGCCATGCACCCAACACGTTCGGTACCGGCTTTGATCCGGTGTTCTTTCCAGCCCCTGGTGCGCTGGGTCGAGGTCGGTACCGTCATGAATGCGCGGGATTCCCCCCAATTGATTCCGCGTATGGTTCCACCCGCCTTTGGTCCTTTTTAGCCCCTGGTGACCGGAGGTGGGCGGAGCACCCTCCTTAAAGCGCACCGGGCCCATGACCCCCGTCATGGGCCCGATGTGTTTTTAAAACCAACCGTCATCGCCCGGCTTGACCGGGCGACCCATACCGGTGAACGCAAATCACGCGCTACTGGATGGTTCGGCGTCAACTGTGCACACACAACCCGTCGACGTTGCTTTCCCGGCCTCAGGCATGGGTGGCCCCATCAAGTGGGGCCATGACGAAAAATGGATGTGGCGGTGCCCTACGGTCAGTGCAGGAGAGGTTTTCACGCAGAGACGCAGGGATGTTCGAACCACACCACCCGTTCGTCCAGCACCCTGCACCGCTGGTGAGCAGGCAATCGGCGGCGAGAGCGAAGCGGCCGCCGACCGGTGCGACCGCACCGGCGGGCCGGTCAGGCCCGGAAGCCGAGTGAGCGGAGCGAACGCCCGGCGCTTGAGGGAACAAACATAAACAGCGGAGCGATTTCCCCGGTTACTGGTCCCGGAAGCGCCCGGTCACCAACCCGCT
>CALIUG010000219.1 GCA_938048755.1 uncultured Alphaproteobacteria bacterium
CACCTGCTTGCCCGCATTGCCGATGCCCTGGAGCGTCTGGCCCCTCCTGAGACCCGCGATGACGACTTCAAGGAGGCCGACGCCTTTGTCTGGGATGCTGAGTCCGGCACCCTGAAGGCCGTCCACGAAGTCCAGTGCGTGCCGCTTGATCTGCTCAAGGGCGTGGACATGGTCAAGGGACTGCTGCTGGCCAACACGCAGCGCTTTGGCCAGGGGTTGCCCGCCAACAACGCACTTCTCTGGGGTGCGCGTGGCATGGGAAAATCCAGCCTGGTCAAATCCGTGCATGCCGCGATCAACCAGGAAACACCGGGAGCACTGGCGCTGATCGAAATCCATCGCGAGGACATCGGCTCCCTCCCCGGCTTGCTC
This sequence comes from uncultured Alphaproteobacteria bacterium, assembly GCA_938048755.1. GTDB lineage: Bacteria > Pseudomonadota > Alphaproteobacteria > SP197 > SP197 > SP197. The sequence continues at coordinate 373 of CALIUG010000219.1, forward strand.
GGGCGCCTACGCGGCTCGGACCGCCGTTGTCTGCTGTTGTGTGACGACCTTTCGTTCGAAACCGATGATGCAACCTTCAAGTCCCTGAAGGCCGTCCTGGAAGGCGGTATCGAGGGGCGTCCCGACAATGTGATCTTCTACGCCACCTCCAACCGTCGCCACCTGATGCCGCGCGACATGATGGAGAACGAACGCTCCACGGCGATCAATCGGGCCGAAGTGGTGGAGGAAAAGGTCTCCTTGTCCGATCGTTTCGGCCTCTGGTTGGGCTTTCACGGCTGTGACCAGCCGACCTATCTGGCCATTGTCCAGGCCTATGTCGATCACTTTGGTCTCAAGATCGATGCCGACGATCTGCGTGCCCAGGCGATCGCCTGGCAAACCGGACGCGGTGCCCGGTCCGGCCGCGTGGCCTGGCAGTTCATCCAGGACCTTGCCGGACGTCTGGGTCAGAGATTGTTGAGGTAGGGCACGGGGTCGACCGCTTCGGTCCCCCTGCGCAGCTCGAAATGGGATTGCGGTGTATCGACACCGCCACTGGCCCCGACACTGGCGATGATGTCCCCGCGCAGCACGGTCTGCCCCCGCGCGACCAGAACCTGGGCATTGTGGGCATAGGCGCTGACCCAGCCGTCGGCATGTTTGACCAGGACCAGATTGCCGTATCCGCGCAGTTCATCGCCGGTATAGGCGACCACGCCGTCTTCGGCGGCAACCACGGGCGATCCTGCGGGTGCGGCGATGTTGATGCCGTCGTTGTGGAAACCATCCGTCTTGGGGCCGTAAGTCGAGATGATGGGACCATCAACCGGCCAGATGAACTGGAGGTCGCCACGCGCTGCCGGTTCCGGGATTTCCGTCACCACGCCGGCGGGAACCTCGGGCAATGCATTCTCTTCAGCCAAGGCAACAGTCGTGGTTTCGGTTCCGGGAATGGTCAGGCGTTGACCGACCAGAAGCTCGTAGGGTGCGTCCAGACCGTTCGCTTCGATGATCTCACGTGGCGTGACACCCAGCCGCCGCGACAAGCCATAGACCGAATCACCCCGCTCGACCGTGATGACCGAGACCGTTCCAGCGGTCGTGGTCACAACCTCCTCGACAACGGGCTCAGGTTCCGGCGCGTTGGCATCGGCAAACAGGATGTCTTCGATGCGCGAGATCAGATCATCGGCATGGTCGGAACTGACGGCGGTGACCGTTGCCTGTTCGCCCGGTGTCGGGGGCTTCAATCCAGGTAACGGCGGCACCTTGGTGAGAACGCGGCTGGCCGGCGGATCGGGAGGCAGAGGTGGAACAGCGCCGGAGTTCACCGAGTTGCCCCCACCAAAGGTTACAGGAGCTGGTGACTGCGAGCAGGCAGCAAGAAGCAGAATTCCGGCAAGGAGAGCGTATCGTACCGGGGTCACGGATCAGCGCTCCACGGGGCGACCTTCACGGCCTTCCAAAAGAGGAACAAACCGCACGTCCAAAAACGCCTCGCTGTCATAGCCGTCCTCATGGCGCTGCACGCAATAGAGCTTCTGATCCCAGGTTCCTTCGCCTACCGGCACAACCATGATGCCGTCAGGTGTGAGTTGGTCAAGCAGGTGCTCAGGCATCCGGGCAGCCGCAGCCGTCACGATGATTCGGTCGAACGGCGCCTGTTGGGGCCATCCTCTGGATCCATCAGCCTTCAGAGTCGTGATGTTGTGGAGTTTCAGCGCATCAAAGCGCTTCTGGGCCGTCACCAGCAGGTCTGCGTGGCGTTCGACGGTGTAAACCCGGCGCACCAGGCGCGAGAGAATCGCAGCCTGATAGCCCGATCCTGTTCCGATCTCGAGCACACGCATCCGTTCACTCAAAGCCAGCTTCTGAGTCATCAGGGCAACCACGATGGGCTGGCTGATGGTCTGTCCGCAGCCGATGGGCAGGGCGACATTGTCCCAGGCCTGATCAACCAGATCCTCCGGAACGAAGCGATCACGCGGTATCGCCTCAAAAACGTTCTGGACGCGCATGTCGGTGACGCCCTGCCCGCGCAGTTCCATCAGAAGCCGGATGACGCCGGACTCGGTCATCACGCAAACACGGTCGAAAGCCGCTCCAGCATGGGATCGTGCGTCATGTCGAGCGCAATGGGCGTCACGGAGATGCGTCCTTCAAGAACCGCATGCAGGTCGGTCCCCTCCTGTGTTTCCCGGACATCCATGCCCCAGCCGCTGGTCCAGAAATAGTCGCGGCCGAAGGGATCGGTACGTTTCTCGGGCTTCAGGTCGGCAAAGTTATGCTGACCCTGACGGCAGACCTCGACTCCGGCCACCTCGGCAGCGACAACGGGGGGAAAGTTGACGTTCATCAGCACACCACGTTCCCAATCGGTCGACAGCAGCCTGCGCGCCACATCGGCACCATGGGCACGCGCGGTATCCCAGTGGATCGATTCGCCCTTGCGGTACTCCTGGCTGAAGGCGATGGAACGCACACCCAGCAGCGTACCCTCCATGGCCGCAGCAACCGTTCCCGAATAGGTCACGTCATCGGCCAGATTGGCGCCGCGATTGACGCCCGAGAGCACAAGATCAACACCACCGTCGGCCATCACGTGGCGAATGCCCATCATGACGCAATCAGCCGGGGAGCCATCGACACTGAACCTGCGCTCACCAAAGGGGCGAAGGCGCAGCGGGTTTCCAAGGGAGATCGAGTGCCCCTTGCCGCTCTGTTCGGTTGCGGGCGCAACAACCCAGACCTGATCGGAGAGTTCGCCGGCAATGGCTTCCAGGCACGCAAGACCCGATGCCTCGATGCCGTCGTCGTTCGTCACGAGGATCCGGGGATTGGCCATTATGCTGCCTTTTCGATGCGGTTGAGGCCCTGCATGTACGGGGCCAGGACATCAGGAATCAGGATCGAGCCATCTTCCTGCTGATAGTTCTCCAGAACAGCGACAAGCGCACGGCCCACCGCAATGCCCGAACCGTTCAGCGTGTGGACGAAACGGGTCTTCTTCTCGCCCTTGGGACGGCACCGCGCCCGCATGCGTCGGGCCTGGAAGTCACCGCAGTTCGAACAGCTGGAAATCTCGCGATAGGCATCCTGCCCCGGCAGCCAAACCTCCAGGTCATAGGTGCGCCGACCCGAGAACCCGATGTCGCCCGCTGCCAGATTCATGACCCGGTACGGCAGCTTCAGGCGCTGCAGAATCGTCTCAGCAGCCGACGTCATACGCTGATGCTCTTCTTCGGACTGCTCAGGCGTTGTGATCGAGACCAGCTCCACCTTCCAGAACTGGTGCTGGCGGATCATGCCCTTGGTATCGCGCCCGGCCGACCCGGCCTCGGACCGGAAACAGGGCGTGAAGGCGGTCAGCCGTTTAGGCAGAGTCTCTTCTTCGACAATCTTCTCGCGCACCAGATTGGTCAGTGTCATTTCCGCGGTCGGGATCAGATAACGCCCGTCGGTCGTCTGAAACAGGTCATCGGCAAACTTCGGCAAATTGCCCGTGCCATAAGCCACCTCCGGGCGCACCAGGAGCGGCGTGGAGACCTCGGTATAGCCGAACTCCTGTGTGTGGACATCGAGCATGAAGAGGGCGAGCGCTTTCTCGAGCCGGGCCAAGGCTCCCGTCAGCACGACAAACCGTGCCCCGGAGAGTTCCGCACCCAGATCAAAATCCATCAAACCAAGGTCAGTCCCCAGATCACTGTGATCCTTGGGATCGAACGCAAAGATCGTGGGCTCACCCCAACGGCGGATCTCGACATTGTCGGCCTCATCCAGACCTTCGGGTGCTTCATCATCGACACAGTTGGGAATGCCCGCCAGCAGGTCGTTCAGAACCTGCGCGATCGATGTTTCACGCTCCTCCAGTCCGGCCATTTCGTCCTTGAGAGCCGCGACTTCGGCCATCGCTTCCTCGGCATCATCGCCCTTGGCCTTGGCCTGGCCGATCTGCTTGGAAAGTTCGTTGCGGCGCTGCTGGAGTTCCTGAACCGAAGTCTTGGCTTGACGCACGGAATGGTCGAGCGCGAGGATTTCAGACGACTGCGCCTCGAGCCCGCGCTTGGCGCAGGCAGCATCAAAGGCTTCGGGATTTTCGCGTATCCAGGCGATGTCGTGCATGGGTCCTCTCCTTTCGGGCGGCCTGTATAAGACCCCCTAAGGGAGCGGTCCACAGGCAGCATCAATCAACGGGTAGGATTGAAGTCCGTCTCTTCGAGATCAGACAGGTCATCGGAGGAGTCCACCGAGGCCTCGGCGGTCTCTTCTTCCTCTTCCTCGGAACGCTGCGCGGCCTTCTTGCGCTCGGTAATCCGCGCGCACCAGATCGAAATCTCGTAGAGCAGGATCATCGGCAAGGCGAGGCCCAACTGACTGAAGGGATCCGGCGGCGTAATGACCGCGGCCAGAACAAACACACCCACAATGGCGTACTTGCGTTTTTCCTTGAGGCCCTCGGCAGTGACCATGCCAGTACGCGCCAACAGCGTTATCACGAGCGGAAGCTGGAAACTGATGCCAAAGGCAAACAGGAGCTTGAGCAGCAACGAGAAATACTCGCTGACCCGCACTTCCATTTCGATAGTTGGTACTTCGCCTCCCGCGCCAGGAGCCTGCTCAAAGGTCAGGAAAAACTCCAGCGCCACAGGAAAGAAGACATAGTAAACCATCGCCGCCCCGAGCGTGAACAGCACGGGAAACACAAGCATGAACGGCAGGACAACTTTCTTTTCCTTGCGATAGAGCCCCGGTCCAACAAACGACCAGAGTTGAAAAACAAGGAACGGCAAGGAGATACACAAGGACATGAAGAAGGCCACCTTCACATTGGTAAGAAAGGCCTCCTGAGGACTCGTGAAAATAAACCGGCGTTTCGGGCTGCCATCATCCGAGACTGTCGTGGTCTGACCTTCGACAACCGCGCCTTCCAGACACTCCTCATCATTCTGTTGCTGATCCCCTTCGATGAAGAGGTCGTTGATGTCCTGGATTGTCTGGTCAAACCAGTCCGCCTCTGAATTCGGGCTGCAGTCAGCCGCTTCCTCAAGGTTGTACGCCTTGAGCAGGGGAACAGCGAGGAAGTTGAAGGCATCCTGAGAGAAGTAAAAGCACGGCAGAAAGGTGATCAGGATGACAATCGCGCTGCGCACAAGGCGGCGGCGCAACTCAACCAGGTGCTCCAGCAACGGCAGCTTGGTATCGTCAATATCCTTGATCACGATGTGCTGCCGGCCTCGGCTTTGGGTTTTTCTGCAGGCGCCGGCTGGTTCGCCACCGATGCCGATGGCGAAGCCACAGCCGGGCGCTCCGGTGTGGTCGGATCAACGGTCGCTTCGTCGGCTTTACCCGACACCGCTTCGGACGTTTCCTTCAGGTTCTTGCGCAGATCGCTGTCGACGCCCGTCAGTTCCTTTTTCAAGGTTCCTGTGGGGTCAAGCGCGCTTGCCATCGCCTTCTTGGCCTTCATCGGCGTCTCTACGGCCTTTTTCACACCGTCAAGATCGGCGTCCTTGGCATAATCATCCAGGGTCCGTTGAAAATCACGCGCCAGTTTGCGTGCCTTGCCCGTCCAGATACCAACGGTCCGCAGCACCCTGGGAAGATCCTTGGGTCCGACAACGATCAGCAGCAAGCCGCCGATCACTGCCATCTCGAACCAGCCGATGTCCAACATGACGAAGTGCCTTCACACCCTAGCGGGTGACGGTCTGATCCTTGGTGGCACTATTGTCCGCCGTGGTGGTTGTGGTGCTGCCCTCGATGGTGGGCGGCGTGTCCTCAACGGTCTTGGACGCTTCTTCGTCCTTCATGCCGCTCTTGAACTCCTTGATGCCCTTGGCGAGATCGCCGGCAAGTTTCGGAATCCGGTCACGACCGAACAACAGAAGGACAATGACCAGAACGATCAGCCAATGCCAAATACTGAATGCACCCATTTGCGAGCCTCACTTTTTCTTCGGTTTTTGCGAACCACCCTGGTGGCGGCTCGCCCGTTTGAAGGGAAACATATAATGGTCTTGGCAAGCCGCTGCCAGAGCAAATCGCCCTAAACTTCACGGCAAGTGTCCCGCCAAACTGTGGCGAAATCGCGCCAGACCGACTTTCTCGAGCTGTCAGACGTCAGATCGGCGTGTCTGCCCGACCGCATGGAAAGACGAAAACTGCGTCATCCTCGATGCGAATGCGGACATCCGCACCCGGCTTGGGTGGCTCTCCACCGGTAATACGCGCACGCAGCTGGTTGCCATCGTCCAACTGCAGCATGACCAGGCTTGAATGGCCGAGCAAATGGTTGGAGAGAACACGGGCTCCACTTCCCTCCGCACCCGCCTCGCTGCAGAGATGCAGGCCTTCGGGTCGCACCAGAACATCGACACGTTCGCCTTCAGCGATGCCGGTGGCCGCAACATCACCGATCGGCGATTGCGCCCGGCCGGCATGCACGATGCCGTGCAGCCAGTTCACATCGCCCAGGAACTTGGCGACAAAGGCCGAGGCCGGATGGCGGTAAATCGCTTCGGGCGTGCCTGCCTGCACCAGACGGCCACGTTGCAGCACAGCAATGCGATCCCCCATGTACATCGCTTCTTCTGCATCGTGGGTGACGATCAGAGCCGCGGCCCCGACGCTCCTGAGGATCCGCAGGGTTTCATCCCTGACTTCCTCGCGCAGCCTGACATCAAGGCCGGAAAACGGCTCGTCCAGCAGCAAGACTCGTGGTTCCGGCGCAAGAGCCCGCGCAAGAGCCACCCTTTGCTGCTCGCCGCCTGAGAGCATATGAGGGTGTTTTTCGCCATACCCTTCAAGACCAACCTGCTTCAGGAGAGTCGCGACCTTATCGCGGCGGTCGGCGGCCCCCTTGCGCTGAAGCCCAAAGGCCACATTCTCGGCAACTGTCATATGCGGAAACAGGGCAAAATCCTGGAACACGAGCCCGACACCGCGTTCTTCGGGGGCAAGGTCCCTGCCCGAGCCTGCAACAACCGTGTCGGCAATGCGGATTTCACCCTGGTCCAAACGTTCCAGTCCGGCGGCAAGGCGCAGGGCCGTGGTCTTGCCACAACCCGAGGGCCCGACCAGGCAGACGATCTCGCCATCGCCGACGGTCAAATCAAGCCCGTGCAGAGCTTCGACGTCATCATAGGCGTGGCTGACGTTGTGGAACGACAGGCGTGTCATGGGTGGTTTGCTCTCATGTCGCCGTCACCCTATCTGCAACTTATTCTTAACTTCAAGTGGTGACGCGACGATTGTCCGGCAAGAGCCCGCCTCAATCTTCGGCGGCCTCACCTTCGTCGTCGTCTTCAGAATCGGCATCTGCATCAGGATCGAGATGATCGCGGAGGCGGCCGACAGGCGGGAGATCTGGTCTGGCATCCAGCAGGCCGGCGGCCTTCATCTCGTCGCGGCCGGGCAGATCATCCAGGGAATCAAGGCCGAAATGCTCAAGAAATACCTGGCTTGTGCGCCATTGCAGCGGCCGTCCGGGAACCCGTCTGCGCCCGGAAGGACGGATCCAGCCGATCTCCAGCAGAAGGTCCAATGTTCCCCGCGACAGGCCGACGCCACGAATCTCTTCAATCTCGGAGCGCGTGACCGGCTGGTGATAGGCAATGATTGCCAGCGTTTCCAGGGCAGCACGCGACATGCGGCGGGTCTGTTTCAGGCGAATCTTCAGACGGGGACCAAGGTCGCTGGCCGTGCGGAACGACCACTTGCCGGCCACCTTGACCGGCTCCACACCCCTGCCCTCGTAATCCTTCTGCAGCGCGGCCAGCAGAGCCGGCACGTCGAGCCCATCAGGCAAACGGCTGGCGATGTCTTCTTCTGTTACCGGCTGGGGCGAAGCAAACAAAAGCGCTTCGATGACGCGCAGTTCGTCAGACGGTGCGCTCATGTCTCCTCCTTGGGCGGTCGGGTACGCATTTCGATGGGTTCAAAGGCCCCTGACTGACGCAGTTCGATGCGGCCTTGCCGGGTCAGTTCCAGACTGGCAGCCAGCGTCGAACTGACCGCAGAGCGATAGAAGATGCCGCCCTTAATCTCGTCTGGCAGCAGCGCAAACATGTCGCGCCAGTCCGGCAGGTCACCGACCAGGGCGCTGAGCCGCTCAAGAGCCTGCTCCATGGTGAACACTTCAACCGGGCTTGGCCGCCAGTCACGCCCTTCCGTGCGGCGTGTGTGGTCTGCGTAGGCATTGAGCAGATCAAAGAAGGAGGCGTCCCACACCACGTCGACCTCGACCGGCAGACCTTCGGCGTTGCCGCACCGGAACAGGTCGATGCCCAATTGCGGGCGCTGCAGGATCTTGCGCGCACCATCACGAACAGCTTCCAGGCGCAGAAGATGGAACTGCAGTGCTTCGGCCATGGATTCAGGGCTGGGATCTTCTTCCTCATCGACCGGCAGCAGCAGGCGCGATTTCAGATAGGCAAGCCATGCCGCCATGACGAGGTAATCGGCCGCAAGATCAAGCCGGATATCGCGGACTTCAGCAATGAACTTCAGATACTGGTCGGCAAGTTCCAGAATGGAAATGCGCGTGAGATCAACCTTCTGCTGGCGAGCCAGTGCCAGAAGGATGTCCAGTGGCCCTTCATAGCCGCTGACATCGACGATAAAGGCCGATTTGGTCGTCTTCTGATCACCGGGCCAGGGATCTTCAAAGGCGTCGCTTGTTACTTCCATGGGGTCCCGCCTCAGCCTCCGTGGCCCGTCAACATCCCGATCGTCTGAATGACATACAGCACGGGTGGTCCGAGAATCCAGCTTATCACGCTGAGATCACGACCAATCTGTGCGCCAATCAGCGGCGGCAGGGCAATGATCGCGATAATGATCAGCATGCCGTAACGCTGAAGCTGAGCGTAGGGAACCGCAAGCTGCCGAGGAAGCAAGCCGGTGACCACCCTGCCCCCGTCCAGGGGCGGCAGAGGGATCATGTTGAAGACAGCAAGGATGACGTTCAGCAGGACGGCGTTGTTGAGGTTGTCCCAGAGCCATTCCGAGGCGACTTCAGGCACCAAAGGAACGATATGGAGTGCCAGAGCGGCAGTGATCGCCATAAGGATGTTGATGCCAGGCCCCGCAGCAGCCACCCAGACCATGTCACGCTTGGGGTTGTTCAGGCGCCGGAAGTTCACCGGGACCGGCTTGGCGTAGCCAAACAGGAAGGGCGACCCCATCACCAGCAGAAGCCCCGGCAACAGGATGGTTCCAAACCGGTCGATATGGGGGATGGGATTGAAGGTGACGCGCCCCAGCACCTTGGCCGTATCGTCGCCCAGCTTCCAGGCAACCCAGCCGTGCGCGGCCTCATGGAGGGTGATCGCAGTGATCGCCGGCAGGAGCCAGATCGAGATCTGATAGAGCAGGCCATCCAGACCCAGACTCATGCGCCTGCGCTCGTCAGCAGTTCTTCAAGGCGTGACAACGCCTCGGCCCTGTCGAAACCGGTCTGTGGTGCCGCTTTCCGTGACAGGGCTGCGTTGACCCTGCGAAGCGCGTCCCCGGCGAGTTCCGGGACCACATCCGCTACGGCGATGCGCGTTTCCAAAGGCTGATTGCAGTGCATCACGATGTCGCAGCCGGCCTCCAGCGAGAGCCGGGCCCTCTCAGGATGGCTGCCCGAAAGCGCCTGCATGTCGATGGCGTCGCTGGTCAACACACCATCGAAGCCGATTTCGCCTCGGATAATGTCGCGAATCACGGCAGGCGACTGTGTTGCGGGTCGGGCATCGTCGATGGCGCGGTAGATGACGTGGGCCGTCATGCCCCATGGCAGATCCTTGAGTGCCTGAAACGGCCTGAAATCGGCTGCCCGCAACGTCTCCAGGTCGGCATCAGCCACGGGAAGGACGTCATGGGGGTCGACGCCGACACGTCCATGACCGGGCAAATGTTTGATCAAGGGCTGCACACCGCCAGCCTCGAGCCCTTCTGCGTAGGCCCTCGCACAGGACACAATGCGCTCCGGCGTCTCACCAAAGGCGCGATCACCGATCACGTCATGCATACCCGCGACACGCAGATCGAGGCAGGGAGCGCAGTCGACATCGACACCAATCGCAGCCATGTCGTGCGCAAGCAGGCGGCCAGCTAGCCATGAGGCTTCCTCTCCGGCCAGGCCGAGGCGGAACGGAGCAATGCCCGACCACCATTCCGGTTCACGCAGACGAGCGATGCGCCCGCCTTCCTGATCGATCATGACCGGCGCATTGGATCGGCCAACGACAGAGCGAAATTCTATCGTTAGGTCAACAAGTTGCTTCGTATTTTCAATGTTTCGCGCGAAGAGAATGATCCCCAACGGATCATGACTCTTCAGGAATGCACGCTCAGCATCGCACAGGGTCGTTCCTTCAAGGTCCGTGATCAGGGCGCGTGGCAACGGATCAGGGCCCTACAACAAGGCAATCGACATCCCGCTGCTTGAGCGAAGCACACAAGGCTTCGGCTCCGGCCTTGGTGTCATAGGCACCGACCTGAAGACGGAAGAATGAGGTTCCCGAGATCACGGCCTCCATGATCAGAGCCTCCTGATCAGCGAGTAGATCCGTGTGGTTGCGAAAGAGACGGGCCCAGGCCGTGTCCGCTGCTTCGCGCGATGAATAGGCAGCGATCTGCACGCGCACCACACCACCAGTCTCGGGCAGCGCAGCAACAGAGGTCACTTCCTCCACGGGCCCATCAGAGACTTCCGGTTCGGGAACAGCGACCGAACCCGCGTTCCCTGTATCAATGGATGCGGCCACGTCATCAAAGGACATGCCCGAAGCAGTATCTAAGGTGGTTTCCGCTGCCGCGACTTCCGTGATGTCCGATGGCGCCTCTGTCGGTGGATCGGGCTTGAGCCCCGGAATCGGAATCGGGGTCGGCGCATTGGCCTCCGCGAGAACTTCATCAACCAGCGTCGTCACTTCTTCGGCCGTAAAGATCGGGTCAGAAACGATCGGTGCAGCCTCGACATCGATCACGCCATCACTACTTTCGACCTCCACCACCAGAGGTTCTTCGGGCTCGGGCAGCAGCACTTCAAAGTCACCGGCTTCTTCGCCCGAGAGGGTTTCCTCAAGAATCAGGGTTCCCTGATTGTCGACCTCCATGCCGCCAGGATCGTCCGGCTCGGTCTTGAACGCGGTGGTATCAGCCGTGAGCAACGGTACCTCGGTAGATGCCGTCGGCGTTCCCTGGAGGACCTGATACCCTTTCCATCCCCCGTAACCCACGCCAGCCAGGACCAGGAGAACGATCAGCCAGACGAACGGGAAACGGCGACGTTTCCTTTCGGAATCCTCTTCCGGCTGGGGCGCCTGTGGCGGCGGCGCAGGTGGACGCTGCGGCGCGACTTCCATCTGCGCGGCAGGTGCATCTGTCTCAGGGGCAGCAGGAGCGCCCGAAAACAATTTTGGTTCGCGCCGCATGGTCAGCGCATCTCCTCCATAGGCTCGACGCCAAACAGATCAAGCCCTTCCGCTATCACCTGCCTGACACCATCGATCAACGCAAGCCTTGCACGTGTCAGGTCGGCCTGCCCCTCCACAAGAAATCTCAGGGACGGATCATCCCTTCCCTTGTTCCACAGCCCGTGAAACTCCGAGGCAACCTCATAAAGGTAGGTGGAAATTCTGTGAACTTCATGGGATTCCGCCGCGCCCTCGACAACACGCGACCAGCGCGCAAGCGCCCGAATCAGCGCGATTTCTGCTTCATCCTTCAGGAACGAAAGATCGGCGCAATCAAGTCCGGAGACGTCGAATCCTGCTTCTGCCGCATTGCGCAGAACCGAACAGATCCGCGCATGAGCATAGTGGACATAAAAAACCGGATTGTCCTTGGACTGCTCCTTGACCTTCACCAGGTCGAAATCAAGCGGTGCTTCGACCTTGCGAGTCAGCATGATGAAGCGCAACACGTCCTTGCCCACGGCATCGACGACATCCCGCAGGGTGATGAAACGCCCGGCCCGCTTCGACATGCGGAACGGTTCGCCGTTTTCGTAGAGATTGACGAGCTGGGTCAGAAGGATATCGAAATCCGCCTTGCCGTCGGAGAGTGCTGCGACGGATGCCTTCAGGCGTTTGACATAGCCGGCGTGATCGGCGCCAAAGATGTTGATCATCAGGTCGAAACCGCGCTCAACCTTGCTGTTGTGATAGGCAATGTCAGGCGCGAAATAGGTCCAACTGCCGTCCGACTTCTTGAGCGGACGATCGAGATCATCACCAAAATCGGTCGATCGGAACAGGGTCTGGGGCACGGGTTCCCAGTCATCGGGTTTCATGCCCTTGGGCGGCTCGAGCACGCCGGTATAGATCAGGCCCTTGTCTTCCAGCTTCTTCAGGCAGGCCTCGATACCTCCGGACTGCACCATGGCGTTCTCGGAGCTGAAGACGTCCTGCTTGATTCCGACACCGGCCAGGTCCGAGCGGATCAGATCCATCATCGCGTTGATGGTGAAATCGCGCACGGGGATGAGGGCTTCCGGCAGGTCGCCATCACCACGCACCGCGTCACCGACCGCCTCCTTGAGCGCTGAACCATGCTCTCGGGCGAGCGCTTCGCCTACCTCAATCAGGTATTCGCCGGGATACAGGCCCTCGAACGCCTCTTCTGCAACGGTTTCGCCCAGTGCCTGACGGTAACGTTGATAGGCAGACCAGGCCAGTGTGTCGACCTGTGCGCCCGCGTCGTTGACATAGTATTCGCGCGTCACATCGTAACCGACCGCTTCGAGAAGAGCCGCCAGGGCATCGCCATAGACTGCACCCCGCGCGTGTCCGACATGCATCGGGCCCGTCGGATTGGCCGAGACATACTCGACATTTGCAGTGCGCCCTTTGCCGACATCAGGAATCTGCGCAGCCGGCCCCACCTTCAGGAGTTCACGCAAGCGATCCCGCCAGAAGTCGTCCGAGAGCCGGATGTTCACGAATCCGGGGCCGGCAACTTCAGCACTGGTGACATTGGCGTCCGCAGCGATGCGAGGAACAATCATATCCGCCAGGTCGCGCGGCTTCATGCCCACGGCCTTCGAGAGAACGAGCGCCGCGTTGGTTGCCACATCACCATGGCTGAGATCGCGCGGAGGCTCTGCCAGGACACGTGACGCATCGACCTCTCCGGCGATCTCACCAGCGTCCTTCATATCCTGAATCACAGCTTGAATTTTATCTGTGAACTCGCTGTAAACATTCATATTTTTAAGCCATCACACGTTCATGTTCTTCCTGAGCAAAACGATCCGTCATGCCCGCGATGTAGTCCGCCACAACCCGCATGCGGGCCGCCTCGCTTCGTCGTTCCAGACGCCCCTGCCATTCCTGTGGCAACATTCCGGGGTTGGCACGAAACCGCTCGAACAGGTCACGAACGATCCGGGTCGCACCCTGCCTGCCCAGTGTCACGCGCTCATGGTGGTACATGTTGGTAAACAACCAGGATTTCAGCGCCATGTTGGCCTCGGCCATGGGTGGACTGAAGGCAATCACGGGTGATCCGTACCAACGCACATCATCGGGCGAACATACCCCGCTTTCGGCAATCCTCAAGCGCGATTCCTCGGTCAAATCGCCAACCAGCCGATTGATGATGCGCCGCACCGTTTCCTGCACCTGCCTGTCGAGCTCGATATCGGGATAGCGCGCCATGACATCACGCGCCGCATCCCCGGCCAGCGGCGCTTCCAGCAGCCCTTCCAGAGTGAAGAGCCCTGCCCGCAAACCGTCATCGATATCGTGGCTGTGATAGGCGATATCATCCGCCAGGGCGGCAACCTGAGCCTCGGCACCCGCAAAGGTATCGACTTCCAGGTCATGGACCGCATTGTAGTCGCCAATGGCCGGAGGCACGGGAGGACTGATGGGACCGTTGTGCTTGACCACACCTTCCAGGGTCTCCCAGGTCAGATTGAGCCCGTCGAAGTCGGCATAGCGCGTTTCAAGTTCAGTCAGGATGCGCATGGTCTGGACGTTGTGGTCGAACCCGCCCCACGGCGCCATGGCCTCGTCCAGCACATCTTCCCCGGCATGGCCAAAGGGGGTGTGGCCAAGATCGTGGGCAAGCGCCAACGCTTCGGCCAGATCCTCGTTCAACATCAGCGAGCGCGAGACCGAACGGGCAATCTGGGCGACCTCCAGGCTGTGCGTCAGTCTGGTGCGATAATGATCGCCCTCGGTGGCAATGAAGACCTGGGTCTTGTGCATCAGGCGCCGGAAAGACCGGCAGTGCACGATCCGGTCACGATCACGCTGAAAGACGGATCGACTCTGGCTTTCAGGCTCGGCAAAGCGCCGGCCGCGGCTCTGGCCGGGGTCGCATGCATAAGGCGCAAGGCATCCATCTGTCATGGCGCGGAACCTAGTGATTCCTGTGTCCCGGGGCAATCTGTCGTTCTGGTGAATTGACTTGGCAAGCGCCGTCCCTACATTGAAGAGCATGGAGTACCAGAAAGCATGACCGACATCACGAGCCAGGACGGAATCATTGTCACACAGGACGCCGCCGCGCGCATCGGCCAGATCATGGCCGCTGAACATGGCGATCCCGGGGCAGGCAGGTTGCGCATTGTCGTGACCGGCGGCGGCTGTTCAGGATTCCAGTACCATTTCAAGGTTGATGAAGGCCCCGAAGAAGGCGATATCGAAATCGTCGTTGATGGCGCCAGGGTCGTGATCGACGATATCTCGCTGCAGTATCTCAACGGCTCCACGCTCCAGTTCATCCAGAACCTGGAAGGCAGCTACTTCACGCTGGACAATCCCAACGCCACCTCCTCCTGCGGCTGCGGAACCTCGTTCGCCATCTGAACCGATTTCAGGAGCAGGTGCGCGGGATCTCCGGGTTCCACGAACGCTCGAAAACACGGGTGCCGTTCTCGTAAGCCGTCAGGTGGCCTTCGACACGATAATGCCCTGACGTCGCGGCAAGCTGTGCGAAACTTCGGATTTCGATCTCCAGGCCTTCCCTGCGGAAATACATCCGATGTTCGAACCGGGTTGATGCGCTCAGAGGATCATCACCCCGGACGCCATGCCGGGCGTTGGTCTCAAACCCGAAGTCGAGCGCAATCTTCTCAAGCCCGATCCATATGGCAGGCTGGTTCCACCACATCACACCCTCATCGGCTCCGCGCTCCAGGGCCGGCAGGGCTTGGGGGACGAAGCTGTCCGATTGATCGCGCAGGACGGGCCCGGCAAAGGAAACCGGCCGACCCGAACAGCCCTGTTCCGGTGCCAGAGGGAGGCGCAGGCACGTCTCACCCAGATGCAGGGTGAGAGTCACAGGCCGGGGCGAAGGCCAGATCATGGGCCAGTACGAGCTGGAAACCGCAATCCGCAGACGATGCCCCGGTTCGAACCGGTAGGCAGTGTTGTGAAGCACCAGATCCAGTGCGCGGGGTTCTCCGGGTTTCATGGACCGGACCGTCGTGCCGCGATCCGTCTGGGCGAGATTTGCGACACCATAACTCACACGCGCCGGCGCCCCTTTTGAGGGCACATCAATCAGACGCACGACCAGAGTCGCGACAGGCTGATCGCTTTCAACCTTCAGGGTGATGGCCGGACTTCCAAGCAGGTCCAGAGATTCGATGAGCGGCTCGGATTCGAAGATCAGCGAACTGCCGTCATCTTCTTGGGGCCCGGGTTGCCCGCCCGTGCGCCCGAAATAGCCGGTGTCGCCTGCCGAAGCACCAGCCGACAGGGACCAGGGAACCCCGGCCACGGTCCCCTCACCGCTCTTTTCTTCAACAAGTCCGCTTTCAGTGAGCCAGAATTCCCGATGGCTGTCAGCCCAGCTCTGGAAGCCTGCCCATTGTCCGGAACGCGGATCGATGCGGTCACGGGGAGCGTCCCAGGATTGCATCCAGACACGCAACCGTGGCTCCCGGTCAATCCCGGTGTCCCTGCCCTTGAGCCAGCGGTCCCACCAGCGGATTGCTTCGCCTTGGAAGTCGATGCCAGGCCCCGGACTGGCGACATCGGGATAATGATGGCTCCAGGGACCGATAATGCCCCAGCAACGTTCATGGCTGCGCGCCATCAGGTTCATCACCGTGTTGCTGTAGCGATCGAACCAGCCCCCCACCAGAAGGATGGGACAGGCAATCGCGCCGGGTTCCTCGTTAACGGCACCGTTGCGCCAGTAGGAATCTCGGGTCTCGTGAGCAATCCATTGCTCCAGGGGGAAAGCTAAGTTGTCCAGACGCTCCATCCACATAGCGCGCCAGGCTTCGCCGACGGTTTCAGGATCAGGCGGCGAAGCCAGGATCGCAGGCAGGGTCGCCCCCCATTCCACCGTATCGGTCAGCAGGCAGCCGCCCATGTGATGGATATCGTCATCAAACCGGTTGTCGGTGGCGCAGACCGCAAGGATCGCCTTTAAGGCTTCGGGGCGGCGCGCAGCTGCCTGCATGCTGGCCGTGCCACCCCAGGACGTACCCATCATCCCGACCGAACCATCGCACCAGGGCTGTGCGGCGATCCAGTCGATGACGGCAAGGACGTCGTCCAGTTCGTGACGGCCATACATATCGGCCATCAGACCCTCAGAATCGCCGGAACCACGCATGTCGACACGCAGGCAGGCGTATCCGGCAGCAACAAAGACCGGATGGTTCCGCTCATCGCGGGCACGCACCATGTCGCGCTTGCGGTAGGGGATGTATTCAAGAATGGCCGGAACCAGAGCCGTCTCAGGCCCTGCAGGCAAGCAGATGCGCGCAGACAACCGCGTGCCGTCGTACATGGGAATCCAGACATGCTCGATCTCTCGGACAGGTCTGGGCTGTGGTTGCGCCATCGCTGAGACACTCCGGCATAAGGAAGCCGGCGACCGAACGATGCGGTCACCGGCTTCAACAGTATTGCTCCGTCAGCGAGATTACCGACAGAACAATCAATCAGGCGTTGAACCACCAGCGGCGCGACAGGCGGCTGTCATCCATGCGACGTGAACCCCCGACCGGTCCGTGACCCAGGGCATCCGAAGCGCCGATCAGCGAGCTGGCAAAGGCTATGACCGTGGTGCCACCCTCCATGTTCAGGATCTCCTGGAGCTCGAAGTACATCTCCTTGCGGAGTTCCTGATTGGGTTCACCGCGTGCTGCAGCAAGCGTGGCGTCGAAGTGCTCGTTCTTGAAGTAGGTGTCGTTCCACGAGGATGTCGAGACGTAGCTGCCCGAAAGCATCCAGTCGACCGTGGGACGACCGTTCCAGTAAACGCAGCACCACGGCGCAACGAGCCAGATATCCGACCAGTAACCGTCACCGGGAACACGGTTGACGTCCATGTTGATGCCGGTCGGCCGCATGGATTCGGCCATCAGCACGCCCATGTCGACAGAGCCGGCAAAAGCGCCGTCGCTGGCATCCAGCGTCAGGTCGATGCTGTCGAACCCGGCCTGCTTGAGGTAATAGGTCGCCTTGTCGGGATCGTATTCACGTTGGGGCAGTTCGGTATTGAAAAACTGCTGGTTACGCCCGATGGGGTGGTCGTTGCCGACATAACCGTAACCACCGAAAATCTTGTCTACGATTTCCTGACGCTTGATGCCGTACTTCACTGCCAAGCGCAGGTTGTTGTCCGTGAAGGGATCAAGGTCGGTTCGCATGGCGGTCATGTAATGCGTTGTGCCCGGCACCTCGAGCAAGCTGTAACCCGCAGTCTGGTTCAGCATTCCTGCAGAACGTGCATCCGGTTGGGCGATCACGTCGGCCGAGCCGCCCAGAAGTGCGCTTGCACGGGAAGCCGGATCTTCGATGTTCAGGATTTCGACGGAATCGAAGAAGCCGTCATCCTCGCGGTAATAGTTTTCATACTTGCGGCCGATGAAGTTGATGCCCGGCGTGAACTCCTCCAGCACATAAGGACCCGACCCCGGCGCGGCCTCCCAATCGGTTGTTCCATCAGGGCCGATGATGAGGCCGACTCCGGAAAGGTGGAACGGCAGGTCGAAGTTGACCTCTTTTTGCACAAGAACGACGGTGTCGGGACCGTCGGCGCGAATCTCTTCCAGGCCGGTTGCCAGAGTTTTGCCGTCCGCATAGGT